>NZ_JBGSQY010000031.1:0-309636 GCF_041737835.1 Bythopirellula sp. | reverse complement strand
GGTGCCGATCCGCATCTACGACCAATTGACCTGGTCGGTGAGGGTCAATTCGCGGCACGAGTCAACCTGCTCACTGACGATTGACCAACAGGCTCTCGGCAGCCGTACCCATTCGCCTCTCAAGGCAGATGACAATTTGGTTCTTCGCGCTGCACGACTTTTGGCGGAAATGGCTGGTGTCCAGCCCCATGGCCATTTTCACCTCGTCAAGCGCATCCCCACCGAGGCCGGTTTGGGAGGTGGCAGTAGTGATGCCGCCGCGACATTGGTCCTGGCCAATCAAGCTTGGCATCTGGGTCTCACACATTCCAAACTTATCGATCTGGCTGTCAAATTGGGGAGCGACGTGCCTTGTTTTTTAGAAGGTGGTTTCGTCGGCGGAGGTTTCGCAATTTGCCGCGGTCGCGGTGAAAGAGTTGCAGCGATCGAGGGAATGCCGCATTTACATTTTGTTTTGGTCAAGCCAGTTCGCGGCTTGTCTACGCCGTGTGTCTTCGCGGAATTGGGTGAACGAGAACGGCCCTCTCCCGCCCGATCCCAAGCTTCCGCAACCCGCGTGCGGGAATTGATCGCGACGCTCCAGCGGGGAGCCATTGGTGGGGCAGGTGAACTGATGACTAATCGGCTCGATGCGGCCGCAGCCCGCCTCGCGCCAGAGATCCTACGGATCAAAGCGGCATTGTCTCGGGCGGGCTGCCTCGGACAATTTATGACGGGCAGCGGTTCCACGTTGGTGGGAATCGCCCGCTCGGCAATTCATGCACGACGGTTGGCTCGTAAGCTTTCCGCGCAATATTTGGGGACTGTGCTGGCAACTTCCAGCGGCTGGTAAGGCGTTTCACCTCGCAAGGAGACTTACCGTGGATATTACCGAGGTGCGAATCAAACTCATGGAAGATCCGGGCGAACGTCTCAAGGCGTTTTGCTCGATCACCTTTGACAATTGCTTCGTGGTCCGCGATTTGAAAATCATCGACGGATCGAACGGGCCCTTTGTCGCCATGCCAAGCCGCAAACTCACGGCCCATTGCGGCCGGTGCGGGATGAAAAACCACCTGCGCGCGCAGTATTGCAACCAATGCGGCGCGGGGCTTTCGCAAGATCGCATGCCGCTCGATGCCGATGGCCGGGCGAAACTCTATGCCGACATTGCCCACCCGATCAATTCGCATTGCCGCGAAATGATTCAGGACCATGTGATTAACGAATACTACGACGAAATCGAGCGTTCCAAGGTCCCCGGCTATATCTCGCGTTACGACGACGTGGACATCGATTTTCAAGACGATTCCAACGACGCGATTCCGGCTCGCGGCCGAGTCGACCGCGCCCACGGCCGGCCTGCTCCGCACGATTCCCACGGCAAGACGCACCCCCGCACCGCACCACCACGCGAAAAGGGCGACTCATTCGGAACGGGCATCTTTTAGCTTAGCAACTCAACGCCCAGGGACTGTGCTCCCCCGGTGCTAGCACGTGTGCCACTGCTGGATCGCCCAGCAGTGTTACATGGATATTTCATTAGCGCTGATCAGCGTCCATGAGCGGTTCACTCGCTTTTCCCTCTTGAACCATTCCGCCAAAATTCCGTTTGGCGTGCGCTAGCATTCCTGCTTTAGTAGCCGGCATATCTTGCCGATACATTACCCTGTCGCCATATTACCCAGAATCGCCAAGCTACTGAAGAGTTACATTTATCCAATCATTCCGCCCTTCATTGGAGGTGAACAAACTCAAATGCTGGAGCGCCACGAACGCATTCAAAACTTTGAGCAAATTCGCTGTTACGTCCTCGAAACCTTAAGCCAACTGGAATTATTAAAAACCGACTGCTGCCAACTGATTGTCAGATTGCTCACGAGAGCCGGCCGACCCTGCGGGGTGTACTTTTGCCTCTACGGCCCGCGAGCAGTAAGACTTTCAGCGATCTGGGAAACAGATTCCAACTCGATTCTGTTTTACGGATCACGTGGCGAACGGGTGCAACGCACCAAACTGGTCGAAGCCCCCGAACTCCCCCACGAGATTAGTTAGCCGGAGTTGTCCCAACTCCGTTAACGACCGCTAGCAAACACAAGAAGTTATTGTCCGGGCCAACGCGAAACATGGGATTGAAACTTCGCGGCAACCCAATTACTATACATAAGTTCACATGACCCATCGCGGGAAAACAAGGAGGTCTCAAATGCTCGTACTCTCAAGAAAAGAAGCTCAGCGGATTCGTCTCGGAGATTCGATCGTCATCACAGTGGTCCGCATCGGCGGCGACAAGGTCCGCATCGGGATCGAAGCCCCCAAGGATATGCTGGTGTTGCGTGACGAGCTCGAGCCTTTTGAAAAAGGTCAGAACAACGTCCTGGAAATCGAAACCGATTTGGCCAACCTCCAAATCGCTGGCTAAGCCAGCAAAAATTAGCAGGCCCGCCGCAGCCTAGCACCCTCCCCCGTAATGCGGCCGCTCTTCGCAACTCTCTTCTTCAAAATTTGGCGACAGCAACAAAAAAAGGCCGCCGGACAACAGCCGGCGGCCTTCAAATGGATCTCAAATTCGCGTCGCTCAGTCACGCGGACGCACGGCACCGGTCAGACCGCTGTAGTCAGCCCGGTCATCGGTGTGCCACAAGGGATGGCCCGAGCGGATCCGCTCGGCCAACACTTCTAACTTCTCGCGGGAACCAGCGGGAGCTTGCGTGCTCTTGAACTGGTCGTCAACGCGGGGAGCAAAATCTTCGTCATGGCCATACTTGAGAATGGCTTCAAACACGTTCTTCAGTTTTGGGTCAGGCATGTTTCAGACTCCGTCAGCTGTAAAGTTGGTCTCCGGCGGGGCAAGCCACTCGAAGGAGCTTGAACGACCAACTCGGGTGAGGTGGATAAACTACCACGATGGATCAGCCGCGTGGTCTGCCGCCAGGCCCGATCCATTCGGCTCGCCGACAGCTTCTTGTTGCCGGCCATTTCGCTTTTGTTAACGTTCAAGTAAGAGATTATTGCTACAGGATTTACGATGTCAAGTTTTTTGTTAAGAGGGATTGACAATTCGCGCAACGAAATGTGCGCCGTTTGTGAAACTTTAACACGTGGGTCAGCGGGACCAGCTTTTTCCCGAGGATTAAGCCCCTGAAACGGTTTCTCACCCAAGCTTTCGACTCCGAAATCTTCTGTTGGACATTTCGTTTTGTAGGAATGAGAACACGCCACAAAATGACTAGAATCTAAGGTGCTAATAATAGCCCTAACCGACATTCGCGAAAGCAATTATGCCCTGGATCCAACGACAGCTCGAACTCAAGCCCCGCCCGCGTGGGTTTCATCTCATCACTCGCGAACTTCTCGAGGCCTTGCCCGAAATCGACGGCATTCAAACCGGCTTGTTGAATTTGTTTTTGCAACACACGTCGGCCTCGCTTTCGATCAACGAGAATGCCGATCCCGATGTGCCGCTCGATTTAGAAAGCAGCTTCAACGCGATCGCGCCGGAGTCGTTCCCCTACCAACACACCTGCGAAGGCCCCGACGACATGCCCGCGCATGTCAAGTCGTCGATGATCGGCTGCTCGCATTCCATCCCCATCTCCAACGGCCAACTCTGCCTCGGCACGTGGCAAGGCATCTATCTCTGCGAACACCGCAACCACGGCGGCCGCAGAAAAGTCATCGCCACCATCCACGGCGAAGCCGGCGAGCGGGGGACGTAAGTCCCCTGCAAGGTTTCACACAAGTTAAGACTTATTTCCCTTCACACAAACAATTTCAAAACAAAGCCATGCTACGCACCCTCCTACTGACCTTCGCATTACTTATCTCCAACAACCTCACCGCCGCTCCACCAGCGGAGGCTGCGCCCATAGAATGGGAAACGACCGCCGAGGGCGAAACCGCCTTCGTGCCGATGAAGTCCGCTCCCTATCCCCATCCGACCCGCGCCGAGGGACACACTTACGACAAAGTCACGTATCCCGCCGATCCGCATTACTCCGATAGCACCGTGGGATTGTTCGTGCCGCGCGACTTTCGCCGTACGCCGAAAGCCAATCTGCTCGTCTATCTCCACGGCTGGAATAACAACGTCCGCAATGCGCTGACCAAGCAAAAACTCCGCGAGCAGATTGTCGCCAGCGGCCAAAACATCATCCTGGTCTTTCCCCAAGGTCCGCGCGATGCGCCCGATTCCTCCTGCGGCAAGCTCGAAGACACCGACGGCCTCAAGCATCTGGTCGAGGAAGCGCTCGCCACGCTGCATCAGGAAGGGAAAATCGACGAACCCCAACTCGGCCAACTCCTGCTCGCCGGCAGTAGTGGCGCCTACCGAGCAATAGCTTGCTCAGCCGATCATGGCGGGCTCGAACAGCAAATCGCGGGCATCGGCCTCTTGGACTCGAGCTACGGCAATCTCGACATGTTCGTGGACTGGGTCAAAAAGAATCCCGAGGGAAAACTCTTCAGCATCTTCACCGACCATCTGTCGAAAGAGAACGTCTACTTATTCACGCACATACAAAAGCTGGATTCTGCGAGCAAGATGCTGATCGACACCGACGTCACCGACGAACAACTCGCCAACGCGCGCACGCTATTTCTGCATACCGAAACGCTCACTCACGGGCAGACGGTAGGTTGGCTGGAAAGGTGGTTGAGGACGAGAGGCTTGGAGTAATAGCTGGACAGTTATAAGTATTCCAACTGATTTCTCATTTCGTCAGGCTCAAGCAGTTCCCAAATGAGTTCCAGTCCTCGAATCACTTGGCCAATATGAGAATTGCCTTGAAAGCGATATGCGATTCCATAGTGATTTGCTCCTCGACAACTTATCGCCAGGAAGTCGGAATCAAAAGTCACCAGCGTTCGTGCCTCCCGAATCGCATGAGCAAGTTGTTCAGAGTCAGCAGCACCGAGCAGTTGAGTCTCGACGGTCGTTGTGACATCAATGCCGCGCCGCCGCAAGCCATCGGCAATCGCGGGATCAACATGCTCGTCAAGATGAAACCGAATCGTCCGCGACATTCAAATGGCCGATGCTTTTAAGTTTCTCTGCCACGAGTGAGGGCGCGGATCGTTTTTGCTCTTCGTAGCTTAAACGGTCTGCTTGCAACTCTGCGAGCATCGTGTCGCGATGGCTCCAGAAATAACTCAGAGCCGCGTACACATCGGCCATCGAAAGCTGCGGATACGAAGTCACAATTTCATCGGCGCTTTTGCCTTCCACTTCGTGCCACCAATAGATGTCCTGCACGCGAATGCGCGAACCTGCGATGCGTGGCTTTCCCCGGCACGTATCAGCCGTCAGCACGATACGTTCTGTTTCGGTGTGATCCGTCAGTCCTGAGTTTGAGAGATCGGTAGCCATACGTATATTCTACCACGAAATCCATTTAAGAGAATTCCAGCCAACTGAAGCTCTTGCCGTCTCGGCTCACAATAATCCAGCATCGCCGCGGGCTACTTTTCGTAAGGAATTGTGGCATTGGGGCTAAATTGTGTTCATACTTAGCAGACATAATTTTACACCAATGGTTCACGCGTAATGTCAAATTTACTATCCGAAGATGGCACCCAAAGCCCTGGCCCTCAGCAAGATCGCGAAAGGCAGGAAGAAAATGGGGAATACGCTTGGCTTGGTGCCGACGCTATTTGTCAGTTCTTTGCACGAAAACGGAAAAAGTGCCAATCCAATGAAAACGTAAGCGGTCGCGTCAGCAATGCCATCCTTAATGGCAGTAAATTTCTTCTCCTTTGCATTCTCGCTGCCGTAGCAATTTGGGCGATTTCTCGCCCCGGATGGATAGATAGTTCCGAAAAAATAGTAGCCTTGTTTACAGCGGCTTTGTTTGTAGTTGCTGGCCTGCAATGGTGGATTACGGGTCGCCAAGTCCAACAAACAGAGCAAACTCTTGAATTAATGCGTAATGGGCAAAGGCCGTGGGTGGCGATAGTCAATCCGTTCCTCAAAAAAAGTGGCGTTACCAACCGGCCCGATTTGTCTTTCAGATTCGAGAATACTGGTCCCAGCCCCGGTGTTGTCCTTGGAATTAGTCTGATTATGTTCCGCACCCGGAACATTCATGCCAAAGAGCAATGGGAAGAAGTTGCGGAGGTCCAAGGCGAATTCCAACGGGCCGTAAGCGTGGTTCCACCAAACGCAGGGTGCGATCACACACACGTTCAGATTGACCTTACTGAGTATGACTATGAAACCATGTCCGAAGAAGATGGGTGGGTCTGTATTGTGGGATCGTTCGCATATTTGGGGCCGGGAAGTGATAGCCTCTACCGAACCGGCTTCGCCTTTGCGTTCCGTTCCGATGGCAAACTGAGAGTAGTTGGCACATATCAGAACAACTACATGAAGTAATGCGGTTAGCAAACAGACCACCGCTTTTCGCCGTCTTGCTCTCGGGTAGCCAAGTCAAAATTACCCGCCATGCCAGCCAATCAATCCCTCTGTTGAGAAATCGACTTCCTGTCTCCGCGTCCTCTGCGTCTCCGCGTGAACAAAATCCCCACCGGCCAAAAATCGCGCAAGAAATGGCCGCGCGGATGGGGTAAAATCGAGGGAAAGCTATTCGTCATGAAAACTTTCGTGCCCACATGGCGAGACGTTCTTTGATAATTTGGAAAAGAGGCGAGAGGCCGGAGGTCAGAGGCCAGTTTCTCATTGGTCATTCGGTCATTGGGCCTTGGTCATTGAGCCTGCGCGGGGATGACATTGAGCTGCGCTAGCGGTACGCGCTTTCGTTCCACTCAGTGTCCCATAGTCGACGGTCCATAGTCCCACCGTCCATAGTCCGACAGTCCTCTTTTTCTTGGCCCCTTCGGCAAAGCTTGGCAGCTTGGGCAAAAAGTCGAGAAATCGTTGGCCGCTTCGAGAAAACCGCTCGGCAAGTTGATCAAACCGCAGGCACTGTCGGTATTTTTGGGGCTAATTAAATTTCATCGCCTTGAGAATTATTGGCCCTTCTGCTGTCCTATCGCACGAGACATCATGGCGGTTGATCCAAACGCGAGTAATAAGAATAGGATAGGAATCAGCAAGGAAAACACCTTGGGTGTCTCGCCCGATCCAGTAGGCAAAAGATTCGCTACCGGGTGGAGTAGGGCTGCCACGACCCAGAACAGCACGTTCACGACGAGGACACTAGTCTTGGATGTAGCCATAAAAGGTTCCTTTCCGCGCACCATTGGGTGGGCAGGTTAGTTGTTACTCACTTCCCGTAGCAAATCTTGCACGGTCCACTGCCGATCAGCAATCCCCGCTGCCATCGTTGGGGTCTGCTTGATTGTCTCATGGCGACGGCAGAAATTATAGAAGCAAAAATAAATCGCCTGCATGGCTTCGTGATGGGCTACGCTCTTGGAATGAGCAGCCGTCGCAGGCATGACAAAGTTGCAAAAGTTGAACAAGATGACAAAGTTCGATTGCGTCTGCTTGGCAACATTTAAGAGGGCGCAAACCAAGCAAACCTCGCCAAGCTGGCAAACCTGAAAAGCATGTAGGCCTGAACAAGCCGTGCGCAGTTCCGGCAAGAAGTACAACACGCTGTGAATTGCCGGAACTGCGCGGAGCTTGTTCCGGCCTACACTGAATTCCCGCCCCCACCTCCGTGAGGCTGGCTCTGCGCGGGAATCACGGACTGACCGTGCAACACCTACGCGCGGTCTACGAACCCGTGGACATGCACGTCGCCGTCGAGCACGTTGATTTCCACGTCGACGATCCGTTGGGCGGCCATCATGTCAGCTAAACCTTCACCGGCGAGCGCCGAAGGAGCGTCCTTGCCGCCAGCCAATTTGGGAGCAATAAACGCATGGACTTCATCGATCGCATGAATGTCGGCAAACGCCCCTAACACGAGCGCGCCCCCTTCGACCATCACGTTCGTCATCTGCCGCGAACCGAGTTCTTCGAGCAGCCGCACGAGTTGTTCTTGCCAAGGGACGGTGGGGAGTTTGAAGATTTCCACGCCCAATTGTTCAAGTTTATTGATCCGTTCCACGGGAGCCGTTTCCTTGGTCACGATCAAGAGCGGCGCTTGGTCGATGGTTCGCACCAACTGGCTTTCGAGCGAAATCGAAGCCTCGGAATCAAGCACGATCCGTGTCGCCACGCGCGGGCCGGTAGGCCGGGCGGTCAGCAGCGGATCGTCCCGTTCCGCGGTCAAGCGGCCGACGAGAATCGCGTCGACTTGCCCGCGGACTTTGTGGACGAGCGCGCGGCTGGCTTCGCTGGAAATCCATTGGCTCTTGCCGGTGTGGGTCGCGATCTTGCCGTCGAGCGTCATCGCCCACTTGGCGATCACCCAAGGTTGGCGCTGCGTGATCAACTTGCGAAAGGGGGCAATCAGCTTGTTCGCCGCCTGTTGGTCGGGCAGCACCTCGACGGCGATGCCCGCTTCACGCAGCTTCGCAGCGCCTTGCCCAGCGACTTGCGGATTGGGATCCTCGCAGCCAACAAACACCCGCGCGATGCCCGCTTGAATCAATGCCTCGGTACAGGGCGGTGTCTTGCCGTGGTGGCAACAAGGTTCGAGCGTCACATAGAGATCGGCCCCGCGAGCTCGTTCGCCAGCTTGCGCGAGCGCATTGATCTCGGCATGCGGTCCGCCAAATTGATGATGCCAACCTTCGCCCACGACATGGTCATCGCGAACGATCACACAACCAACTAGCGGATTCGGCTCGACGCACCCCCGCCCCGCCTCGGCAAGGCCAATCGCATGTGCCAAAAACTGTTGATGGTTTGCGTATGCCATAAGAGAGAAACCACGAATTCGGTTTATTCGTGGTTCACAGATCCTTTACGGTGTCCAGATCGCGGATTTGCCTTGCGGTGCTGCTGTGGCATCTTCGCTGCCAGGCGTCCACAATCCACTGCGGCTCGCGGGAGCATCTGTCCGATTGGCAGGCATGGCGAGTGGCGTGGGCGAGCCAACACCGCCACGTGGCGAGATCAACCCCGCGGCATACAACAAACGATACGTTGCTTCGGCCACACCTGGCTCGTTGATGTGATTCATGCGAATCTCATCGAGCAGATTTTGAGCGAGTGGTGAATCGCCGCGCTGGATCGCAATCTCCAAGGCCATCAAGACCCACTCGGCAACCGAACGATTGTTGGCGTGCGACCACTGACGTGCTTTCTCAACCCATTCTTGCGCCTTCGCCAAATCGGGTTCAATTCTCGCGAGCTGACGAAACGCCGAGCTCAGATCGGTTTTCTCCTCGTGAGTCGGACGCGACACCAATTCCCCGGCGACGACAAGCGTGGCCAGGTTCGCACCCAACATGGTCGAGCGCTCGATCAGCTTCATCAGTTGAGCATCACTCAATTTGCTCAGGTTCAAATGCGGCACGCGAACTATCGAAATCTGCGCGACGTCGACGTCCGCGGGATCGATCACTTCGGCCGGAGGCAAACCCAAGACTCCGCGCACGCGGTCGAACAATTCCAGCTCGCTCGGTTCACCGGCCGCTTGTTCGATGATCAACGCGCTGGCCAGCAACGGGATTCGCAAGTCGGCGTCTCCCGCCGCTTCCTTTGGACTCTTGCCGTTGAGAGCCGCGCGAGGGCTGGCCGTCCAGCGTTCCATGATCGCGCTGCGGCGTTCTTCGGCCACGAAGCGGCGGCGCTGTTCGATGGGCGTTCCCGGTGGCAATCGCCACCGCCAACTCAGCGAATCTTCGCTTACCGATTTTTCCGCGACGACTTCTTCTTCCAAAATCTCGCCGAGTGTTTCGCCCGCAATTTCAACGAGCAACTTTTTGACGTCTTCAAACTCGGCCGTGCGGTCAGTGGTGAGTTCAAGCTGCGCACCACGATCGGTGCGCTTGCCATAGAAACTCAAGAAACCCAACACGCTGGGGATTTCGTCGCGTTTGAGATCGGGATTCGCCGGAGGCGTGACCTTATCGAGCAAGATGTGCGTGCTCCGCGGACGCACGGCATCTTCTTCCAACTTCGTCGGATCGAGCGGATACTCTTCGATACGTTTGTCGCTGGAAAGTTTTTCGGCGAGTGCGTCCTCATCTTTCACAGCGTAGGCCAATCGCACGGTTTCGAGCACCGGATCAATGAGCTTGGGATTCACAAGCTGAGCCAACGCTTCGGCTTCCACAGACTGATGCTCGGGCACATCCAGCCGCGCGAACTCATGCAACCCAGCGGCAAAGCGTTCAACATCGCCCAACCAACCGCGCACCAGCGCGAGGTTATAAACAATCGCCGGTTCGGGACCGACTTTATCGCGCAGCGACGCGAAAATTCCTTCGGCCGCGCGCCATTGCCCACGGCCCGAAGCCTTGAGCGCGGGGTCGAACTCCACCTTCCATGCTGCATCAGAGGGAGCATCGTGCAGCAACAAGTATTCCCGCATCAACAAAGGCAAGCCAGCTTGCAGGTTCATCCGCAGCAGCAACTCAAGCGCGAGATTGTCACCTTCGGGAGCAATCCCCGCATAAAGCAGCAAGTGCCCACGGGCAGCCACCAACTCGCCTTCGATCAACAACGCGTGCCCCACCGAGCCGATCGCCTCGAACACCCGCAACGGCATGTCGTCATTCAAAAGTTCCAGGGCATCCTGCAAAGGACCAATCGCGGCCATCCCCTCACCGGTCGCGGCGAGCAGAACAGCTCGCTGCGCGTGGGCGGCAGGGTTCTTGGGTTGCTTCGCCAAATAGTGATTGATCGTTTTCTCTGCGGCGTCGAACTCATGCATCGACAGCTGCAGATTGGCTTGCAGATCAAGCAGCGACGCGCGGTCAGGCTGCTTTTCGAGCAAGGCCTCAATATGCTTCAGGGCGGCATGGGGCTGCTCGCCGGCGATCATCTTCTGGACTTTTTCAATATCCGGTGCGAGGTCGCTGCAACAAAACTTGAGCTTCTTACCGCTGCCGCAGGGACACGGGGCGTAAGGATCGAGGGCCATGAGAGTCCGCCTGTCGAATGTGTTACAAAGGGCAATTTAACAGCCTGAATCGTAACACAATCCCAGGGCAGGGGGGAACCTGCGTCTAAGCCGCGTGGAGTGGTGACTAGCTGGCTAGCTTCGCCGATTTTTCGGCGATTAAAGCCAGCAGCGCCTTTTGCGGATCGGCAAACTTTTGAATCCCTTCGCTCATCAGGGTTTCTTCCAATTTTTTCATGTCGACAGCGGTAGAAATCTCGTTCATCACCTCCGCCGGAGGAAAGACATCCACGGTCCGCTTGAATTCGACATCACTCTTGGCCACGGCTTCGTTCGTTGCCGGAGGATTGGTTTGAATGTCGCTCCCCGCAAGTGCGATCACATACTTCCAGGGGGGATCGCTGGCGCTTTTCGTGCCGGTGCTGGCAAAGACGATTTCTTGCTTGAGCGGCGTCGGGTGCTCGGCCCAGAACTGTTGATTGGCTTTCCAAAGTTGCTTGGCATTGAGAATGCCAACTTGCCCTTGCGCTGCACTCGACAATCCGGGGACGTGCTTCTGTGTGTAGACATCCACCCGTGAAACAAAGATGCTGTAGACGCTCTTGAAGTGGTCCAACGAATCGAGCTTCTGTGCCCCTTGCCAGATCGCGTCGCGAGCCTCTTCGTATTGCCGCATCGAAAAGATCAGCGTCACATTGAGGGGAATTCCTCGTGCAGCCAGTTCAGGTAGTGCCGCCAAGCCCGCCGGGGTCGCCGGCACTTTGATCATGCGATTCTTGTGGCCGCGTGACCATTTAGTTCCCTCGGACACATAGCGAGCCACTCGCTCAACGTGCGGCATATCAGCCGTGGGATCTTCCAGCAGCGGATCGACTTCAAAACTCACATAGCCGTCATCACCAGCGGTTCGTTCCCAAACGGGTAGGAACTTTTGCTGCGCCGCGCCCACGACTTGATCGGTTAACGCCCACGCGGCAGCTTGTGCCGTGCTCCCCGGTTGCTTGGTGAGTTCGGCCAGTTGGGCATCAAAGCGCCCTGTTTTCACGAGGTCGCTAATGATGATGGGATTGGAGGTGGCTCCAGTCGCGCCGAATGCCAAGTTCTCGATAATCAGGTCCGGATCAACCGAGTCGAGCCACAGTTTCGTACCACACTGAACCAAGGATGCGAGTGAAGAAGCCATGCTTCGACAATCTCCATTTTAAAGAGTAATGCGTGCTAGCGGTGCAGATGCTAATCGTCGCCGTCATTCTAACAATTCCTGCTTCGTTAGGCTGCTAGCGGATGCGACTCGCTAGTTTAGCAAAACTGCGAGGCTTAACGACCGCTTTTCTGAATAGGAGACTTCTGACGATTTTTCCGATTTTGAGGGTTATTCCTGCATCCCCGCGGCCCGGAAGTCGATGATTTCCCTGTCCGAGAATACTGACGCGCCCGGTGCGCTACGTTGAGCATTTTGTTCGTGTGGGAGGTTTCTCCAGTGAAAAAGTTCGTTGTGATCCTGATGATGGTGGGACTGGTGGTTTCCAGTCGAGGGGCAACCGCGCAGGACCTATTCGAGTCTCAGACTTTGGGCGAATTGCCGCCTCAAATGATGATGCCCGACCCTGCCGAACCAATGTCGATTTCCTCAAGCAAGCTCGAGTTGCCGAGCGAAAGCCTTGAGCCGGTGCCGATGCAGGAACCGCTCTCATTGCCGTCCACGAGTTCCGACGATTCCGCGCCCTCCTGGGATTATTTCACCGGCCAAGATTTGCAGCTTTTCAGCTGCCAACCGGCAATCTTGGAAAGCTCGGGGACTTGGTTGCGACGCGGCTTTTGGTCTGCAGAGGTCGACGCCGTTATTATGAACCGAACATTTGCTCGCGATCCGATTTTGCTTGTTTCGGACGATACAGCAAATCTCAATACGTTGGGCATTCGCGGCGATATCCCCGGTGCCGAAGGAACTCCACGCCTCACGCTTAGTCGCTTTCTCTTCCGTGATGATGCCAACCGCGATCACAACCTTGAGTTTGTGGCTTGGGGCGGCGGGAACTGGAGCCAACAGGGCCAGTTGACCGGCGCAGATCTTAGTGTTCCCATCCAAATCGATGGATTCAATCCTTCATTCGATGGGGCGCAATCTACAAATTACAAGTATGACAGCTGGTTCAATAACTTTGAATTGAACTATCACGTCAAGCAACGCATGCTCAAAGATCGCATGGAACTTGAACCGAGCGGGCACTGGGTACGCCGAGCCAACCCGACACGATCCAACGCTTTCTTGGCTGGCCTTCGGTTGTTCAACTTGAGCGAACAGCTTTACTGGAACGCCTTTGGCATCCCGGACGGAGATGATGACGACGTCACCGAAACCGGCAACTACTACGTCAACACCAACAATTTGCTAATCGGCACTCAACTTGGTGCCAGCAGCACTTACGAAACAGCCCGGTGGAGTGGAGGAGTATGGTGTAAGGGAGGCATGTATCTCAATATTATGGACCTTCAATCGGACTTCGCCGTGACGGGTAACGTGACATCAGGAAGTGCCGACCTGCAAGGCGATAATATTGCGTTCATCGGACAAGCGGGCGTGCTTGGCAAGTATCATATTCGCCCCAACTTGTCATTGCGAGTCGGTTTGGAAGCCATGCTGATCAACCATCTGGCCGTTGCTCCAAAACAACTCGACTTCGTCCCGAGCGGCAACACCACGATCTCAAGTGGTAGCGACAACTATTACCTGGGTGGAAGCCTTGGCTTCGAGAGCTATTGGTAGACCGCAAAACGAACGGGGTGTCCGCGGCCAACCCATTGGCCCGTTCAACAATTCATGCTTCTTCGTGACGGATTACGAAAGACGAGAACCTAGCTCAGTGACAGCTCCTCAAAACACATCGCGAACTACCTTTTTGGCGCGAAATACGTTCGGCCTGCCCAACTATTTGGTGTTGGCGCTGGCGGCCGCGTTCCTGATCGCCCTGATTCCCGTGGGGGCGAGGCGTGCGATTCAATCAAACGCCAATCGCGTTGAGGACTGGCTACCTAACACATCTTCTGAATCCTCCAATCTCCGGTGGTTTCGTGACCATTTCACGGGAGAGCAGTTCGCACTCGTAAGCTGGGACGGTTGCACCCTCGCCAACACCGAAAAACTCGATCAACTCTCTCGCAAACTTGCGCCCAGTCAGGACGCTATTTCGAATGCGGCTGAGAATTCCGACCTTCGTCAACGAGCACGTTGGTACAACCAGGTCGTCTCGGGACCTAGCGTTCTTGCGCAACTCACTGCTGCTCCACTTAGTTTGAGCTATGCCGAAGCTTCATCCCGATTGGAAGGAGCGTTGGTTGGGCCCGTGCGACGCGATGCCCAAGGCCGCTCGCTGGGAGATCACACCCGCACGACTTGCTTGGTAGTGTATCTCACTGCCGAAGCAACCAAAGACAACAAAACGTTGCGGCAAGCTGTCGAGAAAATTACCGACATTGCCGCCAACGAATGTGCTATTCCCCGTGAAACGATTCACATGGGCGGACCGCCCGTCGAAAATATTGCCATCGACTTCGAAGCCACACACACCATTGTGCAGCTTTCCAGCTGTGCCGGTTTATTCGGCTTTGGCCTAGCCTTCATCTGTTTCCGCAGCTTCAAGATCGCCGCTCTTGTCTTTGCCATCGGCGTTCTGAGCGCCGGCTTAAGTCTGGCCATTGTGTTTTATTTCGGAGTTGCGGAGATCGCACTACTGAGCTTGAGTGAGCCTCATCTTGGTAAGGTCGATGCGATTCTAATGTCGATGCCCGCCGTGGTTTACGTCCTCGGATTGGCCGGCGCGATTCATTTCATCAATTATTATCTCGATGCTCGCCGTGAACAGGGAACGACTGCCGCGGTGGAAACAGCCGTTCGCAGTTGTTGGTGGCCCAGTATATTGGCGTCCTTGGCGACTGCCTTAGGATTGAGCACCCTCCTTGCCAGCGACATCTTGCCAATTCAGAAATTCGGCCTGTTTACAACTGTCGCCGTGTTGGCGATGGTTCTAGTCCTGTTCTCGATCTTACCGGTGGTTCTCTATCGCTTTCCGCTCGACGATCGCAAAATCCAACGCTCCAGCAGCACGAACCTGCCTGATTGGCTGCTCGATCTGTTCGGCTTTGTCGTCGGACGGCACGCCCTTGTTAGCGTCATTTGTGTGATCGTGACGGCTATCTTTGCGCTTGGCTTAACGCGAATTGGCACTTCGGTGCAGCTATTGAAACTCTTCAGCCCGAAGACGGACATCATTCAAGACTACGCCTGGCTGGAAGAAAACTTGGGTAATCTCGTTCCCATGGAAGTCGTGGTGACCGTACCGCCCGAGAAAATTCGCAACGCTGATGTCCATGCCGAACAAGACGGCAAACAATATCGGATGACGATGCTCGAACGGCTCGAAATGATCCGCGAAATCCAATTCCGCGTCGAAGCCCTTCCGGAAGTCAGCCGCGCCATGTCGGCCGCGACGTTTGCTCCGACCAATACTGATACAGGAATCAGCATAGCTGCGGATCGCAGCAACGATTATTCGATCAATAAAGGCATCGAAGAGCAAAGTGCCCTGCTGTTGACCGGCGATTACTTGCGCAAAGAGAGGCTCACCGACGCTTATTCCGAAACCGGCCGCGAATTGTGGCGCGTGAGCGCACGCGTGGAAGCTTTGGCTAATCCCAAGGGGCGCGTTAAGGAAATTGACTACGGCCAATTCGTGGAAGAATTGAAATCGGCCGTCGATCCGGTGCTCGTTGCTTATCAGCAACGGGATATCATAGTCGAGCAATTGCACAAGCAGGGCAAAAAACTCGACGGGGCGCAGATTTGCATTCTCTACCGCACACCCGATGCTGCTCCGGAACCCATTCTCAACAGCCAAGAATCGGTGCTTGCGAATTTGCTACTCAAAAGCGGCGTGCGGCCCAGGACTTTGCCTGATGGGCAGCGCTTGCGCGGCGTGACGTTCTTTAATCTGACTCCGTTTGATACGCAGATGGAAGAACCTCATTACCTTGACAAAGCCGTGGAAGCCTTGGGTGCTCAGGATGCCCTGATTCTCGTGTCGGCGGAAAGTGACCCCACCGCCAAAAAACTCGCTGACGGTGGCTTCAACATGATTGACGTCACCAACGTGGAGGTCAGCAATTTGTCTGCGGCTGTCGACGTGCAAAAATCCGTCGAACCGCGGCCGATTGGTTCGGTTTACACGGGCGTTGTGCCGGTTGTTTACAAAACTCAGCGGCAATTGCTGCAAACACTCAACTACAGTGTCTTCTGGGCCTCGGTTGGCGTGACGGGCGTGATGATCATCATCCTCCGCAGCGCTGTGGCAGGTCTCACGGCGATGATTCCTAACATGTTCCCGTTCGTGGTGATCTTCGGAACTTTGGGTTGGCTCGGCATCAAAGTCGACATCGGCATCATGTTGAGTGCGAGCATCGCACTGGCGCTGGCCTTGTCTCACACGATTCATTATTTAACTTGGTTCCGTCGCGGTACTACCTTGGGTCTCAATCGCATTGAGGCCGTCATGTTTGCCTACTATCGTTGTGCTCCGGCCATGTTGCAGACTGCGATCATCGGTGGCCTTGGATTGTCCGTGTTCGGCCTGAGCGGCTTCACGCCGACGCAGCAGTTCGGCTTCTTAATGGTCGGCACATTGGCGGTGGCTTTGGTGGGTGATCTCATTCTGTTGCCCGCTTTGTTGGCGGGTCCGCTTGGTTACTATTTTGGTGGCAAGGGATCCGTGACCGACACGGCTGCCTTGGCTGTGCCTGGTGCTTTCGCCGAGGCTACCAAACGAGTCCTGAAAAAGCTCCGGTTTTCCACCGAATCCGATCTGCCGTCGATTTCTGAAACGGCCACTCCCGTGTTCGTCGATGTCCCTGCTGAACCTGCCCCCACGGCAGCGTTTGCAGCACGCATGGCACCTGCAACGGAGCAACGGACCGACGTCATCGACGGTGCGCACGCCGATTTGCACGCCCGTCTGCGTAATCTCCGCCGCGAAACCTCTCCCCGTCGGCACCCTTCATAATCTCGTAGAACACTGATACGATACGAACAGCATTTGTTCGCACCGTGTTCTTTGAGGCTGAGTCGTGTCGCTCCGCAATCTGCTTTTGTTTCTGACGATCGCGATCGTCTCCTATGCTTGCTACGTGCGGGCCGAACAAAACCCGTTCGCCCGTTATGTGTCGTCCAGTTATTCGGTCATCGACCGCTGGTCGTTGGTGAATCCTCCCGATCAGGAGCTCTTCGACGGCGCCCTGAACGGCATGGTCGAAGTGCTCAACAAACGGGGTGACGAGCATTCGATGTTCGTCGACGAAACCGACCGCGATCTGTTTCAGGAAGATCTCATCCAAGAATTTGGCGGCATCGGAGTTCGCATCTTGCAATTGGGCGACCCGCCGCAGCTCACTATCGTTGGTCCTCCTGAGCCGGGCACTCCCGCGTTCAACGCCGACATCCGCTCGGGCGATCTCGTCGTGGCCATCGACGGCAAGCTCACCGAAGGCCTTGAGATGCAAGAAGTGCTCGCACTGATGCGCGGCCCAATTGGTTCGGCAGTCATTCTCACGGTGATCCACCTCGACGAAGACGAACCGGTCGACATCGAAATCGTCCGCGACGTCATTACGGTCGAATCGATCCTCGGCGATTACCGCGATGAAAACAACAAGTGGCAATATCACCTCCTCAACGATACTCGTATCGGTTACATGCGGATCACCAAGTTCGGCGATAAGACCGAAGAGGAACTCACACGCCATTTAGCCGAACTCATGGCCGAAGGCGTTCAAGCCTTGATCTTGGACGTCCGCGACAATTACGGTGGCGCATTGGATGCAGCGGTGGGCATCAGCGATTTGTTTCTCCGTGCGGGACTTCCCATCGTGACCACGCGTGATCGCGATGAGCAGATTCGTGAACGGTATGTTTCAACTGGCCGCGGAGGATACCTTGATATTCCGCTAGCCGTGTTAATCAATCACAACAGCGCCAGCGCCAGCGAAATCGTCGCCGCGTGTTTGCAGGATTACAAACGCGCGGTCATCGTCGGCGAGCGCACTTATGGCAAAGGGACCGTCCAGCGGCTCATGCCGATTCAATCGGGTCGTAGTTTGTTGAAACTCACCTCAGCCACTTACTGGCGGCCAAGCGGCGACAACATTCACCGCATGCCCGGCGATACTGACGCCGATCCCTGGGGCGTGAAACCGGACGAAGGGTTCGACGTTCCCATGGACGACGAGCAGTATCTGCTATGGCGCAAGTATCGTTATCGCCGCGACTTGCTTGGACCGCGCCAGGAAGGTTCTCTCGCCGAGCAGTTCGACGAGCAGGACGGCAAACTGCCCGAGAATTTTACTGATGAAGCTCTTGAGCAGGCCGCTGGCTACTTGCAAAGTCAAATTGGTGAATAAGGACTTGATTTCTGACCTCCCTTCAACTTGGCAAACCTTGCCAAGTTGATTTCTGGTGGCGACCCTCCTATTTCTCGGGAAAAACGGCAAGACTTCCAACTTGTCCAACTTGGCAGACTTTTTTGCGCACTTTTGAAATGATTGTGTTTTTTCATCGTGTGTTTGCCATAAGACTGGACCTCCGGCATGGCCAGGACGGATAGTGTAAAGTCTCCGTCCCTCGAAATGGGTTGTGAAACTTGTAGGCCGGAACAAGTTCTTACGAAGTACCGGCAATGCTCATCGGAAAAATGTTTTGGCGTCCCCCCCTCTTCTTGCCGGAACTCGTGTTACTCGGTGCGGCCTCAAGACACTTCACTCTTCCGCGTTGCTTCGCATCACGTCGCGGCTAACAATAAGACCCCATTATCGTGATTCACAAACGGGATGCTACAACGATTTTTGGCCAGCGCGGGATTCAATATTTTCACGCTGAGACGCCGTGATCGCCGAGAAAAACCTCGAATTACATGAATAACGTTAACAAGAAAACCGACGCGGGATACTAATTAATGATGATCTTTAAATGTCCTGAACTCCTTAACACCCTAGGGATGGCAGCTATTGGGCAGTGGTAAGGTCATTTCGGCGGTCGACACGAGCGGAACTGGATATAAAAATCTTGTTTACAATTTGACTTGCAGGTCTGGCTCACACAAAATCAAGGGTCATCAAGCAACCGCACAAGCCAGAAATTCCTACTCATGAGTCATCCTCTTTGGCCGCAAAGTTTATTGACATGTTCACGCGCCACCGTATCGTGGTGTCTTCTTAGTGGCTTGTTCTTGGTCGTGCCGATGGGAGTGTTACCAGCCCGTGCGGTCACTCTTCAGGCCGAACTTGTAATTGGCACGGGGCTGAGTGCTCCCGTCTTTGGAGCCGCCCCGGCGGGAGAAACGGGCAAGCTCTACATTTCAGAGCAGAACAACGTAGCGATCAAGATTCTCGATCTCCAGACGAAGCAGCTCACCACATTCTTGGATTTGCCTAACATCACAGGGGGGCAAGCGGGGCTGTCGGCCTTTGCCTTTCATCCCGACTATGCTGTGAACGGTAAATTCTATCTCAATCTGTTCGACCTAGAGGACAGGCGGGTGAAGATCGTTGAATATCAACGTTCTATCGAGAATCCCTTAGTCGCTGATCCCAACTCACGGCGAGAAATTTATTCGTTTGATAATCCTTCCGGAAGCCATAACGGCGGTTGGCTCGGTTTTAGTCCCATTGATAACTATCTGTATATTGGCACGGGCGATGGCGGTGCGATCGGCGGACCTCTGGCCGGTTTGCCGGCTCAGGACCCCATCAGTCCGCAAGGCAAAATCGTGCGAATCAGTGTTGACGTGGATGATTATCCGTTTAATGACTTACAGAATCATGGGGTACCTGGCACAAATCCATTTGTGGTTAACGGCGTGATTCGAGATGCCTATGCGATGGGTTTGCGTCATCCTTATCGAGCTTCGTTCGATCGTTTGACGGGTGATCTTTATATCGGCGACGTAGGCGGGGTGCAGTATGAGGAGATCAATATCTTGCCAGCGAATTCCGGCGGAGGACAAAACTTTGGTTGGCGAACCAAGGAAGGACCGTTTGATCATCCCGCCTATCCTGACCCCATTCCCGAGGGCGCGATTGATCCGGTTTATTATTATCCCCGCGGCGATGGAGCAGCGGTTATCGGTGGCTATGTTTACCGCGGTTCGGCGATCCCGGGATTTCAGGGACATTATATTTTTACCGACGCTGTGACGGGGGCCTTCACCTCGTTTCGGTATGACGGAACGAATGTCGTCGATTTAATCGATCGCACTGCCGAATTGATCGACCCAGTCACGGGAGGTGAGTACAACTCGATTGTCTCTTTTGGTGAAGACTCCGAAGGGGAACTCTATTTTTTCGATCGCATTCGAGGCGATGTTTATAAGATCATCGCTGCTCCCATCGAGATCGTACCCGGCGACTTCGATCGTGACGGCGATGTCGACTCGGACGATCTGATTGTTTGGCAAGATAGCTACGGCCTTGATGATCGTGGCGATGCCGACGGAGACACGGACACCGATGGCCGTGATTTTTTAATTTGGCAGAGAAATTTTTCACAGGAGGCAGTGGCGACGGCCATAGCCATTCCTGAGCCGACTGCTATTGTTATCGCTATGAATTTTGTGGCCACATTCTGTATCAGGCGCAAAAGATAATTGCCTACTTGCGCACAACGGTTTCAATGATCCGTGGAAGAATAGAACGCGGATGAACACCGATGCAGTTGATTTGCGCAGATTTTTTCGCAGGAGGGAGCAGAGAAAGCAGAGGAAATTCAAGAACACTCTTTACCCCTAATCTTCGCTTAATTCAAAAACTAGTGTTTGTTAGCGTCGATGAGCGTTCTGGTTTTCATCTTCTCTGCTACCTCCGCGCTCTCCTGTAAAATCCGCGCCCCCTCCGCCCAATCCGCGTTTCTCCGCGTTCTATGACTTGTTTTCTAGGTGAGAAATGAACTTGCTGGCCGCTCAGCGAGGTCGTATTCTTCTTTCCCAAACCGCCCCAGGATGGGACGGCTATTTAGCTCTGGAGAAACGATATGGCACCCACGGATGCACAACCCACCTCGGTCCCCATGCTTGACGTCAATCGTCAGAACGGTCCGATCAGCGCCGAGATCAACGCGGCCATTCAAGGCGTATGTGCCAGCGGGGCGTTCGTAAACGGCCCGGCGGTGAAAGAGTTTGAAGAGTCAATGGCACGTTATTGCGGGACGCGTTTCGCGATCGGTTGTGCCTCGGGGAGCGATGCCTTGCTGCTTGCGCTGATGGCACTCGGAATCGGCAAGGGCGATGAAGTGATCATCCCCAGTTTTACGTTCTTTGCGACGGCCAGCAGCGTGACACGATTGGGCGCGACTCCCGTGTTTGCCGACATCGTGCCAGAAACATTCAACATCGACCCGGCGGATATCGCGCGCAAGTTGTCGCCGCGGACCAAAGCGATCATGCCGGTCCATTTGTTCGGACAGTGTGCCGACATGGGATCGATCAACGCGATTGCCCGCGATGCGGGGCACATTCCCGTCATCGAAGATGCCTGTCAAGCGATTGGTGCTGAGTTCGAGCATCGCCGTGCGGGGGCCTTGGGACAATTCGGCTGTTTCTCGTTCTATCCAACCAAGAACCTCGGCGGTATGGGGGACGGCGGTCTCATTACGACCGACAACGCTGAGCTTGCCGACAAGCTGCGAATCTTGCGCGATCATGGCCAGTATCCGCGTTACTATCATCACGAAGTGGGGATCAACAGTCGGCTTGACTCGATTCAGGCGGCCGTGCTCAGCGTAAAAATGTCGCAACTCGCAGCCTGTGCGACCGGTCGGGCCAAGAACGCGCAAACCTATGCCAAGGAATTCGCACGGACGGGGCTCGATGCGCGGATCGCGATTCCGACCGTCAAGCCAGGTTGCGTGAGCGTGTGGAATCAATTCACCGTGCGGGTGCGGGACGGCGAACGCGACAACCTGCAAAAGCATTTGAACGAGCGGAAGATCGGCTCGGCGGTGTACTATCCCGTGCCGCTGCATCTGCAAAAGTGTTTTGCCTTCTTAGGACATCAACCCGGCAGCTTGCCCGTCACCGAACGGGCGTGCGACGAAGTGTTGAGCCTGCCGATCTACGAATGCCTCACCGCCGAGGAGCAGTCCTATGTGATCGGTTCGATCGCCGAGTACTTCGGCTTGGCGGCAGGTCGTCGCGCGGCGTAGAAATTTTGAACCGCTGATGGACGCTAATCGGCGCTAATAACAATTGTAATTAGCGATCATTAGCGTTAATAAGCGGTTTAATCTTCCGCTTTCACGCGGCGGAAGTCGGCGGCGCGGCCACTGGGGCGCAATGCGCAGAGGGAACCGAGAACGATGCAGAGTAAGACAATTCCCCAAGCCATAACAAAACCTTTTCAAACCGCTGATGGACGCTATTTTGAAACGCAGAGATCGCCAAGTCGCAGAGGGGCACCAAGAGAAATCACGAATCTAACGAATAAGAAATAATTCGTGTGATTCGGTTGATTCGTGGTTACTCCACTTCAGTTCTCTCTATTCCCTGCCGTATATATTTATTCTAATCGGCATGGGCAGCAGAGCCAACCAACGTGCTTTCGGCGGATTTTGTGGGGCCGAGGATCGTATCGAGCGGAAAAGCTGCCTGACGGAACGTGGCTGTGGGCATGCTGACGGTTTGCCACTTGGCCGACAGGGGGCGGGAAAATTGGATGTAGTCCACCGTGCGGACCGCCAGGAAGGCATAGAGCCGCATCCGGAAGGCAAACAGCCGCGAAGCCTCGATGGGTGAGCGGTTCCCCACCACTTCGTAGGCAAAGACCAACAGGGCCAAGCTGCCGGCACCGAGCTTGTCTTGCCAGTGGGCCATGCTCACCAGATCGTCCCAGGTGGACCAGTTTCGCCAATACTGCTTTTGTTTCGTGCCCGAGGGAAACTGGCGTCCTTTGATGTCGATGAGCAGCGACACGCTGTCGGAGGGCGAGACGATGTAGTCCAGATTCTTGAGCGAACCGCCGGCAATCAGACTGCGACGTTGTTCGTCGACCGCAACATAGGCCACCCGCTGTTGCCGCAGATAGGCTTCGAAGGCGAGCTCGTAATGGTTGTGGCGTTTGGCCATTCGAGTTAAGGATTAAACGCAGAGAACGCCGAGGCGCGGAGAATCGCAGAGACTAACTGGTCATTCTGAGAGAGTCCCGACGACCGAAGAATCTAGCCGAGAAGCTTCGCTCGTTTAGCAAACCGTAAACAGCTTGAACACCGATTCCTCCAGTCGCGGAACTCCTGTCGGAATGACATGATATTCTCTGCGAATCTCTGCGTCTTTGCGACCTCTGCGATAAAAATTCTTCGAGTGGAATTCCTCTTGCAACAGATAACATACAGAAACTTCTGTTGTTAGCTCCCCAGAATTTGCTGGATTTGTGTCACCACTGCGGCGGCATCGTTGGCGAGCGAGGCACTTGTGCTGCCGCCTGACGCGAGATCTTTCACTTGGCACTCGTTGGCGGCGAATTCGTTTTCGCCGGCCACTAAGGCAATGCGAAAACCCCGGCGGTCGGCGTATTGCAATTGCTTACCAAGTTTCTTGGGCTCGGGATAGAACTCGACGCCGATCCCAGCGGCGCGGATTTGCGCGGCGAGCTTTAAGTAATCGTTCCGCCGTGAAGCGTCGAAGAACGGCAAGAACACGGGGGCGGGGGTGGCGATCTTCTCGATGCGTCCCAGTTCTTCCATCGCCGCGAGCAAGCGGTCGAGACCCAGTGAGGCCCCCACGCCGGGGAGATGCTCTTTGGTGTACAGCTCGGCCAGATTGTCGTAACGCCCCCCGCTACAGACGCTACCGATCTCGGGGAGCTCGTCCAAGAAGGTTTCGAGCACCGTGCCGGTGTAGTAGTCGAGGCCGCGGGCGATTGAGACATCGATCATAAAGCGTTCACTCGGAATGCCGACGGCAGCGAGAGCGCTCGTCATTTCAGAAAGTTCAGCAAGGCCCCGCTCACCGGTTTCGCTACCTTTGAGCAAGGATGTGAGTTTACTGAGAATCTGCTCGTTCGTACCGGTGAGCTCGGCGAGTTGCAAAATCTGATCGATCTGGTCGGTCGTCGCCCCGGCGGCAGAGGTAAGTTCCGCGGCGACGGCGTTGGGGCCGGCCTTGGCCAATTTATCGAGCGCCCGCAGGACGTGCGTCGATTGTTCCTTGAGGCCCAGTTTCTCCAGTAGGCCGTTGAGGACCTTGCGGTTGTTGGCGTGGATGGTGAACCCAGTAAAACCAATTGCCGAGAACAGATCGTGCACGACGAGCACCATCTCGATGTCGGCGGAGTTGGACAGAGTGCCGATGGTGTCGAAGTCGCACTGCATGAACTCGCGATACCGGCCGCGCTGAGTGTTCTCGCCCCGCCAGACGTTGGCGATGTGATACCGCTTAAACGGCGTGCCGAGTTCTTGAATGTGCTGGGCCACAAACCGCGCGAGAGGCACGGTGAGATCGAACCGCATGCCGACGTCCCGGCCACCGTGATCTTGAAAGCGATAAAGCTGTTTGTCGGTTTCGTCACTCCCCTTGCCGGTGAGGATTTCGAGATGCTCGAGCGCGGGAGTATCGATGGGTGCGAAGCCGTAGGAACGATACACCCGCCGCGCAACGTCGATGATCCACTCGCGCGGAATCATGGTCGCGGGCAAATAATCGCGAAAACCTTTGAGTGTACGGGGCTGGATCATTGAGAACTCTGACCACTAAGACACGAAGGCCACAAAGTAGAAAATATTAAATGCAAAGATTACAAGGAATGACTACAAGCGTATAGCATGTACAACTGCGCATTTTGCATTGAACACTATTTTTCTTTGTGCTCTTTGTGTCCTTTGTGGTTCAAAAATTACAAGACAGGTAAGAGCTCGGGTTTGCGGCTGCGGATGCTTTGGCCTTTAGGCTGCACCACCGCTTCGGTGTATTCCCACACTTGCTCGGCGGTTTCCAGATAAAAGTCGTAAGTCCAGTCGCTGTCGTATTCGCAATTGTCGGTCGTGTACTCGCGGCAGATTTGCGGCCGGGTTTCGTAGATGCCGCACATGTTGTTGGGCTGCAGGTGCTTGCAGACCGTGTGGACCAGCAGATACCAGTCGCCGTCGTCCTTGAAGATGCTGGCCCGTTCGTGGAGCAGGTACCAGCGGATGTATTCGAAATCCTTGAACTCCTCGGGCGTGTCGATCGGCAGCGCGAAATAACGGCAGCACTTCGCCGAGCAATATTCACACAGAACTTTGCCTTCAGGGAGTTCGTCGCGATTGATGGTGGTCAGACCGAAGCCGGCGGACATAGGGGAATCCTTGGGGAATTACGGAAATTTCAGATCATTACCTTAGCATTTGCGAGGGGAATTGAGAAGCAGCTGGGGAGTTATAGAACGCAGAAGAACGCGAATTGGGCGGATTCACACGGATTGGATTAACAGGAGTCAGCAGAGGAAGAAGAGGAGGGATTTAGGAACACTGATAACCGCTGATGCACACTAATGAAGAAATAATTTATTAGCGAAGATCAGTGGTTATTAGCTCCAGTTCTTCTCTGCTCTCTCCGCTACCTCCTGTAAAAATCCGCGAAGATCAGCCCCATCCGCGTTCATCCGCGTTCTATTTCTTCGGCCCGGCCTTGCGGAGCATCCTTAGGACGCTTTCCTCGTTGGTGAGCGCGAGGACTTCGTCGTGGGTGAACCAGCCGAGGGCGTGCGATTCCTCGCTGAGGACCGTTTCTTGATCGGGCTCGGCGATGAGGAGAAAGCGCACGTCGTGATGCTCGTGGGTATCGTCGAGGAGCGAGCCATCGGGTTTACGTCGCTCGGGGATGAGATGCACGTCGAGATCGAGCGGCACAAGTTGGCCAGCAAACTTGGGCAGCGTTAGCCGTGTGAGTCCGGTTTCTTCGCGCGCTTCACGGAGCGCGACTTCCGCGATTTCTGTCTCGCCGTCCGCGTGTCCCCCCGGTTGGAGCCACCGATTGAGCTTCGCATGATGGACGAGTAAGCAGCGAGTCTGGTCGTGCGACAAGACCCATGCCGAGCCGGTGATATGCCCCGGGCGGCAAGTTCGCTCGAAACAGTTGGAGTGAGTTATGACGAGCAAACGAATTCGGTCGGTGACCTCGCTTTCATCGGGACAACGAGTGGCGTAGCGATCCAGAAGTTTGAGCAGGGATTGGCGGTGCATGGCAGATTGATTTTAACGCAGAGTACGCGAAGGTGCAGAGGTTCGCAGAGAGAAACTTTGCGTGTCTCTGCACCTTTGCGATCTCTGCGTTTCAATTACTTAATGATGACCCATTGAGGATTGCCGATGTATTTTTGTTTGATGATGCACTGCATTTGTTCTTGTGGCCAAGTGTTGAGTGGCTGCTTGGCGTTCCAAGCTACGGTTAAAGCGTTGACGATTTGTTCGCGACTCAAGGGTAGGTTGGCGACGAACTCACGATGCGCTCGTGCCGCGCGATACTGCGGTTCGCGGGTTTGTTGGGCTAAGACCGTGGCGACGAGGTCGAGATCGAAGTCGTAAAGCAGCGTGCCGTGGTAGAGGAAATGGGTGCGCTTCGCACGAAGGGCGTTGCCGGAGAATTTTTGTAAGCCTGCGGTGGTGCGAAAGGCGAGGTCGCTGGTGCCGGCAAGTGTGATGCCTGGGACGAGTGGTGCGAGCCCCGCCGCGATTCGATTGAGCACAAAGTGATGGGCGTGGGTAATCGATTTTGTTGCGGGGTGTTCGTCGTAACTGAGCACCACGGCGTACATCAGGCAGCCGGGCCCCGTGAGGATCGTGCCACCGCCACTGGCTCGGCGTAACACGGGAATTTTCTTCGCGCGGCAGGCTGCGAGATTGACTTCCACGGCCGGGTCCGACGACCGGCCGAGCACCACGAAATGTTCGTCGGGTTCCCACAGTCGCAAGGTCCCGCCAGCGATTTCACCGGCTTCGGAGGCAGCGAGCAGGGCCTCGTCGAGGGCGAGATTTTCGGCGGGCAGCGGTAGAGTATGGTTAAGAAAAAACATAGGAAAACAATTAAGGGAACCGCTGAGGTACGCTAATAAACGCGATAGTCTCATGAGCGGACATTAGCGTCGATGAGCGGTTCCGTCTCGAATCTAGATAGTTAATCGCTTTTTGAAGTTGGAGGACATGGTGAGGCTCTCGTCGGTTTTGGGTCGTTGTGTTAACCTAAAAGATTACCTTTCGGCTCATTTTCCCATGGTAGAGCATGTCTTCCAACCCCGACCCATTGCCTCCCAATCCTAACGCTCCGCGTCCCTTGGCGGCGGATGAATTGTTGCCCCCGGTTGAGCCCCCCAGCGCGGGGTTCATCTTGCAATTGTTTGTGATCCCGGCCGTGATCGTGCTGGTCGTGGTGTTGTTGGGCTGGTTGGTGACGTCGCTGGCCACGACGGGGGAACGTGACCCCCAAGAGATCGTAGCCGCGCTCCGCAGTTCGAGCCAGAACCGCTGGCAAGAGGCGTTTGAGCTAGCTAATGCGTTGCGAACGGAGAAACGTAATCCCGAGCTGAAATCGAACACTCAACTAGCCGACGAGTTGGCCAAGCTTTTGCAGGAAGAGCATGAGGCGGCGCGGACCGACGACGACTCGGTGAAGTTGCGGACGTTTTTGTGTTCGGCGCTGGGGGCATTTCACGTCGACAATGGTCTGCCCGTGCTATTGACCGTGGCCCACGACGACGTCGACGAGGCCGTGCGCGGGGATGCGATCAATGCGATTGCGGTGCTGGCCGAGACGTTTCGCACGGCGGAACCTCCCCAGGCGATTGGAAGCGACGAACTTGTGGAGACGTTTGTCGATCTGGCCAACGACAAGAGCGATACGATTCGCTCGCGGACCGCGTTTGCGCTGGGGGTGATGACACAATCCCCTGATGCCGATCCGCGACTCAATGAAGAGCTTGAAAAGCTGGCCGAGGATTTGTATCCCGACGCGCGGTACAACGCGGCGACGGGCTTGGCGCGGCGAGGGAGTTTGCTAGCCGTCGCGCCGTTGGAGGAGATGCTCGATTTGGAATCGCTAGCGACGAGCATCAAAGGGGAATCGCGTCCTGAACTGCAAACGCGCAAACGCAATACGATTCTCAAGAATGCGCTCGATGCCGTGGTGGTGATCAAAGAAAAGAATCCGAACGCGGATTTCAGTGCGTTGCGGACAGCTCTCGAGAACTTCATTGCCACGGCTCCCACCTGGGAAAAGCAAGGTGCGGTTCCGTTGCCACTTATCGATCGTGCGAAGGAAGTGCGAGAGAAGTTTTAGACCGTGTCGTTGAGAATCCATAGAACACGGATGAACAGGAGATCACGAAGGTAGCAGAGAAGGCAGAAACGAGAACGCTAATTACCACTAATAAACACTAATTTTTGTTTATTCGTTAGCGAAGATTAGTGGTTATTAGTGTTCTCTGTATGTTAATTTTTCTCTGCTCTCTCTGTTGACTCCTGTAAAAAAATCCCCTTTCATCCGCCACTTCCGGGCCGGTTTCTTGAGCGGAATTCTCCTTCGATAGCAAGTTTTTGCTTGCAACGTGTTAAACCCTGCCGGTTGTAGTGGCTGCATAGGCGGCCGTTTATTCTTTTTTTGCTAGCAAGGCCTTGAAGACTTGCTTGAACCGATGGCACGCGCGCACAGTAAAGACAGTTGTATGCCGAGGGCAAAAGCAGATGTTGTTTTTTTGCAACGTCAAGTTGCTAGCGAGTCAATGAAGCATAAATTTTTTTGCCTCGGCGCACTTTGTCCGCAACACTGTTGTAGAGGGTCCTTTTTGTCCGCCTGATGACTGGCTGTGTGAGTGGGTCGTCGGCGGATGTGTCTCTTGTCCAAATTGTTTGGGGTGTGTGTCATGAACCGCTGTACTTGGTTCGCCGTGGCTGTGGCCGTTGTTTCGCTCGCTGGTAGTTCATCGCAAAGTTTCGCGCAATGCGACACGTGCTGTGCACCTTCCTTCCGTTTGCAGTGCCAGACGGTTTACGAGGAACAACAAGTGACGGCCTTCCGCATGGAAACGGAAACCGTGTTCCGTGAAGAGCAAGTCACGCGGATGGTTCCCGTCTGGGAGACACAAGCCCGCGAACGGCGTTTTACCGTGACGCGTCCCGTGCAAGAAACCAGCATGCGGGAAGAGCGTTTCGTGGTGAACCGCCCCGTGTTTGAAACTCAAATGCGCGATGCGAGCTACAATCGCGTTCGCAACGTGGTAGAAACCAGCCAACGTGAAGAGCGTTTCACCGTACAACGGCAAGTTTGGGAAACGGCCGAACGCGAGGAGCGTTTCACCGTGATGCGTCCCGTGAACGAAACCGTGGAGCAAGAACGCCGCTACACGGTGATGCAGCCCGTGACGACGTTTCAAACTCAGATGGCCGATCAAGGTTGTTTTGTCGATCAAGTGTCGGTCGTGCCCGGCCAACTCCAGCGCCGCGGTTTGACGTGGATGCCGGCCACCCAAGTTTTGAATCCCGTGACGGGTCAGATTCAAGTGCAGCGTCCTGGTCTCGTTTGGGCCAATGTCCAGTCGCCACCACAGCAAGTGGTGCAGCGAGTTTGGAAGCCGAATCTCGTGCCGGTGCAAGTTCCCGTGACGACGATGTGCCCCCAGGAAGTTGTGCAGAAAGTGCCCGTGACGGTTTGTCGGCAGGTGGCCGAAGAAGTTTGCCGCAAGGTGCCGGTGCGCGTTTGTCGGATGGTACAAGAAGAGCAAGTTCGGATGGTGCCCGTCACGACGTGCCGTCAGGTTGTTGAGCGAGTCGAGCAGCAAGTTCCCGTGCAGGTTTGCCGGATGGTGCAAGAAGAACGTGTTCGTCAAATTCCCGTGACCACTTGCCGGTTTGTGCAAGAGGAACGTGTCGAGCAGTTCAATGTCCGCGTCTGCAAAATGGTCGAAGAAAGGCAAACCGTGCAAGTGCCACAAACGATCTGCAAGAAAGTGCCGGTCACTTACACGCTGCGTGTACCGCGGACGGTGATGCTCAAAGTGCCGTGTGGTTGCGATGGCACGGTGATTGAGTCGGCGCCAGCATTAACCCCCGAGCCCGCTGCTGCGACGACTGACGCGACGGCCAAGGTCGAAGAGCAGGAAGAATTGCAGTTGGCCTCGGCGCTCTAAGAGAGAGTACGCGGATGACGCTGGTTTGGCGGATATTCGCGGATTGTTTTTACAGGAGAGAGCGGGGGAAGCAGAGGTAGTGTTCCAAACTTTGTCCTCTGCTCACTCTGCTATCTCCTGTTAATTTCTCTTCATTCTCTTGAATTCAGCGTACATTGACAGCGCTCACTCAGGGCCAGAAACTGCAGCTTTCAGGCAGCCCCGTTTTCTGATTGTATGAGCGTTTCTTGATGTCCTTTTCCAGTCCCAATGCCGAGCCGTCTGCCGAGATTATGCGGCTGTACACGCCGGCGATGTTGGCGGAATTGTTGCATGTGCCGACGGCGGCGATTCGGCGTTGGCAGCGTTGTGGCTTCTTGCACGCATCGCAAACCGTGGGACGGCTCCCCTACTTTGATTTCACGGAAGTGGGGATCGCACGCCATCTGGCGGCATTGCTCCAGGCTGGGTGTTCGCTTCGCGTGATCGATCGCAAGCTCGTGGAATTTGCTCGAAAAGTACCGGAGTTGGAACGTCCTTTGGCCGATCCAGCCGTGGTGGTCGTCGGCAAACAGTTGTTCCTGAGGCGTGGCGAAGAGTTGGCCGAACCCGGGGGGCAGTTGCTCATTGATTTTGAAACGGCGAACGACGAAGTCGCGGCAATTGGGCTTCACTCGGTGGTTTCACCGGACAAAGAAAACTCTCCCGCGAGCGATCTACAGCAATCGGCGCAGGCCTGGGAAGATCAAGGCGATTTAGCTCAAGCGGCGGAAGCGTATCGGATGATGCTCGCGTTTGAAGGCCCTTCCGCGGAAGTGAACTTTGCGCTCGGCGACTTGCTTTATCGGATGGGCGAACTTCCCGCGGCGCGTGAAAGGTTCTACATGGCCGTAGAGCTTGATGAGGGATATGTTGAAGCCCGTGCGAATTTGGGTTGCGTGCTGGCCGAGCAAGGCGAAATTGAACTAGCCGTGGCGGCTTTCCAGGGGGCACTCACCTTTCATCCCGACTATGCCGACGTGCATTATCATCTGGCGACCGCTCTTGATCGCCTAGACCGCCGTGGCGAGGCCGAACCGCATTGGCGGCGATTCTTGGAATTGGCCCCCGAAAGCCCTTGGGCGGAGACGGCCGAGGGGAGGTTACAAAAATAAATGTCTATAGATTCTGGGCGAATCATGGCTCATCCTGCTTGATGAAGTTTTATGGTGTTTGCACTTCCGCGCCCAGGACTTATCTTAGTAGGCTTAGATAAGAGACTTTTCCAGGCGGGATCGATGCCTCGTGCCCGCCGGCTATTTATTGGATTTGTGCCGCTTGGCATTTAAGATCAAATGCCCGAGATTCTTTTCCATTACGAGCGAGTTAACCCCACAAGTTGGGCTTATCTTTCGTCGCTGCTGATGTTGGCTCTGTTTTTCAAGTTCAACCGCGTGTTGAGCGTACGGAACGTCGATTTATTCCTGCTAATTCTGCTCGCACCGGGGTTACTCTTGGTGCAGTGGTCGTGGGAAAACAAGACGGCGGAGAACGCGCTGGCCATCGAGCACTTGGGGTTCTTGTGGTTGCTTGCCACAGAACTAATCCTCCTATTGCGACTATTGGTCGACAACGCCATGGTCCGGCGGCCGCTGTTGGATCCCAATCTCAACGCGGCGGGCTTGATGTTCATGGGCAGCTCGCTGCTGTTCTTCTTGATGGCCAACGTCGTGACGGGCGATCCCAAGGCGGAAAATTTGCGTCCCGGCCGTACGACCGAGGAAGTTCGCGACGACCAGGTGATGGATGAAGAGCAAGGAAGCTTTGCGGCCGATGGGCCCGGCTTTTTTCTGCTTTATCGGCTCCCGCGGATTTCAACGCAGACCGTTATTAAAGCTACGCCCCGCAGCGAGCCACCTACGCCGTTGACCGACGTGCGGGAAGAGCGGCGCATTCAAGAGGCCACGGTCCGCGTGGTTGCCATTTTTTCTCATATTATGATCGTCGTTGGCATGTTGATTGTCGGTCATCGGCACTTCGACAATATCACGATGGGAATTGCCGCGGCGGCAAGCTATCTGTTGTTGCCTTACACGGCCCTGTGGACAGGCGATCCCGTTCATGCCGTCCCCGCGATGTTGTTGGTTTGGTCGATAGTCTGCTATCGTCGACCGTTGCTCGCCGGGATGATGATTGGACTTGCTTCGGGAACGGTGTATTACCCCGCGTTCTTGATTCCGCTGTGGTGCAGTTTTTATTGGACGCGCGGGCTAAAGCGGTTCGTGGCGGGTGTGCTGTTGATGATTGTCGTGCTGGTGTTAACACTGGCGTTCACGGCGACCGATACCCAGCGATTTGTCGAGAACACGATACGGATGTTCGGCCTCCGTTTGCCGACGCGAGCGAACCTTCTAGGGATTTGGCAATTTTGGAACCCCGTGTTTCGATATCCGATCATCGCGGCATTCGTGGCTCTGTCGTTTGGATTTACGATTTGGCCATTTCAAAAAAATCTGGCGACACTCATTTGCTGCACCGGAGCGATCATGGCGGCGACGCAGTTCTGGAACGCCAGCAACGGCGGTGTTTTTGTCGCGTGGTTTTTGCCGTTGTTGCTGCTGACAATCTTTCGACCCAACTTGGAAGACCGCGTAGCGGAAACGATGGTCGTCGATGATTGGCCGTTCGTGCGGAAGTAACCTTCACCCTAGATCATGAAACAGTATCGTTGAAGCGCATCGGTGCAGAATTCTCACGATGTAGCACGAAATCAGAGCTAGGAAATCCGACGAAATCAAAAGTTCATTTGCAACTCCTGGCTAGGAGTTAATGTTCCGCATGGATGATTAGATAGACTTGCTTGAGTTCGACGTTCATTTCAAAAAAGAAGACAGTGTGCAGCAAGCTCAAAAGCTCGCCGCAGCACTGTCTTCTGCCCTAAAAAGTTCCGTTACGTTTGCGAATTAACGCTGGCGACGTGCAACCAGTCCGATGCAACCAGCGAGCCCCAACAACAGCGCGGAAGTTGGCTCGGGCACAAGCGTGCGGACATTGTCGATGTAGACCGTCACGGGAACGCCAGCAGTCTTGCTGATGTAAAACTGGAATGCCGAGGCGACATCCAAATCACTGGTGTCGTCGCCAAAAATTTCGTTGAATGACTCTCCCGAAAAGAATTCGGAATCGAGATCGATCACAAGATCTGTGTGTGTACCAACACCTAGTCCAACGATTGATACGGTATCGGTAAACTGTTTTTGAATACCGAAGGCTCCGTTATCGATGTCATGACCGAAAATGGTGACGCCGATGTCGGCAAAGGTGAGAGCGAGTGGCAGTTCGACAATCGTCATATCGAACACGATGGACTTAACTCCAGGAGGGTTGTTAAGAGCCGCAGGAATGACCGTTTCGGTGCGAGCTCCAACGAATCCGCCGCCACCGGCGAGATATTTCATGGAAGTGCTGCCATCAGTCGCCCCGATGGTGTCAGCACTCACGGCTGCACCCAAACCAAAAAAGCCATCTAATCCGCTCTCGAACGAATACAGGTCTGCCGCTTTAGCAGCGCTACCAACACACACCATGGCAGCGAGAGCCGCCGTGGCCAATAAACAATTTCTCAGTTTTCTCATCATTAGAACTCCTCATTCACAGAAGCAAAGGAAACGGAACAGTATTATTTGACGATGCCGCCGACAGAAACCATTTAAAAGGCTCAAGCTTTATGCAGTCCTTGGTCGACCACAAAGCAATCCACAAGCAGCCATCATAATGAGCATAATTGATGTTGGCTCGGGGACGGTCGTAAATCCAGTTAATGGGCCGGGGTAACTCGTTTGCCAGAGTGCCAAGTCTTCGGCACTAAAGGGAATAGGCGAATTGCCACGTTGCCAAGCCAGAAAATCGCGTCCGTCGACGTCACCGTCGCCATCGAAATCACCCGGTATTCCATCCGTGGAAGAGAAGCGAACATTATCGATGTAGCCGACCCAAGGGGCGGTCGTCGATTTATTGATGGTGATCTGAAAGCCGGTGGGGATGATGTCGATCGGCCCACTGCCTTGGGTGCCAAAGATGTCGTTAAAAGACCGCGCTTCAAAATTCTCAAAGTCTAAGGGATGAAATGCCTCGTTAAATTCCATCCTAATTGGGTATGTTCCCGGCGCAAAATCGCCAACACCCACCCGGTTCGTCAAATCACCCTGAAACGACACCTCAGCTTCCTCGCCTGCCTGCCCAACACCAAAAAAGACGACGAAAATGTCCACAAAACTTTCGAGAGGAAATTGTGTTGGGATAGTCAAGTCGAAAGTCATCGAGAAGACGCCTGGTGGGTCGCCGATGATGTTCGGGTCAAGATTCCCTGCTAAAGCGCCTGCATAGAAGGCGTTTTGCTGTAGTTCAACTTTCAAGGACTTCGTGCCGTCTGTTGCCCCAATCGTGTCTTGGGTCAGCGGCGAGATAAAAGTTCCATTTGCGGCGAAGTTCGCCATATCTTGCGAACCGTCCTCAAATGAATAGGCCAGCGTGCCTTGGGCATAAAGATTTGTTGATGAGGACAACACTAGGAAGGCAAGTGCGACCGCTGCGAGTCGCCAAGCCGCGATTAAAGAAGTGTATTTAGTGAGGTTTTTCATTAGGCATTGTTCCTTTTATAGGCCTTTCAAAACTCGGGCAATCTAGGCAGTTTATGCCGACGTAGTTATTAGTCAGACCGCCTGCGTACTTTCCCATGGTTGATTTATTGCGAGTCATTGGAAAGAAATAACGAGAGTGTGCTGCGCAATGTTATTGAGACCATTTATAACACACCATAAAGTAATTGCAACAAATTGGGGACAAATAGTTGGCATGGTTGGTGTGAAACAGTTCCTAATCGCGACGGAATTAAAGATCAGAATGCTGATTTCGTGGTTTTACCAAAAGCTTGACAACAATAGTAAGCGCCGTTTAAGATATGGTCGTTCGATGCTTAGGCCAGAAGCCAGTGGCTCAAACCCAAGTTGTTTACGAACTTAATTGCTTTTTCAGCACAGGATTTAGGTGTTAATGGGCATTCCTAGGAAGATAGCCTTGCTGTTACGAGATGCTGATACGGCTCGCTTGGCGGCATGCATCATGATCATTGCAATTATTCTGGGCACGGTTGGTTGTGGCCCCAAATCCGATCTGCTGGAAGTTAGCGGTGCAGTTTCTTTGAACGGAGCGCCTCTTAAGAGCGGCTCGATTCGCTTTACCTTGACGGCTAGCGAAAAGGTTGTGTCGAAAGAGGCATCGATCAAAGACGGGCAATATTCGATCTCTCAAGAAAAGGGTCTGCCGCCAGGAGCCTACCATATCGTGATTAGTGCGATCGATGAGAATTCGCCGATGGTGACCATTAAGGATGCGGCTGGCAATCCTGTAACCACTGCGCATCCGGAACTGATACCTCCCGAGTACAACACCAATAGTGAGAAGACTGTCGATGTCACGCTCGACGGTGAAAATCACTTTGTCTTTGATATTGTTAGTAAATAGTATTGCGATTGCGTTTTCATGGAATTGAGGAACGATTAGTCATGAGAAAGAAGAATCCGGGCTTTACTTTAGTTGAGCTTCTGGTGGTGATCGCGATCATCGGAGTTCTTGTCGCACTTTTGTTGCCTGCTATTCAAGCGGCGCGCGAAGCGGCACGACGCTCGCAATGTGTTAACAACCTGAAGCAGCTTGGCATCGCGATGCAAAACTATCACGATACAAACCGAGAGCTTCCCAGGGGCTTCATGAGCTGCTGCTGGGGAACCTGGCAAATGGCTATTCTGCCGTACATAGAGCAGGCACAGCTCGGGGATCGTTATCAATTCATTCCGAAATCGAATATTGGAATTCCTGACGAGTACCGATATGACTCTAATAGCACCGCGGTAACACCCGCAGTGACCAATTTGGATGTCGTCAGGACTCGTATCGCCACCTTCTCGTGTCCTAGCGATGAGCAACAAACGCTTGAGAATGGAGTCACTCTACACAATTATGTCGTGAATTACGGCACGACGCATCACATCGGACGTGACTATGCCACTGGTATGTCCCCGACTAATCCAGCTTTTGTTAAATATCTGCCTGGGCCATTTACAGGTTGGGACATTCTCCCTCCCGAATCCGAAGGGGGTTCGCAAAAGAAATTCCAATCTACTTTCAGGCAAATTTCCGACGGCCTGAGCAATACCATGTTAGCCTCGGAGACAGTCCAGGGGCGGGATGGAGACTACCGTGGCTTGACCTGGTGGGGGTTTAGTTCTGGGTTCGAGACATTTTCTGGGCCCAATGATGGTACTGACTACATCCAACAACTGCCTTACTGTAAAGACCAACTGAAAGAGGGTGGGAACCCTTTAAATCCTCCTTGTAATCAAAAGGGGGGACCTAACTTTGAGCGCGCTTCTGCCCGCAGTCGTCATCCTGGTGGAGTCAATGTTGTGATGGTCGACGGCTCCGTGAGCTTTAAGACAGACGATATCGATCTTCTCACGTGGCGAGCGGCCAGTTCGATGGAGAATGGGGATATCTTGCAAAATTTCTAAGTCATTTGATGACTAGGCGGCATGGGTCCATCGGATGGACCTCATAACAAAAAAAGCGCAACGAAGCCATGAGCAACCCTTCTCCCATTCAATCGAAGCTCCTGAGCAAGATCAACGAGCGTTTGGTCTTGAAGCTGATTCAAGACCGGGGGCCATCGACTCGCGCGGAGATGTCCAAATCGATTGGCATCACATTCCCCACGGTGGCTAAAGCTGTTGCCACTTTATTGGAATCGAAACTTCTGGAAGAAGTCGAGGAATCGACCACGGGCCCAGGACGCCCTGCCAAACTTCTTCGCTTAGCCAACGAGAATGCCCAAGTGATCGGCGTGGCCCTTGCCGTGTCGGAATGCACCGTGGCTTCGGCGGGACTCAATGGCATTGTTCACAGCGGAAGTTGCGTGACGTTTCCCACGCCCAAGACTTACGATTCCCTGCTGGTTCACATCACTCGCCACGTCAAAAAGTTGATGCCGCCCGATGGGAAGTCGACTCTGATCATTGGCATCAGCATGCCGACTGTGATCGATTATGAAGCTCAGCGTTCAGTCTTCTCGGCTAATATGCCGATCCTTACGAATGAATCGCTCGGCAAAGACTTGGAAGCGATGTTAGGCATCGAATGCTTAATTTTGAAGGATACCCATGCGCTGGCACTTTCAGAGCAAGCACACAGCGCAAGCGAAGAGGTCACCAACTTTGCGATTCTTGATCTTTGCCGCGGGGTCGGCCTCGGCTTAATGGCCGAGGGGCAATTCCTCACTGGCAACAGCGGCTTCGCGGGGGAACTTGGCCACACGGCCATCGTGCCTGGCGGCGACGTGTGCCACTGCGGCAAGAAAGGCTGCCTGGAAACGGTCGCCAGCGAATGGGCGCTCGAAGCGCGGATTTCGTTAGTTATGCGACGACCCGTGAAGATCAATGAAATTCTTGAAATGGCACAAGAGGGCAACCAACAAGTCTTGCTGGAACTCGAAGCCATGTGCGGCTATCTGGCGATCGGCGTAGCTCACGTAGTGAACCTGATGAATCCCGGCACATTTTATATCCACGGTCGTGTCTTCCAGGCTTGCCCGCAGTTGTTCGACCTTGTTGTAGAAAAGACCGAACAATACGCGATGGATTTCTCGTTTAATGCGTGCAATTTTGTGCGTGCCACGGGCGGCGTTCTGGAAGGAACGATCGCCAGCGTGATCGACTATCTGACCGACTCACGCGTGCCCGACTTGGAAGGCTATGTCCGCTTTGCCGGGATTACCATGAACAGATCGCTGGCCACGCACTAGACTATCCAGAGAAGAGCCAAGCAATTCCGTGACGATCCCAGACAGAATTTATTGGTTGGTTCAGCTTCTTTCGTATCGGGAAAAAGCCCATCGCTCGCCAATCATCGGTGTCCCGCGGCCTACAGCAACCAGCGGCCATTCTTATTACAATAGCAGTGCGTTGAAGACCGGCTGCTTGCGCACTGAAGCCGACGGGGTTGTCCGAACACGCTTTGGTGTGCGCGCGGAATCTGAATGGCCGAAAGATCGGAACTGGCGTCACCCGATGAGCTTGTTGATTCTTGTCTGTGTGTTTTTCATCTGCTTGGGCGTGATTGCCGCTCCCCCCGCGCGCTCGAATGAAGGCCACCGACTCAACATCAGCTGGAACTTACTGCCGCGAGCAAAAACTGGCGGCCATTATCCAAGCGAGCTCGTGATCGAAAATGCTGGCGATCAATCTTTGGGCAATCATGGCTGGCAGCTTTACTTTAACTTCTGCCGTAAGATTCTACCGCAAGAACCGAACGAGAGTTTTTCCATAACTCACGTCAACGGCGATTTATTTCGTCTTGAGCCGCGCGATAATTTCACGGCATTCCGGCAGGGCACGAAGCGAACTTTTCAGTTTCAAACGGAATCGGCCCTGATCAAACAGACCGACGCCCCCAACGGTTTTTTTGTCGTCTTGAACGACGCCGTCCGTCACAACAAAGTGGTGGAAGCACTGGGTGATCCGGTCGTTGGCCCCATCAATAGCAAGACCCAAACATTACGGGCACCGGATGACGAAGTTGCCGCCCCAACGGCGGGTTCTCGTTACGAAGAGAATCTAGAATTGATGCCGGTTGAAGTCGCCGACTGGCAGATCGTACCCACACCCGTGGCAATCAACGCAACTTCCGGCAAATTCGAGATTAATAATAAGACGACAATCGTTGCTGACAAAGAATTTCAACAAGAAGCGTCGTACTTGGCCGATGCGTTGCAAACAGTATTGAAGTCCAAGATCGCGATCCACGCTGAGCCTACTAACAGTACTTCGATCAGGTTGGCGATCAAAGATTTGGAGATTAACGGCCAAAGCAAGAAGGCAGGGGACAATGCTTATCAGCTTGTGATCGGACCAGAGCAGGGGATCGAAATCACAGGCACCGACCGTGCCGGCATCTTCTACGGCATTCAAAGCCTACGGGCCTTGTTGCCGGTTAGTTCTTATCGTCAATCCAATGAGACAATTAAAGTCCCATCTGTAACGATTGAAGATTATCCAGCGTTAGCATACCGTGGGCTACATCTCGACGTCGCACGAAATTTTCAGAGTCCTGAGGCGGTCAAGAAATTGCTTGAGCTTATGGCCTTCTACAAGCTCAATAAATTTCACTTTCACCTGACAGACGATGAAGGCTGGCGATTAGAGATTAAGGGCTTACCCGAGCTCACGGAAATCGGCGGCAAACGTGGTTTCAAGGGAGATGACGACGCTGCCTTGCTTCCTTCCTTTGGGTCTGGATCCGAGCCGGATGCCAAGTCTTCCCATGGAACGGGCCATTATTCTCGCGAAGAGTTCTTGGATATCCTGCGGTTCGCCTACGCTCGACATATTGAAGTCATCCCCGAATTTGACCTGCCGGGGCATTCGCGAGCGGCGATTTACTCCATGAAGGCTCGTCAACAGCGCTTGCTCGCGGAAGGCAAAGCTGTCGAAGCCAACGAATTCGTACTTCACGATCCCGACGACACATCGCAATATGAGTCGGTGCAGATGTGGAACGATAACGTCGTGAATGTTTGCCAGGAATCGACTTATAAATTTGTCGAGCACGTGCTGAATGATATTCGCAGCATGTACGACGAAGCCGGCGTTGATTTGAAAACGGTTCACCTAGGCGGCGACGAAGTTCCTACGGGCGTGTGGAAAGATTCCAAGCAATGCCAGGATCTCTACTCACAAACCGACCGCGAGGCGGTAACGTTGACTAAGGATGCCATGGCTCAGTTTTTCCAGCGGATCTCCGATTCGCTCTCGGCGGATGACATCGTCATGGGTGCGTGGGAAGAAGTTTTTTTGAACGACATGCGGAAGTCGCAAGTCGTGCAGGATGCGTCACGCAATCGGTTTGTCGGCCCCGAATATCAATGTTACGTCTGGAACAATGTTTGGGGGTGGGGGCAGGAAGACGTGGCCTATCGTCTCGCTAACGCGGGCGTGAACGTCGTGCTGTGCAATGCGACGCATCTTTACTTTGATTTGGCTTACAACAAGGATCCTCGCGAACCGGGCTATTATTGGGCCGGTTTTACCGATACGAAGACGGTCTATTCCTTTGCACCCATGAACTATCTGGCCAAAATGCGCCGAGATATTTTTGGCCACGATATTGCTTTGGAAAACATTCAACGCCGCGAGAAACTCACCGAGGAAGGCCGAAAGCACATCCTCGGCATACAGGGGCAGCTTTGGGCCGAGAATCTTAAAGGGCAACAACAGCTCGAATACATGGCGTTGCCTAAATTGATTGCCTTGGCCGAGCGTGCTTGGGCTCAAGAACCGGTCTGGATTACCGACGATAATCCAGAGACATGGCCGATGAAATTCCGCGAGGCCTGGAGCAGCTTCGCGGCTCAGCTGGGACAACGGGAACTACCACGCCTCGATTACCTGCTTAGTGGCTTCGAATATCGTATTCCCGAGGCGGGCGCGGTGATTGAAGACGGCATGCTGAAAGCCAACGTTTCGCTTCCGGGGCTCACGATTCATTACACGACGGATGGTTCCGTGCCCAATCAAGCGTCTCCCACATACACGGAACCGGTGCCTGCTCCTTCGCAGGCATCGTTGAAAGTTTTTACGACCAACGGTCGTTCAAGTCGCGCGACAAAGGTCCAAGAACAAATCTATCGTGCGAATTAACAAGTTTTAAGTTCTTCTATGCATCAGACATTGGCCATTATGAGTTCACCCGCCATGAATATCGCTCATCTGTATCTTCGCGTTGGCTTGATTTGTCTGGCGATCTGGCAAGCTCACGGCGCTCATGCCGTCGAACTTGTCGGCTATGTGCCGTACTACCGCATGAACGGTTCCTATGTTAACAACACACTGCCTGGCCAACTCGAGTTGTTGGACGAAGTTCGATATTTCGGCCTGAGTGTCAACTCATCAGGAGCTATTACCTCGCAGAATGGCAATATCAATACCGACAAGGCCCATATCACCACGATCAAGAACTTGATCGCGGCTTTGCCAATCGATCAACGGCCACGACTCAACATTACACTCGGCGGTGCGGGAGTCGATTCTGTTTTCAGTAGCGTAGCGGCCAGTACGACCTTGCAGACAACACTAGCAAATAATATCGCGGCCCTGCTGACAGAAACTGGCGCCACGTCGGTCGACATCGACTGGGAGCATCCCGATGCAGGCGTCGAGCGGACAACCACTTATCCCGCGATGCTCAAGAAGATCAAGGAAACAGTCGGTGCGGAGAATCGTGTTTATGCGACGGTCGATCCCACGGTGATGATCAATAACAATGTGCTGACTGGCGCAAATGCGATCGATGGCATTTCGCTAATGACCTATGACCTCGACTGGTGGGGCAACGATCCAGCCAATCCTAACCAAGGCGAGCATTCACTGCACGAATATATTGTCGATGCCACGAATGCCTGGACTAATCCCGTTAGTGCAAATACGCAGCGTCCCTACGTTTGGACAAACGCCACTTGGGGCAACAATGTGGCTCCCGACAAGTTGGGGATCGGCTTGCCGTTCTATGGGAAGAACATCGTTAACGGTGCGGCCTTTACCTACGCTGATCTCGCAACAATCGGAACTCCGCTGGGCAATGGTTACTATTCGCTCAATGGCCAAACGATTTGGGTTCCCGACCAAGATGACATCGAGGATCGCGTGCAGTTTGCCCATGACGAGGGTTTGCAGCACATAATTATTTGGGAAATCGCACAGGATCTACCAGCGAGTAACCCAAACTCGATGCTACGGATCGCTGCCGACAAGCTTGCTAGTCTTGCACCAGTCCCGGGAGATTTTAACGGCGACGGCAACGTCGACTCTGACGATCTCCTGCAATGGCAGGACGACTACGGCATCAATGACGAAAGCGATGCCGATGGTGATGGGGACAGCGATGGCCGGGACTTTTTGATCTGGCAACGCAATCATAACGCTCCGAGTTCACCATTCATTGAGACCCTAGCAGTCCCAGAGCCTACATCGAGCATCCTTGTCTTTTGTGTGCTGAGTTTTTCTATGTTCGTACGCAAGTTGGCTTGATGTGACTTGGGAATACCAGTCGGTTTCTGTGACTAAGCTTATGCGAGAAGGGAACGTCTCTTGCTGAATTCTTTGGTAACAAACGCACCGAGTCTTTTTGCCGTTCATCTTGCCGGCATCGACTGGGCCATCATTGCGGCCTTTTTTGTCGCTGTTATTTCGATTGGTGCCTGGGCCTCAAAAACAGCGGGGGAGAGTAGTTCCGAATTCTTCTTGGGTGGTCGTAGTATGCCGTGGTGGCTGCTGGGCACGTCGATGGTGGCCACCACCTTTGGAGCAGACACGCCTAATCTTGTGACGGGAATGGTCCGTGAGGGAGGTGTCTCCAAGAACTGGGCTTGGTGGGCTTTCTTGATCACGGGCATGGTCACAGTCTTCATCTATGCCAAACTCTGGCGCCGCAGCGAGGTGCTGACTGACCTAGAGTTTTATGAATTGCGATACGGCGGAAAGCCGGCCTCGTTCCTGCGGGGATTTCGATCGATCTACCTCGGTGTGTTTTTCAACGTGTTGATCATGGCCTCCGTAACTTTAGCCATTATTAAATACGGATCCTTGATGTTTGGTGCTTCGAAGTGGGAATGCGTTGTCTACGGTTCGATTGGCGTTGTGATATACGCGACGCTGGGTGGACTGAAGGGTTGCATTTGGGCTGATTTTTTTCAGTACACGTTCGCCATGGTCGGCGTCGTCGTTGCAGCTTTTTACTCATTGGATATTGCCGCGCAGACCGCCGCTGAAAATGCCTTAAATGCTGGCTCGATAGATGCCAGTCAAGTTGCCGGATTTATAGACTCCTACTCGATGGCGGACCTGCTGAACACGAAAGAAGTCGCGGCGAAGACAAGTATCTTTCCCGATTTTTCAGACGCGAATCAATATGTACCGCTGCTGCTTATTCCCCTCGCCGTGCAGTGGTGGGCCGTCTGGTATCCTGGATCTGAGCCTGGTGGCGGTGGCTACATCGCTCAAAGAATGCTGGCCGCCAAAGACGAGAAGAATGCCATCGGCGCTACATTGTTCTTTAATTTTGCCCATTATGCATTGCGCCCATGGCCTTGGATTTTCGTGGCGTTGGCCTCCGTGGTTTGCTTTCCTGAACTCGCTGACATCAAAGCGGCATTTCCCCATGTCGACGACTCGATCATTGCCCATGACCTTGCGTATCCCGCCATGGTGTCGCGTTTGGGACCCGGCGTCCTTGGCATGATCCTGGCGGCGATTTTCGCCGCTTACATGTCGACGATTGGAACGCATTTGAATTGGGGTTCGTCGTATATCGTTAACGATTTTTATTGGCGTTTTATCAAACCCGATGCTTCGCAAAAAGAATTGGTGCTGATGGGGCGCATCTGCACTGTAGCTCTGATGATATTGGCTGGGCTTCTCTCACTCTATTTGACGAGTGCCACGCAAGCGTTCAATATCCTGCTATTATCTGGGGCGGGCTCCGGAGCGATTTATCTGCTGCGATGGTTCTGGTGGAGGATTAATGCTTGGTCCGAAATCTTTGCGATGGCTGTTTCGGCCTCGCTGGCCTTTGTGCTGGTCCTCCTGGTTGATGATTCCGCAGTGGCGCGAGGCCCTATCGATGGGTTCACAATGAAATTGCTCATTTGTGTGATCGCGACCACGATAGCTTGGCTTGTCGGCACCTTGATTACGCCTCCAGAAGATCAAGCCACTCTTCGCAAGTTTTATCGCAAATGCTATCCCGGCGGGCCCGGTTGGGCGAAGGTTGTTGCGCGAGCACGGAGCGAAGGTGATCTCGTTGATGAAGCTGTCCACGGGAAGGCGTGGCAGATGCCACTGCAACTCGTGTGCGTGTCCTTGGGATGCCTAGCCATTTACTGTTCCCTGTTCAGCATAGGTGGTGCCGTCTATGGCAATTGGATTCAGGCCGGGATTCTGGGCGTAATCGCTGCCATTGCAGCGGGACTTCTGTTCAAATTCTTTGACCGAATTAGCACCGACTAACCAACAACTCATTTGGAATAGCAATATGATCGTTCGGATCGCCCAGGTATTCGCGATTCTCTCCGCCGTGATTCTCACACAGGTTTCACTGTTAGCGGCTACCCCACCCAAGAATGATCCCAAAGTCTTCGTCGGCTATGTCGCAGGGCTACCGGTCGATATCAATTACGATCTCTATACGCATCTGTGTCATGCCTTTGTGGTGGCCGACAAAGATGGGACTTTGATTCCTCAAGACAATGTCCCCAGCGAGCAGCTGGCACGTGAAGCTCATGCAGCAGGCGTTAAAATCCTGCTGTCTCTGGGAGGTTGGGGCTGGGACGAGCAATTCGCCGCGATGTCGCTCGATCCCACCGCCGAGGATCTCTACGTCAAGTCAGTCATGCACCTCATTGATAAGTATGACTACGACGGGATCGATCTCGACTGGGAATACCCCGACACCAACATCGAGATTGTCGGTTTTGAAAGACTCTCGCGACGCTTTCGCGAACAGCTCGATCAATTGGGAAAGAAAAAGAATCGCCCGATGCTGCTCACCATGGCCGCCGCGGCTCATCCGACGACCCTCGAATGGCTCAAGAAGGATTTTCTGCTAGAGACCATGGATTGGATCAACGTCATGACCTACGACTACTGCGGCAGTTGGGCCAAATTCGCCGGCCATCATTCGCCGCTGTACGCTTCCAGTAAGGCACCGTCTGGCGAAGGACTCTCGACGGAAAAGTCCATCGAGTTTCTACTTGAGCGTGGCATTCCCGCCGATCGCATTGCCCTGGGCCTACCGCTTTACGGCCGTGCCTTTGCCGTTTCTGAACCCTATGCCGACACGACTCAAGCCAAGAAACCTTCACGCGAATCCGCCAATTACAAAGAGATTGACGAACTAATCCAGACGAAAGGTTGGCAGCGTATCTGGGATGACGAAACCAAAACGCCTTGGCTCGTGGCCCCCGATAAGTCAGAAATTATCGGCTATGACGACGCTGAATCTATCAAACTCAAAACCGACTGGGCCAACAAGCGCGGCCTTCGTGGCGTGTTCTTTTGGCAAGTCGCTGCCGACCGTATGCCCGACGGTTCTAATCCGTTGCAAGAAGCGGCTCAACTGATTCTCTTATCGACTGACTAGCTGCTCTCCCGTACTCGTGTCAATGCGATACTTCGTGTCGCTATCGCCGCTGGATTCTAGTTCAGCGCGTTCTAGAAAAGCACGAATAAGAAAACACACTGATGAACCCTTGCTTGCCCTGGCAAATCTTCAAGCATGCAACTCGTGTTCAGGACGAAATGTCAGTGCTGCCCTGCTCGCTCGTAAATCACTTCCGCGAAGAAACAAGCCGCCACTACTTCTCTGCCGGCAGCGGGCATGAAATCACCGTTATCCCACAAGCTTTCGCTAGACCCTACAGCTTATGGCTGCTTGCAAGGTGTTTTGCAATTTCTTCCTCGGGCCAATGGAATTTTCTGGCATGCTAGCGCCTTATAAACACGGAGAAAATCGCATTTCTCGGCCTGTTTGCCGTGCCAGCGGGCTGGAACGTGAGTTTGGCACGCGGTCTGCATAATACTAATGCCATGAAGGTTGGATGAGTTTGCGGAGCAAGCGAGTCCGCCGGGCGAAACGTGTTCGGCTCCAACGCTAAGGGATTTTAGGCTTGGGCAACACAGCGCTTCTTTTCAAATCATCTTATGGAACAGACGAGCGGACGATTCGCTCACAGACGCAGAGGAAGAGAAACATGGTCGCACCAAGGAAGACTCGGCAAGTGGTTTGCACGGTAATTCGTGTTCCCGCCAACGACCTTATGGATACTTTATTAAACGGCACCACACTGACCGAAGAACGCCCCAGCAATCGCTTGCCATGGTCAGACCCAACGATTGCCCGATTGGTTGCTAACTTGCAAGACGAAGTTCGCTGCGAACGTCGGCAAGCCAAGTTGGCCTGGCGGACAAACCAAAGTCCGGTCGCCGATTTGGATCCTCCCACGCCCTTCACAGAGAGTGAATGGGAATGGCACGAGGAACCGCGCTGGACTTGGCCTCAGTAATCACATTGCAGGGGATTAACATCCCCCGCTCGCCGGTTCCCCCCCGCAGACAATACGAAAAGACAATCGCGAAAGAATTTGTGATGTTAACTTACCTGGGATGCTGCCTGGCCGTTATGATCACGCGCCGTGTGAAAACGCGGCGCAGTCGACGGCTTAAACGCCTGCTAATAGCTCGGGGCGTAACTCCGCAACAATAAAGAACGAGCCGGTGACGCACACGAGCTGATCCGGCTCCGCTAATTCCTGGGCTAATTGCCAAGCCTCCGCCGGGAGCAATCGCTCGTACACCACTGTCTCAGTGCTCGTGAGCTTGGCCAACTCTTCGCGAACGACTTCGCCCAACTTGTCGGTTTCGACGGCCCGCGGATTGTTGTGATATTGGGTCACAATCACCTTTTGAAAATGCGGCACCAACACGCGCACGATGCCACGAACGTCCTTATCCTTAGTGGCTGCCAAGACAAGGATGCGCTGCTCGCAGGAAAAGCAGGTTGTGATGACCTCGACCAAAGCCTCCACGGCCGCGACATTGTGCGCCACGTCGAGCAACACCGCGGGATGTCGGCGGACGAGTTCAATTCGCCCCGGCAACACAAGTTTGGCAAAAGTTTCGCGGATCGCCTCGCTGGAAATCGACCAACCTTGTTTGCGTAATCGCGCGACAATCGCAATCGCCAGCGCCGCGTTCTCGGCTTGATGTTCGCCCAACATCTTGAGCGGAATGCCGGAGAGCGTGGCATCTTCGCTGCCCAAATCGCCGGTGAAATCGAGCCGACCCAGCTTGTTACGCTTTTCAAATTCGACAGGAGGATGATAGACATGCTGAAAATCGTGGCCCGCTTCGATCATGCGTGAGCCGTGCTGACGCGCGATCTCGGCAATCACGTTGCGTGGCCCCGTTTCCAGCGGTCCGCAGAGTATGGGGACGCCGGGTTTAATAATTCCTGCTTTTTCGGCGGCGATTTCTTCGACCGTCGAGCCCAATTGTTTCGTGTGATCGAGGCTGATGCTCGTGATGACGGTGATCGCCGGCTGGCAGACATTTGTCGAATCGAGCCGACCACCTAGACCGACTTCCAGCACGGCAATGTCCACTTTGCGTTGGGCAAAGTGCATGAGCGCGATCGCGGTCGTGAGTTCAAAATATGTCAGGCCCAATGAGCCGTCGGCTTCGCGATCCATTTGCTCGACCACGGGTCGCAGTTGTTCCACGAGCGCGACAAGATCGTCGCTGGGGCAGGGGACGCCGTTCACGACAAAGCGTTCTTCGATGCGTTCCAAATGCGGTGAAGTAAACAAGCCCGTTTCGTAGCCAGCTTCTTGGAGAACGCCCGCCACCAGGGCCGAGGTCGAGCCTTTCCCTTTGGTGCCCGCGACGTGAACAATCGGCAGTCCCGCATCAGGATTTCCGAGCCGCGTGAGAAGCTCCCGCATCCGGTCGAGCTTCATATGCCGCTTGCCATAGGGCAACTCGGTGATTCGCTCGTAATTGATGCGTCCCAGCAGAAACTCGCTCGCGCGCTCATAGGGCGTGAGCGTCGTCTTCGCAGGTTCTTCAGCGGGAGGAAGGGATGTCATATGCTCCAACTTGGCTCAGATTGGGCCTGTCGTGGCTCGCACGTTTCCATGTGCGGCTAGCGCGAAAGCTCCTACGATCAGATACTCAACGCCTGCGTCGTTCAACGCATTCAACATGTCGTTGTAGTCTTTGGGAAGCAATGTCCTCGCCTTTCATAGCCCAGGCACTAATTGTTAAGGGCCACACCATTTCCATGCGTTCTTCGGGGCTTAAGCGACTCAAGTCATCTTCGCTGCCTTGTTGGGCGAGCGTGGACTTACGAATCAAAATATCGCGAGTAGCTTCCATACCTTAATTCTAGCACATCTTGCCTCTCTGCCCAAGATTAGCGTCATTGATCTAAACCAACCCCGCCATCGTTTTCATCCCCAGCGGTTCGCGGCAGGTGAATGGTTCGCCGTAGCGGCAGCCAATCGTCTTGCCCCAGTAGGCCGCCTCGTCGCGCAGGCCATCCATAAACGTCGGCGGTTCGGTCACGCGACCGGTGATGAACTGGCTTTCAAAGCATTGGATCGCCGCGAACTTGGCTTCCCACTGCTCGCTGATGTCGAGCACGAATGCTGGTTGCAACGCCTGCTTCAAATGCACGCAGTAGTAGTTGTAAATCCGCTGCGGGTGAAACGGCTCGCCGGGGAGATCCGTCTTCGTAAGCTTCGACCAAAATCGAGCCCCATCGACCAACTCGGTCGCAGCCACGTGATCGGGATGCGCATCGACCCAATACGGCGCGAACAACCATTTGGGCCGCTCGCGGCGAAAGACTCCCGCGAGCTTGGCGCGATTCTCAAGAGTGGCTTCCAAGCTGCGATTCGGCAGCCCCAAATTCTCGCGCCATTCGATTCCCAAAATTCTCGTGGCGGCGGCAGTTTCTCGGGCGCGAATCTCCAGCGAGCCGTGCGGCGTCGGTTCGCCGCTGGTGAGATCCAGAATTCCCACGCACAGGCCTTCGGCCACGAACTTCAAAATGGCCCCGCCCATGCCAAGTTCCGCATCATCGGGATGCGGCGCAACCACTAAAACATCGAGCATATTGCTTCCAATCGAACTCAGACCTTGCGACTCACGGTGAGATTAAGGTTCAATAGCGTGAATCATTGTACTATTCAGACGAAACCAACTGCTAGCCGCAGAAGGCAGCCGACGGTCAAGAATTGCAGCCGGGGACTTGCGTCGACCACTGCGAAGGAATATCCATGCCGACTCCCGAAGACATCTACTCGCAGCTTTGCCATCACGTTCGCGAAGCCACCTATCTGGCCAGCATCCAAGAGCTGTTGGAATGGGACGAGCGGACCAAAATGCCCCCGGCTGGCGGCGAGTACCGCGCCAATCAGGCCGCTTACGTGGCGGGGCTCGTGCATCAAAAGCAAACTGCAAGCGTCATGGGCGAATGGCTCGCCGAACTCGCCGACAGCCCACTTGCCAAGGACGCCACCAGCGACACCGGAGCGGTTATCAAGCATCTGCAACACGATTACGACAAGAAGACACGCTTGCCGCAAACACTTGTCGAAGAATTGACACGCACTGCCGTCCAAGGCCAACAAGTTTGGGCCACCGCACGCAAGGCGAACGACTTCGCCGCGTTCCAACCGATTCTTGAAAAAATGATCGGGCTGAAACAACAGGAAGCCGCGGCCTTGGGCTACACGACTACGCCCTACGATCCTTTGCTCGATGACTACGAACCGGGCGAATCGACGGCCAACGTCGCCCGCGTGTTGGCTGAGTTACGCGATGCTCTCGTTCCTTTGGTGCAAGCGATCAGTGAAAGTAAGTTCCGACCCGACACCAGCATTCTCGCGCGAACCTATCCTGCGGGGGCTCAAGAACTGTTTGGCAAACAAGCGGCCGCGAAGATTGGTTTTGATTTCCAAGCGGGGCGGCTCGACGTGACCGATCACCCGTTCTGCGCAGGATTGGGCCCCGGCGACGTGCGACTCACCACGCGCTACGATGAACACGCGTTCTCCGATGGCTTCTTCAGTATTCTTCATGAAGCAGGCCACGGGATTTACGACCAAGGCTTGCCGCGAGAATTCTATGGACTTCCCACGGGGGAGTATGTGTCGCTGGGCATTCACGAATCGCAATCCCGCATGTGGGAGAATCAAGTCGGTCGCAGCCGCGCGTTCTGGGAGTTTTTCTTCCCACAAGCTCAACAAGTCTTCCCCGAGGCACTTGCCAACGTGGCGGTTGGCGATTTCTATGCGGCGATCAACGACTCGCGACCTTCGCTGATTCGCGTGGAAGCCGACGAGGTCACCTATAACCTGCACATTCTGATTCGCTTTGAATTGGAGAAATCGTTGCTAGAGGGGGATCTGCTCGTCGCCGATTTGCCCGCAGCGTGGCAGGAAAAATATCGCAAGTACTTGGGCGTGGTTTCACCCACCAATGCCGACGGCGTTTTGCAAGACGTTCACTGGAGCGCGGGGTTGTTTGGCTACTTCCCCACGTATGCACTAGGAAATCTCTACGCGGCCCAGTTCTTCGCCCAAGCCACACAAGACCTGGGCGATCTCGATGCCCAATTCCGCCAAGGAGAATTCGGGAATTTGAGTGAATGGCTACGTGCGAACATACATACTCACGCCCGCCGTTACACACCGGCCCAACTCGCCGAGCGAATCACCGGCAAACCCCTCTCCCACGGCCCGCTGATGGAACAGCTCACGGCCAAGTATGGTGAGATTTATGGGCTGTAATTAGTAGCCTAGAACGTTATTCATTCACAGAAAATAATCTTCATGCCCATTACCACTCTCACCGCCACTGTCGCCGAAGACCAAGCTGGTCGTGTTGGCGCCGTGGTGCAGCAACTCACCAAGCTTTCGCACAGCAAGATGCGGGGGCTGTTCGACCACGACTGCGTCACTCTCAACGGCATGCCTTGCTCGGAAAACGGCAAGCTGATCCGCCCCGGTGATCGCGTTGAAGTCCGGTACGATCCGCAACAAGGTTATCCTGAAAAGAAAAAGAAGTGGACCGACCGCACGTTTCAAATTGTGTACGAAGATGAGCACCTGCTTGTCGTCAACAAGAGTGCCAATGTGCTGACCGTGGCGACCGATCATGGGGAATTCAACACGCTGGAGAACCGCGTCACGCATTACCTCAGGAGTACCGGCCACAAGCGCAAGGCGTTTGTCGTTCACCGCCTCGACCGCGGGGTGAGTGGGCTGTTGGTGTTTGCCAAGACGCCGAAAATTTTGTTTGCCCTCCAAGAGCAATTCAAAGACCGTAAGCCCGAGCGTGTCTACCTCGCGATCGTGGCGGGGCACTTAAAACCTGTGAAAGGAACATTTCGCTCGTATCTGGTGACGGGCGACAATCTCGATCAATATTCCACACGCGAGGAGGGAAAAGGAGAACTCGCGATCACGCACTATGAAGTTCAGCGTCAATTGGCCGATACGACTTTGGTGGAAGTGCGACTCGAGACGGGCCGTCGCAATCAAATCCGCGTTCACTTTGCCGATCATGGATATCCCGTGCTGGGCGATCCGCGCTACAATCGCAAGCTCGCCCGGCACGAGCGTTGGCCCAAAAGCCGGCTCGCATTGCACGCGACTTCCCTAGGTTTTATACACCCGGCAACGCTCAAGCCCATTCAGTTCCACGCCGAGCTGCCAAATTTAATGCTGCGCTTCATCGGGAAGCCATAAAACGAAAAAGGATCAAAGCATGGAAACTCCCCTCACTGGCAAACGTATTTTGATGTTCGTCGGCGATATCTACGAAGACCTCGAAGTTTGGTATCCCAAGCTGCGGATGATCGAAGCAGGCGCTGAAGTCGTGCTCGCGGGGCCTGAAGCGGGTGTGACGTATGCCGGCAAGAATGGCTACCCCTGCAAATCGGATGTTGCGATCAGCGACGTCGACGCCAGCAAGTTCGATGGGCTGATCGTCCCCGGCGGATTTATGCCCGACAAGCTCCGCCGCGATCCCGACGTGCTGGCCATCGTTCGTGAATTCAACGCCGCGCAAAAACTGATCGCCGCGGTCTGCCACGGCGGGTGGATTCCGATTTCAGCCGATGTGTATCGCGGCGTGCGCGTGACCGGTTCGCCCGGCATCAAGGATGATTTGGTCAACGCCGGCGCGATTTGGGAAGATGCTTCGGTGGTCGTTGATCGGAATTTTGTCTCGAGCCGCAAGCCGGATGATCTGCCCGATTTTTGCCGAGGGATTCTGCAAGTACTGCTGAGCTAGCAATCCGCTTGACCACGCAATCGCTACAATCCCCCCGGCTTGTGGCGACCCGTTCGATTCAGACGGTTTGATAGACCATGTCGCCAGGAATCGATGGTGTTGCGAGCAACTCGGTGCGGTAAAATCGAGGTAGACGCGTCGCCTTTTAATTTCGCCGAGAATGTATCCGATGGCAAAACTCGCTACCTGCCCGAGTTGCACCACTCAACTGGCCTTGCCCGAGCAAGCCACGCTCAGTGATCGCGCACGTTGTCCGCGCTGCCAGGATGAATTCCTGCTGATGGAGACGGTGCAGTTTTCTATCCCCGAAGCGGAAATCCTCCCGCCACGCGAAACCGAACCTGAAACCACCACGGCCGACATTGCAGATGACGAATACTCGCCGGCCATGTTCGCGCGCGAATCGCTGGACGATGCTCCCGATTCCATTGAAATGCCGTCGATGGAAACACCGTCCTCGGAACCGCTGACCGCGAGTGCCACGCTCTCGGATTGGGAAGCGCGTTTGAAGCGTGCGATTGCCGATAACGTTGATGACGAACCAGAGACCTCGGAACCCAAACGACCCAGCTTCGACTTTGGTAGTGCACGACTTGGACCAACGAAATCCGATTCGCTCGCCGAGCCCGAAGAGTACGAAGTTGCCGACGAAGATTTATTTCCCAAGACAGAGTCGCGGAAACCAACGCCCGAACCAGTGGCTTGGTCGCCCGCCGACGCTTATGCGCCGGACGAGTCTTACGAGCCTGAAGTAGCTGGCGTCGAAGAACCGGAATACGCGCCCACGATCGAACAAATCGCCGCTAATATCAAAAGCGAACGAGAGCTCCCTTTCGATGTCCAAACCAGTTCCAAGCCGCGCACCAAACGGAAGCGAAGTTTAGTTCGCACGTTGGCCAGCGCGAGCCTCGGTGTGGTTGGCATACCCTTGGGTTTGTATGCCCTGCTGTGGCTGCGCGGACCTGCAGGCGACATGCTGCACGTCGCTCAATACATGCCTGCGTTCATGTTGCCGGCGTCGTTTGAAGAGCCTGACTTCATTCCAGGTGAAGAGCAAATCGCGGAGCAACCTTTGCCGTCGGTCACGGAAGAAACGCCGCCCGCAGAAGAACTCCTCGCGGAAACAAACGAAACAGAAACCGAACTTCCCGCAGCAGAGCCGCTTGTCCGCGAAGATGCGGCCGTTGCCCCCGCCTCAGCGGAAGTGCCGGCCTATCGTGGGCCTTCGCTCGAGTTGGTGAACCCACAGGAGTTCAGTGAACTCTTCGCCACTGCCCAGGAAGTCGCCAACCAACTCGGCGAGGGCGATCTCTCGACCCGCGAATCCGTCTCCAGCAAAGGCCAAGCCTACATGTCGCTCGCGCGGCTTGCCGAGAAGAGTTCCTACATGAATCAGCCCGGCCTCTCGCCAGATGAAATGACTAAAGCCCTCTCGGCTAAGCGGCTCTTTGCCAGTCTGCTGGCTGATCCCGTGGTGCAACGTGATCTTCCTCAGATCGCGCTGCGTTGGTGGCAGTATGCCGACCGACCAAATCCCGGCATGATCTTCACCGGCAAGGTCGAGCGGATTGAAGAGACCGCCGCCGGACCTTTGGCGTTTGTCACGCTGGGTAGCGCCACCGCTGTTCCGGCCGTTCCCGTTCTGATCGGCAATGCCAATCACGCCGTGGGTGATGAGATTGGCATCGTCGGCAAAATCTTGCCAAAGCCCCAGGAAACGTTGCCGGAGCTTGATCCCACGCTCGAAGCGGTGGTGATTGATTTTTATTCGTTTCCGGTTGCCGTCACGGCGTCGAACTAGAGTTCATAAACCGTGGGCTTCCGCCTGCGGCTAGTAGAAGCAGAAGCCCAATTTAGACGGCGATCTTGGCGCGAGGTGAAACGGTTTCCGTCAGATCTTTGTTGGTTTCTTCATCCAACAACGCCAGCAGGTTACTTTGAATCGTTCGGCAAATGTCGTCGAGCGGTAGATGGCTCACACGGCTGAGCGAAAACGGATTCTGTAGCTCCACGCTAATCTGGTCGAGCGCCAACAACGGATAGGCCACAAGCATCACGATGATCGGCGTCAAGAAGTCAACGCGGTCAAAGATGCCAAACGGGAGGGCGATCAAATACAGGAACAAGAACCGCCGAATCTTGACCGACAACGCCTTGGCCAGCGGCGTTTTCAAAATCCGTTCGCACGCCCCGACGTGATCGATGAGCATGGTCCGTTGCTCTTCGGCTTCCTTGAACGCGAAGCGATCCATTTGGTGGTTATCCAAAGCTTCACGCAGGAGCTCGGCAAGTCGCTGCGTCACATAGAGCGGCTTATGTTGAGCCGCGGCGAGCTTTTGCAAATCGGCTTCGCCCAACAACAGTCGCATGTCGTCGATGTTATTTTGCGCCCGTAGACTGTGTCGGCAGGCATGGGAAAAGGCCGCGCTCCAGCGGACAAACTGATCGCGCCACCGCAAATCGTCCGGTCCGTAGGCCAAGCCTACTTGAGCAAGATTGCGAGATTGATTGACGATGCCACCCCACAATTTGCGGCCTTCGTACCAGCGGTCGTAGCCGGTGTTGGTGCGTAACATGAGCAGCACGGCCAATGCCGCACCAATCAATTCGTAAGGAGCCACATCAGACGATGGGATCAAGCGAGTGTTAACTCCTACAAGCCAAACGATTGTCGCGAGAATTCCGAAAACCGCGATGCGCCACTTGATCCCCGGCGTCACCGAGGTATTGGTGAGAAAGATTTCGTGCCAAAAATTCCTGTGTTCCATGACCTAATTTCTTTCTTCCGATTATGCGATTGCAAACAGTGCGCAGGACGTCTGCTGCAAGATGTTGACCGTGCTATCACCGAACAAACGACGATACAAACGATTTCCGCGACTCATGCCGATAACGGCCAAATCCGCTTGCCATTTCTTGATGTACGGCAAAAGCACATGGCGAACTTTGCCCACCACAAAACCTGTTTCCAAATGCGGGCGGCGAACCAGACAATAGTCCGACATCTCACGCAGTGCACTCCGCGCGGCTTGATCGTTCTCCCCAATGGCCAACAACCGATGTTGGGCTTTCTCCATGATTCCCAGACTTAGATACGAGCGAATAGCACGGCCCATGGCCTCGCTGCCGTCATACACCAACAGCACCCGCTCGATCGCACGTTGCTCGGGGTGCAAGACCAAGAGCGGATTGACGCCGCGGGTCACGAGGTCCATCAAGTCCGCCGACGTGAGCCCCGCGGAATCGCCACCCACAAAGCCAGCCGTCACTACGAGGTCGTGAAACCGCGCTTCTTGTGGCAACAAGTTCAACGGATTGCCGGCAATGCTGCGAACGTCGAAATCGAGCTTGGCTTTCAGACAGGCCTGGGAAAGATCGCTGCGCAACTGATTTTTTTGATGTTCGGCCAGCAGTTGATGCGAGTTGACAAGCGAAGCGTAGGCGGCCGATTCGCTGAGGTGGGCATCGTCGCTGGCACGGGTGTCGACGAGCGTCAGACCCCGGACCCGAGCTTTGACTTGTTTCGCCAGCTTAACTCCCCAATGGATCACGGATTGAGCCTGTTGTTCTTCTTCCAAGTACAACAAAACGCTGTTCAACATAGGCTCGATCCTTGCGAAAACCGGAAAAAATCCGGCATGATCGCTCATGGGGGGCGGGAGTGTAATGAATTCTACGGATTTGTTCGAGCGAAGTTGCTTCGATTGCCAGCACTGGAATCATCAATAATTTCTAATAGTTAGAATTTATCGATGGATCGTATTGATTTATGCAATTTCCCGTCAACATCTGCTGGAAGCGAACCATTTGCACTTACCAGCAGTAGTAGCGATATGTCAGATTGCGTTTATTCGCTGGGAAAACAACGGTTTTACTGCGGATGTCCGCATCCCTCTTAGGTTTCGCCAGTATTTACGACCTATCGCCAGACTCTCATGCACGAACTCAATTCTCACAAAGTGGTAAACCACGCGAGCGTTCCCGAGCAGAACGTCGGTGTGAAGCCACAACTGTTTGAGAACCTGCAGCAACTGAATTTCTCGCACCTGCTGTACTTCTGGGCCGTAGCGCGCGACGGCAGTATCGCCAGCGCCTGCGAACGCCTGCAAATCAGCCAGCCCACGATCAGCATGCAGATCCGCAAGCTCGAACGCGCGCTGGGCCACCGCTTGTTCGACCGTTCGGGCCGCAATTTGGTGCTGACCAACGTAGGCCGTACAGTTTTCGATTACGCCGACGAAATGTTTTCGATTGGCCGCGAATTGCTCGGAACCCTTCGTGGTCTACCCGGCAAGCGCTCCGGCCGGTTGCATGTTGGCATTCCGACGTCTCTCCCCAAGCTGATCACACACCGCTTGCTAGCGCCCGTATTGGAGATGCCTCAGCAGATTCAATTAATCTGTCACGAAGGGGAACTCAGCGATTTGGTGACCGGGCTCACGCGACATAAGTTTGATGCGATCCTCACAGATACATCGATCCCACCCACCCTGGGCGTGCGGACTTACAATCATCCGCTCGGTGAGAGCGATGTGACTTTCTGCGCGACGGCGGAGCTCGCTGAAAAGTATCGAGTCAACTTTCCGGCCTCCTTGGATGGTTGTCCGATCCTGTTACCGACCGCGCTCACGGATATGCGCCGTGTGCTGGATCGCTGGTTCGACGAGCAGCAGTTCAATCCTTACATCGTGGCCGAATTCGACGACAGCGCATTGATGAAAGAGTTCGGCGGCGGTGGCAGCGGGTTGTTCCCCGTCCCCACGGCGGTCCTGCCGCAACTCACCAAGCAGCATGGCGTGGAAGTCGTCGGGAGTTTGCCTGACGTTCGGATACGCTACTTCGTAGCGACCACCGAGCGCAAACTTACTCACCCGGCGACGATCCTGATCGCAAAAACTGCCAAAGCCGGTTTGCTCAGCGAACTCTCTTAACTTCGTAAAAATCGCGAATTTCCCCGGAAAATCTGGCATCCGGTCCGTGTGCTACTATTGAACCTGGGGAGAATTGTGCCACAATCGGCCCAGTCTCAGTGCCGGTTGTGCCGTCAGCCTTCCTGTCGGCGGGTGCTTTTCCCAATGATTCTGCTACGTGTATTTGCTGCTAGGCTGACATGAAAGTTGCCGTTGTTCGTGAAACCTTTCCGGGGGAACGCCGTGTGGCGCTCGTTCCCGATCTGATCCCCGCGCTGACCAAAATCGGTGCGCAAGTCCTCGTGGAAGCGGGGGCCGGTCTGGCCGCTGGCTTCACGGATGCTGACTATCAAAACAAAGGCGCGGAGATCGTCGGCGATCGCGCGCAGGCCTTTGCTCAAGCCGATGTTGTCTTGCAGGTACGCACGCTGGGTACAAATCCCGAGGCGGGCCGCAACGATCTTGGGTTACTGCGCAAAGGTTTGATTGTCATCGGTACGTGCGATCCCTTGGGCAATCCTCAAGCCGTGAAGGAACTTGCCGATCACGACGTGATTCTCTTCGCGATGGAATTGATCCCCCGTATTACCCGCGCGCAAAGCATGGACGTGCTTTCCTCGATGGCCACGATCGCGGGCTACAAAGCCGTGCTGCGTGCCGCCGATTCCTTGCCCAAAATGTTTCCGATGCTCATGACCGCGGCGGGCACGCTCAAGGCCGCCAAAGTGTTGGTGCTCGGTGCCGGCGTTGCAGGACTTCAAGCCATCGCCACCTCACGCCGCTTGGGGGCCATTGTTCAGGCCTACGACGTGCGACCCGCCGTGAAAGAACAAATCGAAAGCCTCGGTGCCAAGTTTGTTGAACTCCGGCTCGATACATCGCAAACAGAAGATCAGGGCGGTTACGCCAAACAACTCACCGAAGAGCAGGTTCGCCTTCAACAAGAACAACTGGCCCAGGTGATCGCCGATTGCGATGTTTGTATTTCAACCGCCGCGATACCTGGCAAAACGTCACCCGTACTCATCACCGCCAATGCCGTGGAACGTATGAAACCTGGCTCGGTGATCGTCGATTTGGCGGCCGAACGGGGCGGCAATTGCGAGCTCACTCAAGCCGACCAAACGGTGGTTGCCCATGGCGTGACCATCTTCGGCCCCACGAATCTGTCCTCGGAAGTGCCGCAACATGCCAGCCAGATGTATGCTAAGAACTTGGTGACGTTTTTGCAGCTCCTTGCGAAAAAGGGTGAGCTGGAAATTGATCTCAAAGACGAAGTGATTCGCGATACGCTCGCCACGAAAGATGGTCAGGTTCAAAATCAGCGTTTACGCGACATGCTCAATCTTGGCCCGCTGGTTCTGCCACCCAGCTCGCCCCCGATCGATCATTTAGCCAATCAGTAAAACGACAGTCCCAACGAAATCATTCGATAAGAAACGCATGGATATCATTACAGGTCTGACAATTTTTGTCCTCGCCGTCTTCATCGGCGTCGAGATCATCGCCAAGGTGCCTCCCACTTTGCACACACCCCTGATGAGCGGCTCGAACGCGATCAGTGGCATTACCTTGGTGGGGGCCCTCGTTGCGGGCCACGGATTTTGGGGTTCGTTGTTTGGTTTTCTTGCGATCATTTTTGCCACGACTAATGTGATCGGCGGATTTCTCGTGACCCACCGCATGTTGGGAATGTTTAAGAAAAAGAAATAGCCGCACACAAAGGTTCCTACCGTGACAGATCTGCTATCCCACTGCTTCGTGCTTGCCCAAGAAACTCCGCCGCTTGCTCCTGTTGAGCAAGCGACGCAGCTTGTCGAGAATGCGGCCGCGCTGGTTTCTCATTCTCCCTGGGCCAACGCGGGGTATTTGCTCGCCTCGGTGCTCTTTATTCTGGGCATCAAAGGCATGACGCACCCCAAGACCGCGGTTCAAGGCAACTTGCTGGGTGCCGTCGGTATGTTCATTGCCGTGATGGTCACGCTCATCAGCACCGAAACCAATTGGTTCCTGGCGATCGCAGGCATCGCGATTGGCACGGCCATCGGAACTTGGTTTGCCACGGCCGTGCAAATGACACAGATGCCACAACTCGTGGCGTTGTTCAATGGCTTTGGCGGCATCGCTTCGGTGCTTGTCGCGGCTGTTGAAATACCCACGGCGGGCTTGCCGAATGCGGGTATAGCGGGCCTAGCCGCGGGACTCACGGGACTGATTGGCTCGGTCACGTTTACAGGTTCGATGGTCGCCGCGGCCAAGCTGCAAGAACTTCCGCGTTTCCGCCAACCGTTTGCATTTCCCGGTCAATTGGCCATCAATGCCGCGATGTTTGCCGCGGCCGTTTTGCTTAGTTTGGAAATGACCGACGGCACGGGCTGGGAATATTGGCTGCTCTGTATTATCTCGCTGGTACTGGGCGTGTTTTTGGTCACTCCCATCGGTGGTGCCGACATGCCGGTCGTCATTGCGCTTCTGAACAGCTATTCAGGGCTGGCTGCCTCCGCCGCGGGGTTTGTGATCAACAACAATGTGTTGATCATCGCTGGTGCCCTCGTGGGTGCGTCAGGCATCATATTGACGAACATCATGTGCAAGGCGATGAATCGTTCGCTCACCAGCGTTCTGTTCGGCAAATTTGAACCGTCGGCAGGCGGCCCCACGGATGACGAAGTCTATTCCGGCAAAATCAAAAGTACCTCGGCCGAAGAAGTGGCCATGATGCTCGATGGGGTCCAGCGCGTGATTATCGTCCCCGGCTACGGGCTGGCTGTCGCTCAGGCTCAGCATCAGGTTCGTGAACTGGCTTCCTTGCTCGAAGCGCAGGGCACAGTCGTCGACTACGCGATTCATCCCGTCGCGGGCCGCATGCCGGGCCACATGAATGTGCTCCTGGCCGAAGCCGACGTTCCTTACGAACAACTCAAGGAAATGGACGAGATCAATCCGACGTTTGCTCAGTGCGACGTGGCGATTGTGATCGGTGCCAACGACGTGGTGAACCCGCTGGCCGATACGGATCCCACGAGCCCCATCGCGGGCATGCCGATCCTTAGAGCGGGCGATGCTCGCACCGTGGTGGTTGTGAAGCGGAGCCTGAGCCCCGGTTTCGCGGGAATTCCCAATCCGCTCTTTGCCCAAGACAATTGTCTGATGCTGTTCGGCGACGGCAAGGACGCGCTCATTCAATTAGTGGCGGCCGTGAAAGAGCAATAAAAAAACAACCAACCACATCCTGATTAAGACCGGATGCAGTTGGTTGTTTAAATAACAGCTTTCGCTACGAAAAACTATTCCGCAGCTTTCACTTCGAGATTGTTCTCGACGTTGTCTTCACCGGCGGCATCGCTGGCGATCTCGCCGATGCGGTCCTTTTCTTCTTGCGAATCAACCGTACCGCTCAAAGTCACTTTGCCATCAGCAGCTTCGACTTGCACGTCGTCAGCAGGCGTCGACAAATCGGCGGCATCAATCTCATCGCGAATATTCGCTGAGAGATCTTCGCTCGCTTGATTCTCATTCTCAGCGGCGTCGTTATTGATAGCTGGCTCACTATCAATTTCAATTGCCGGTGCTGAAGTTGCCGGCGTAGCCAAATCAGAATCCGGCGCACTTACTGGCTCATCCGTGGGAAGTGCTGGCCCTTCGGGCACGGCTTGTGTCACGCCAGGATCAGCTGGCATCGTCGGATCGGCCGTTTGATCGACAACAGGATGTTCGACAACAGGTTTGCTGACTTCATAACGATCCGCATCGTCACGGGTCGTCGAGGTCGTGGCATCGTTCATCGGGTTGTCCGTACAACCCGTGAAAGCAAACAATGCCAGGGCGAGTAATGGGAGGCGTTTCATAGCATGGCTCCTTGAAAAATTGATAGCGTTGCAAAAGACTTGTGACCCACGCCGGAACAATACGCAAAGAGTATGCCGACTTGCTCCCGTTCGCCTTCTGTCATGAAACTGCCATTAATAAGAGTGATGTCTGTTGGATCACCAAGACGATGCAATTAATACGAGTCTTTTCGATTATCAGGCTGTCGTGCCACGGGCCGTTTTCAGCACTTCGTGACGTTCCGGGGGCCAGCATGATGGCTAGGACCCCAAGCTGAGTGCGTGAAAGTCCCCTGGTTGTCTGACATAAAACTTTGCGATAAAATCAAAGCTTAATTGATGCAGAGTCTCATTCCGGTCTTGGGCTTTTATGCAACCAGCCGAAAATTTCGCCGATTTGCTGCCGATCTCCATGCTACGCGCTGGTGAATTGGGCGAGGTGCAAACCGTGTTAGGCACCGCCGATCTTGTCCGTCATCTCGCGGAGATTGGTTTGCGTGCAGGCACCAGGTTGGAAATGATTCGTCCTGGGACGACGTGCATCCTGCGTATCGACGGGTCGAAACTCTGCGTCCGTGGCGATGAGTTGTTGCAGGTGATGGTTATGCCGCTCCCTGCCGCGAGGCATTCGGCATGACTTCGCTCGCTCAGCTTGGCGTGGGTCAGTCAGCCAAAATCGTCCAGCTTTCTCAAAACGGCGAGAGCGCCCAGCGGCTCATGGAAATGGGCCTCACACCCGGCGTTCAAATCCGTTTCATTGGTTCCGCCCCGCTGGGTGATCCGCTCGAATACGAGCTGCGCGGTTACAAACTTTGCATGCGGCGTAGCGAGGCCGAACAGATCGAAGTGGAAGCGCCCTGAATGTCGAACTCGACCTTGCGCTCGACGATTCGCGTCGCTCTGATTGGCAATCCCAACACGGGCAAGTCGACGCTCTTCAATGCCCTGGCCGGCGTACAACAACGAGTTGGCAATTATCCGGGCGTCACTGTCGAAAAAAAGGTCGGGCATTTTCGCCACGGCGAACAGCAGTTTGAAGTCATCGATCTGCCAGGCACCTACAGCCTCGCGCCGCGATCCCCCGACGAGATGGTGGCGGTCGACGTATTGCTCGGTCGTCGTTCGGGAGAATCATCGCCCGACATCGTGGTTTCGATTATCGATGCGTCGAACCTGCAACGAAATCTTTATCTGGTGAGCCAGGTCCTCTCGTGCGGTCTCCCCACGGTCGTCGCTTTGAACATGGTCGACGTCGCGGCGGATCGGGGGATCGAAATCGACGTCGCGGGGTTAAGCCAACGGCTGGGCGTGCCGGTTGTTCCCATTCAAGCTAGCCGTGGCCAAGGGCTCGAGGAACTCAAGCAGGCCATCGCCGCAGCGGCGGATCGGGATCAGCATCCTGCATTCAATCCGTTCCCTGCTGTGTTTCAAGAACACGCGGACCGTTTGGCTACACAGCTCAACGCCGGCCGCGAGACTCCCCTGCCCCGTTATCTGGTCGAACGGCTGATTTTGGATGGCAACGGTTATCTTGAGCAGCAACTACTGACAAGCGAGCAAACCGCTCAGCACACAAGCCTACGCACGGCGCGCGAATCGCTCGCCGCGGTGGGATTACCCGTCCCCGCAGTCGAAGCGATGGCCCGTTACGATTGGGTCGGCAAAGTACTCGACGGCGTGGTGCATGTTCCCGATCGTCGACATCTCACCGCGAGCGACCGCATCGACGCCGTGCTCACGCACAAGGTGTGGGGATCGCTAGTACTGCTCGCCGTCATGGCCCTGCTGTTCTCGTCGATTTTTCGCTTTGCCGAGCCGTTGATGGGATGGGTCGACACGGGAGTGAGTTGGCTGGCCGATACAGCTGCTGGGATGATTCCCGAGGGGGCCCTTCAATCGCTCGTTGTGGATGGCATCATCGGCGGCGTGGGGGCCGTCGTGATTTTCCTGCCGCAGATTCTTATTCTGTTTGCTTTCATCGCGGTGCTGGAAGATTGCGGCTACATGGCCCGGGCAGCGTATCTCATGGATCGCCTGATGGCCGGCGTGGGCTTGAGTGGCCGGTCGTTTATTCCCCTGCTCTCGTCGTTTGCTTGTGCCGTGCCCGGCATCATGGCCGCGCGAGTCATCGAAAATCGCCGCGACCGCTTGGCGACGATTCTCATCGCCCCGCTGATGAGTTGCTCGGCCCGCTTGCCGGTTTACATCATTCTGATCAGCGCCTTTGTTCCCGCGCAGAGTTATTTAGGTGGGCTCATTGGCCTGCAAGGGCTGACCATGGTGTCGATGTATTTGGTGGGGATCTTCGCGGCGGTAGCGATTGCCTGGCTGCTCAAGAAAACGCTGCTGCGTGGTGAAACGCCACCGTTCGTGTTGGAACTCCCCAGCTACAAAACTCCGTCGCTGCGTAATGTCCTGTTTCGCATGGTGGAACGGGGCTGGGATTTTCTGTACGTGGCTGGCACGCTGATCTTTGCGATCACGATCATTGTCTGGGCACTGGCCTACTATCCACGCTCCGAAGCCAAAGTGGCGGAAGCCATCGCCGCCCGGGAATCTGTCCTTCAACAAAACATTGCCACGGCGACTCCCGGCACGCCCCAACATGTCGCGGCGGAAAAAGAACTCGCCGATTTCAATGAACCTGAGAATCTCGACCACCTCAACGCGAGCCTGCACCAGCAATTCAGCTTTTTAGGACGTGCCGGCAAGCTGATCGAACCGGTCGTTCGGCCCTTGGGCTGGGATTGGCGGATTGGCAGCGCCGCGATAGCTTCGTTCCCCGCGCGGGAAGTCGTGATGGGTGTGCTCGGTGTGATTTACAATCTGGGGGGCGACCTCGACGTGGGGGAAGAATCCGATCAAACCCGCCTGCAAGCGCGGCTTCAAGCCGCTCGCTGGGACGACACCGGCGAGAAAGTGTACAATCTCCCTGTGGCGTTGTCGCTCATGGTGTTCTTTGCCTTGTGTGCCCAATGCGCGGCCACGCTCGCCGTCATCAAACGCGAAACCAACAGCTGGGGCTGGCCGGTGTTCGCGTTTGGGTACATGACGCTGCTGGCGTACATTGGCGCGCTCGTGACTTATCAAGTTACCAGCCGCATTTGGTTATAGTGGTGCCAAGAAACACTTATGCAAGACGCAATCGCACTCACGATCGTAGCAATCGCCGCCGGCTATCTCGGCCGCGTGGCATGGCTGAGCTTTGCCACGAAGCGTTCGAGTAGTTGCGGCTCATGCGGCAGTTGTGCGACTAACCAAAAGCCGTTGGTGCAAATCAAACAAATCAATCTCTCTCACGCAGAGGCCCAGAGGTCGCAGTGATTGATAGCTAAATAGCATTCGATTGATATTTCGTTAACTTTGCTTGTGTATGAAGAATAGCCACGAAAAATCTCTTTCCCTCTGCGACCTCAGCGCCTCTGCGTGAAAAATCATGGCAACGGATTGCACTTCATCGCCAGAACTTGATTCCAAGTGGAAGCAATCTTTCCGTCGTCGGTTACTCGCTTGGTATGCCCATCACAAACGCGATCTTCCTTGGCGAAAGTCGCAGGATCCCTATCGCGTTTGGATCAGCGAGGTGATGCTCCAGCAAACGACCGTCGCCGCGGTGAAGCCCTACTTCGAGCGATTTCTCAAAGCGTTTCCCACGGTTGAAAAGTTGGCCGCGGCGGACGAAACCCAAGTGCTGCGATTGTGGGAAGGATTGGGCTACTACCGCCGCGCGCGGGGTTTGCATGCCGCCGCGAAGCAGGTCGTGGCCGAACACACCAGCCAATTCCCCCGCGATGTCGCGACTCTGCAAACCTTGCCCGGTATCGGCCGCTACACAGCCGGCGCGATCGCTTCGATTGCCTTTGGCGAGCGGGCTCCTATTCTCGAAGCGAATACGATTCGCTTGCTCGCACGTTTGCTTGCGTATCCGGATGACCCCACGAAATCTGCCGGACAGAAACTTCTCTGGGCGACCGCCGAGGAGATTCTGCCACGCACCAATGTCGCGGAGTTTAACCAAGCCCTGATGGAACTCGGTTCGTTGGTTTGCACGCCAGCAACCCCCAAGTGCGATGCCTGCCCGGTTGCTCAGAATTGCGAAGCCTTCGCTCAGGGACTGCAGAACAAAATCCCTAAAGCCACGGCCAAGCAGAAATTCACCGATCTCCGCGAGGCGGCGGTCGTCGTTATAAAGAACGGCCAAGTTCTGGTGCGACAATGCGGAGCGAACGAGCGTTGGGCCGGCTTGTGGGATTTCCCGCGCTTTGAACTCTCGAGCGAAGGCCCGCTGTTCGTGCGCGATGAGCTAATCGCCAAAACCCGCGAGCAATCGGGCATCACGATCCAGCCGGGCAACTTGCTCACCACAATCAAGCACGGCGTCACGCGCTATCGTATTACGCTCGATTGCTACACGGCGATATATCAATCGGGCCGACTCGCCACCGACAAAGCACTCCGCTGGTTAATGGTAAGCGAGTTAACAGAATTGCCGCTCAGCACGACCGGGCGCAAGTTGGCGAATCTTATCAAGAAAACATAGGCCGCGGATGAACGCGGATCGAACGGATTTGCACGGATCAGATCAGCGACAATCCGCCAAATCCGCGTTCATCGGTGTTCTATTCTTACAGGAGATAGCAGAGGAAGCAGAGAGCCTAGAAAATCTCTACGCTCGTCCTCAACTCCTCTTCCAGCTATTAGCGCCCATCAGCGTCTATTAGCGGTGACCTCCCCTCAATACTCTACCGTCACCCATTGCTTTTCTTGGCTGCTTTTCAGCACCGCATCGCAAATCGCGATCTCATTGTGACCATCCACGAACGTGGCGAAGTCGCCGCCGGGGCGTTCGCCGGCGATGAAACCATAGATATTGCGGAACAAATTCTTCGGCCCGTCGGGATATGCCTCATTGTGCCCGCCCGGATAATGGGCGTACTCCCGTGCTCCTGGGTAAAGCAGGCTCGGATCTTTCATAATCACTTGGTTCGGTCCATCGCGGCGGCCGACCCACAGTTCGTTCGGCTTCTCTTGATTCCAAGCCAGCGCACAATTGCTGCCGTCGATCTCATAGTACAAGCGATTCTTCCGCCCCGCCGCGCATTGATTCACCGTCAACACGCCGTGCATTCCGGAATCGAACTCCAACAGGATCGAAGCGTAGTCCTCGGTCTTTATCGGCACGTCTTCCAGGTCTTCTGGCTTCAAGACTTTGCCGGCGTAGGTTTCGACTTCAACCTTGGGCCGCTTCCGCATGGGGTGAATCGTCACCAGGTCGGCCATCACCCGCACGATCTTGAGTCCCGTCACGAATTGAATCAGGTCACACCAATGCGAACCGATGTCGGCGACGGCCCGCGACGCGCCACTCATTTCAGGCACCAGCCGCCAGTTCCAGTCGGTGTCTTTATGCAGCCAATCCTGCAAATACGATCCATGTACGGCCAACACGCGCCCCACGTCGTCGGCGCTTTGGCACATCAATCGAGCCTGTTGCACGAGCGGCATGTAGCGATAATTGAAATCAATCGCGTGGACCACGCCCGACGCATCCGCCAGGCGGACCAACTCGCGTGATTCCGTCGAATCCATGGCGAGTGGCTTTTCCGAAACCACGTGCTTCTTCGCCGCGAGAATGTCGCGGTTCACTTCAAAGTGCAAATGATTCGGCGTGCAGTTGTGCACAACGTCGATCTCAGGATCGGCTAGCAGTTGGTGGTAGTCGCCATAGGCTTTGGGAATCGACAACTCGGCGGCTTTACGCTCGGCAAGCTCCTGCCCCCGCTCGGCGACCGCCGCAACTTCGACATAACCCAAGCGACGAATCGCCTCGACGTGTGCTGGACCGATAAATCCCGTGCCGATGATGCCGGCTTTTAGTTTTTTCATGAGGAGGTCATTCTGATAGGAGTTGTACGACTAGAAGAATCTTGGTTACTTCTGTACAAAGCTTCTAACTAGGTAAAATGGCGAGCTAGTTCCTTCGGTCGCCGAGGCTCCCTCAGGATGACATGTAACTTGGCACTGCCCGAGTTTACTCAAGGATTTCGACTTCAGCCCAGCCCTTGCTTGCAATTGACTTGTCCACAGCATCCAATACCGCCACACACTGCGCGCCGTCGCGGAAATCCGGCATACACGGTTTATCTTGAGCAATCGCTTGCGTGAGACTGTAGACCGCGTGCGTGAAGCCATGTTCGTACCCGAGCATGTGCCCGGGCGGCCACCAATTGCCCACGAAGGGATGCACGCCCTCGGTGGCGATGATCCGCCGGAAACCTTGCGCCGAGGCGGGGTCTTTCGTCGAATAAAAATCGAGCATATTCAAATCTTCGAAACACCAGGCAATCGAACCGGTGCTGCCGTTGATTTCAAAGCGGTTGAAATTCTTGCGTCCCGGCGCCAGTCGCGTTGCTTCAAAAGTTCCGAACGCGCCATCCTTAAATTTCGCCAGAAACACCGACGCATCATCGACGGTCACTTGCTCGGTTCCTTCGCCGGCCGTCGCCGACAAACCGGCGGAAGTTCCCTCGGCAGGGCGCTCGGTGATGAACGTCTTTCTCATGCCGACGACTTCGCCGATTTCGCCAACCAAGAATCTTGCCAGATCAATCGAGTGGGCCCCCAGATCGCCGTGTGCTCCTGACCCCGCGGCATCTTTGCGTAGCCGCCAGTTCATGGGGAAGTTGGGATCGACCAACCAATCCTGCAAATACGTGAACCGAGCATGACGAATCTCGCCGATGCCGCCCGATTCGATGATCTGCTTGGCAAGCGACACCGCCGGGCAAAGTCGATAATTGAAATTGACCATGTGCTTGACGCCCGCCTTACGGACCGCGGCGAGCATTTGCTTGCCTTCGGCGAGCGTGAAGCAAAGCGGCTTTTCGCAGAACACATGCTTGCCGGCTTCCGCGGCGGCGATGCCGATCTCTGCGTGAACGTTCCCCGGGGCCGAGATATCCACCACGTCGACGTCGCTTTGTTTGACGACCTTTTGCCAATCGGTGGCCGAGGTTTCCCAGCCCCACCGCTCGGCGAATTCCGCCACGGCAGCGGAATCTCGCCCGCAGACCACCTTCAGGACGGGCTGCAAATCGAGATCAAAAAACCGGCCGACAGTGCTCCAGGCCTGGCTGTGGGCCTTGCCCATGAATTTGTAGCCAATGAGAGCGACGTTGAGTGTCTTACGCGACATGAATAGTTCCAGAAATGCCAAGGGCGGGACAAGTTTTCACAGGCCTGTCATTTTAGCAATTTCACGTTTTGCGCGTAGGGACGGAAAGTTATGGGCGAAAGCGATAATTAATCCATCAATTCACTTACTTCTGCCCACAAGCCAATCCCACTCACCGCTGTCACGCATAAAAGAATCGCGGCAGACAGTATTCCACCGGTAAGCATCCACCAGCGAGTGCGATAGCTCGGCGGGAGTTGGAAATTGAGATACAATGCCGCGCACATCGCCACCGCGACAGCCATGTTCGTTGTGAGAAAGGCCACGATGTGGGTGAGTGTATCGAATTTTAATTCACTGACGATGACCAGTGCCGACATCACTAACACGTAAACCAGCACCACGGCGTGAATCTTCTTTTGCGACCAATGCTTGGTCGGCCAAATGGCTTGCGAGAAATCAAAGATGGTCCGCGAATAGATTTCCGGAAAGGCTTGCAGTGTTCCCCAGAGTGCTAGAAGCACGCAAATGTAATAGACCCAAATCAACGCCGGGTGAATGTTTCGCCAAATGTAAGCTTGATCGGTGAGCAAGCTCCAATCGCTGAGCGACGCGGGCAATTCGCCACGGGCGGCAAGCGGATACAACACGGCCGCCCCCGCCATCATGAACGAGGCCGTCACGATCCAGAGCACGAGTGCTCCGCAGGCCACGTCCCACTTCAACGGCGCGAGCGAACGCAACACGCGCTTGGCAAGATTTGTGTCCTGTGGCAAGTAATCGCCGGGAGTTCCTGCCGCGGCACGTTGGCGGATTTCGTCGATCTGCGGGTGGCTGGTGATTCCCCAGCCATGTAGCGAAATCCAATTCGCATAAACTATGTAGCCCAGCACGCTGCCCCCGACGTAGCCAAACGTTGTGGCGAGCGTAAGCGCCGGCTGCGATTTCACCGTGGCCGGTGCCCAACCGGGAAACTCCGGCACGCGGCCAAACGCCAAGCTTCCCTTGAGTGCTTCCCACAGGTCGGGTTTGACTAGCACCGTGCCGATGATTGTTCCTAGCACTAACAAGCAACAGATAATCACCTGCTGTTTTTCGAGCTTGTCGTAATTCATCACGACGCTGAATCCTAGCGCCGCGATGATGAAGGCCAGCGTGATCCCACGCGCGATCCACTTTTGTGTTTCAGGACTGACCACCGTTCCTTGGTTCGCAAACAGCAAGTAATACAACAAATCGCCACACGGTCGTGCCACCGCGGCCCACAATGGCCCCGCCGCTGCCATTTCTAACAGCACGATAAGAATTAACAGCCATCCCCGTGGACCTGGCACGCGCACAAGCCGCTGACTGATCGGCTCGCCGCTCACGGCCGTGTATCGCCCCAACAGATACGTAACAAATATCCCTTTGACAATGACGCTCAGCAGCACGAGCCAGAGCAATCCGTAACCCGCCCACGCCCCCGCGCGAACGACAACGATAGTTTCACCCGCACCGATGGCGACCGACGCCACAATGGCCGCCGGTCCGAAGATATGCAACACGCGCCCAAGTTTCGCCAGCGACCAGGGCTCGGCAAACACGCCGTGATATTCCTGGGGTACGATCTTGGGCAAAGGTTCGGGCATAAAGAAAATAAACCACGAGTAGGAAATCGTTAGCCGCGCTGCGAAGCGCCAGCGAAGCGATTAATAATGGCAACCGGCCGATGACAATTCATTGCCAGATATTAATTTGCCGCATGTCGTCGAAGAACAATGTAACGTGCTTCCGGCAAAAGAAAAACAGTCCTCGCGCTGGCCAAAAACTCTTGTGGCGAGCGGCTAAGAAATCACGATAATGCGGGGTGCGAAAGATAAATACGAAAAGCCACACCGGCCGACTTTGAGCCGGTCGGTAGTAAAGAGATCTTGCAGCGAATGGAAATTATTTCGACCTAAACCCCGAGGGTTTTGTCACTTTGCAGAAATCGTTTGTGCTTAACTGGCAACGAGTTATCAATCAACACACGTTCCAAAACCACAGGGTTTTGTCACCGAAAATCGAAATACCCGATATCGTGACAAAACTCCAAAACGAGCCTTGCGAAAACGAAGACGGCAATCGGCAAAACAGACGTTCGGGCTGCTTATTTCTCTTTCGCTACTTCTTCGTGACTGGCCGGTGCGACCGAATCGTCGGCCTTTATGTCGGCAGCGGCCAGCGGTGGGCCCAGCAGCTTTTGCAGCTCGCGTTCGAGATTCTTGCCGCGGGCACGCATGCTCACGACGTTGCCTTGCTGATCAACCAAGATCGCGCGGGGAATGCCGGTGATGCCGTAGTACGTGGCGAGCGGATTCTCCCAGCCACGCAGGTTTTGATCCTGGCTGAACAAGGTGACCCAAGGAATTTTGGTGGCTGTGATATAGGACTGAGCTTCCTCGGGGGTTTTATCGAGGCTGATCCCCACCACGTCGAAGCCTTTGCCGTGGTAAGCGTTGTACAACTTCAGCACGTTGGGGACTTCAGCACGGCAAGGGCCGCACCAAGTTGCCCAAAAGTCCACGAGCACGACTTTGCCACGATAGGAGGCCCAATCAAAGGGACGGCCATCGAGCGTGGTGCCCGTGATATCCATCGGATGACCAGGCAAGCCCATGCGACGAGCGATGCCTTCGAGCATCGGGACGATACTCATCAAATCTTCATTGCCGCTATTCTTGTAGAGTGGAATCGTGGCATCGAGCAACCGCTTGGCATAAGGTTCGCCGCCAGGCATGTCACCCACGTAATCGACGACCGCCATGATCATTTGCAGTTTGTTCTCGTCGGGAGTGCCACGACTCACAAAAGACACCACGGTGTCGATCAAGCCCATGCGTTGCTGTTCGTTGAGCTTACCCCACATACCCAGGCCGAGTTCGATGTGGAACTTCATGCCGATCTCGCTCACTTGGGGGCGTGGGTCGGCAATCGCGGCGGCAATCGCTTGGTTGAATCTGTCACTGGCACCGGTATCTCCAAGTTGTTGCAGATACTGCAAGGCTTGCAAACGATAGAAGTGAGCCTCCTGCGCTTGCGGGTCGGTCAGTTGCATTGTCAAGACTTTATCAATCGCCTGCAGCACGGTGCGGAAGATCTTCTTTTGATGAACGATGATCTCTTCGTCGCTCTTGCCAGCCGGTTCCATCTCACCCAAGCCGTCGAGAAACTCGAAGATCTGTTCGGGAGTTTGTGCTTCCGGCGGAACGGGGATCGTCTCGCCCGTGTCTTGCGGCGCGGCACCCACCGCAGGAGCTTGTTGTTGAGCGAAAGCTGGGTTGCTGTTGAGGCTAATCAGCAACGCGGCGGCGAGAGCGGAAGAAGCGAGAACACAAAATATGCAACGCAAAACCATTGTCACGAAAACTCGGGGGTGGGAGGGATGACTGGCGACGGCGAGGTCAGCGTAATTATCCCGGTCCGGCGACTTGCTGCAAGTCGAATCACGGGCCCCCGAAGTACTAAAACGACTGAAATTGCCGAGGAATTCGCGACCAGTGCCGCTATCACGTGGAAACCAACGCGTTGGTCAGTCGATGTGATGGAAGTCAGCGATGATCTTCCAAGCTTCGGCCGGCGTTTCCGCGAAATAACACAGCTCGACGTCGTCGTCGGCGATCACCCCTTGGTCGGCGAGGTACTGGAAGTCGATCGTGTTCGTCCAATACTCGCGGCCATACAAGATGATGGGGATCTCTTGCATGCGGCCCGTCTGGCGAAGGGTGAGCGTGTTGAACAATTCATCGAGAGTCCCAAAGCCACCAGGGAACACAACGAGTGCTGCGGCGCGCAAGATAAAGTGAAACTTACGCAAGGCAAAGTAGTTGAATTGAAAGCACAACTCGGGCGTGATATACGGATTAGGTTCCTGCTCGTGGGGCAGTTCGATGTTGAAGCCGATGCTCTTGGCGCCGATTTCAAACGCGCCTCGATTCGCGGCTTCCATGATGCCGGGCCCGCCACCCGTGGCGATCACGAAGTTACACTTGCCGTTCGTTTGGCACGACGAGGAAACAAGACGGCTGAACTCGCGGGCATCATCGTAGAACCGTGTCTTGGCGATAACACTCTGTGCGCGAATCAGATTGCGCTGGGCCCTATGGTCCGTGGGATTTTCCGCCAAGGCTTCCTGTGCAGCGTTCAACCGCGCATCGGCAATGTGTTTTTCGACGATTTGCGTTCCCCCGAAAACCACGATCGTCGAATCGATCTTGTTCTCGCGCAGGAGTGTTTCGACCTTGTGCAGTTCGAGCTGCATCCGGATCGGCCGTTGGCCAGCGCGACCCAGGAAGTCGATATCGATCTCTGCTTTGCGATAGCCGGGAGAGCGAAGAATCGCTTGTCGGTTTTTTTCTACTTCGGGGGGGAGTTCCATAATCGCTCTCTGTTTGACCAGTCACGAGCCAATCGCGCTGGGCGCATTTTCACTTATCGTCACGATTGTAAAGGCAAGCCTAGTGGTCGGGCGAGGGTGGCAAACTTTCGGATTACACCAGTTCTTGGGTCTCACCCAGGCTGGGCAGATGCACGTTCCAACCCCGCGAAGCGGCAAGTTCGGCAGAGAGCGACTCGGCACTCTCGATTTCGCCGTGGGTCAGGAACGTGCGACGGGGGGCTTCAAGCGGCGCCAGCCATCGTAATAAGCCGTTGCGATCGGCGTGGCCACTCAGGCCGGGAATCGTCTCGATCGCGGCCCGCACGGGCACCTCTTGGCCGTGCATTCGCAGGAACTTGGCACCATCCTGCAACAACCGGCCACGAGTCCCCTCGGCCATATAGCCACCCAAAATCACAGTATTGCGCGGGTCGGGGAGCCGCTGCTTGAGATGATGCACGATTCGTCCCCCCGTCATCATGCCGCTGCTGGAGATAATCACCGCCGGACCCGGATGCCGGTTCAAGGCTTTGGATTCCTCTGTTTTGCGGCAGAGGAAAACATGGGAACCGTCGAAGAGCGGATTCTCAGGACTGAGTTCCCCTTCGCTCAAATCGTGGTCTTCATCGTGCTCGCGATAAATGTGCGTCGCATCCACGGCCATGGGACTATCGAGATAAATAGGAATATCCGGGATTCGCTTCGCTTGCTTCAACACCTGCAGCAGATAAATCAATTGTTGCGAACGGCCAATTGCAAACGCGGCGACGAGCATCACCCCGCCCCGTTCAACACTGCGATTGACGACGTCGGCCAAGCCTTGTGTCAAATCTTCGTTGGCATGATTGCGGTTGCCGTATGTCGACTCGCAGATGAGATAGTCGCATGCCGGCGGTGGAGTGGGATCGTGATACAGGGGGCCATTGTAATTGCCAACGTCGCCCGAAAAGAGGATACGCAGCGGCGGGGTTTGATTGCGAATCTCGACTTCGATCATGTTCGAGCCCAGCAAGTGACCCGCGTCGTGATATCGCATCCAAATTGGCTCGACGGGCGAAAACCATTCACCGCGGCTCACCGTGCGAAACAGCTTCACTGTGTTCTCGGCATCACGGACTTCGTACAATGGAAACGCCGGAATGTGCTTCGAGTACCCTTTCTTATTGGCATAGCTCGCGTCGGATTCCTGAATCTTGGCCGAGTCCAGCAATGTGATCTCGGTGAGTTCCGCCGTGGCGGGGGTACACCAGATCTTGCCGCGGTAGCCTTGCTTCACGATCCGTGGCAAAAAGCCCACGTGGTCGAGATGGGCGTGCGTCAGCACCACGGCATCAAGCTTCTTAGTACTGAACGGCGTGGGTGCCCAGTTTTTCTCGCGAAGTTGTTTGATACCTTGAAACAGGCCGCAATCGATCAACACGCTCGCGTCATCGACTTCGAGCAAATACTTCGAGCCGGTGACCGTCTGCGCCGCGCCGTAGAAAGTGAGTTTTGTCATGATCGTCCTTCTTACAGACCTGATTGCCTGGGTCGTGAGTTAAATAATTCCATGAAGCGGCTTGCCGGGGGCCGCCAAGGCTTCGACTCGCTCGGTGATGTCGGGGAGTTCTTCCAGCACCGGGGCATGATGAGGTTTAATACGCGCATCAAACACCAACGGCCCGCGACATCCCCAATGTTTGTCTCGCGTGAAAGATTCTATTCCATACAAGTCCACGGCTGGATTGGTGCGAGTGAACGTCACCCACAGGAAGTTTCGCAGCGATTCGCTCAAGAATTGGCTGTCATCGACGATCACAATCCAGCGAATCCCTTCGAACGTATCAATTGCCGTGAAACACTCACAAAAACGCTCGATGGCGGCAGCGACTTCGGCACCGGACTCCGTTTGAGCCCGCGCGGAAACATCATAGTCAAACGATGGTGCGGGACATTTGGGCCCGGTGATTGCCAACACGCCGGGCAGCACGATGCGTGGATCGCGAAAGCCGGTTGGCAAGTTCAAGTTGCTAGGAACCTGAGTTGCCAATTGGAAACGCTTGGGCCCCACGGCCGCTATTACAACTTTCGAGCCGGCATTCAATCCCGAGCCGCTGTAGTCAAGCGTGTCCACCGTGGTCTGGGTGTGGAAATGCAAATCCCGCGACCAATCTGCGCGTTCCAAAAGATGTGTGAGGAATGGTCCGATGTCGTGAATATCCAACTGCGGCGCGTCTTGTTGAGCAACGATCAACAGAAACTTGGCGAGCGACAACTGCCCTTGTCCCAGGATTGCATTCGCCTGCGTCAACAATTCCTGCGGCCTGTTGGCATCGAGAAACGGCATATAGCGTTCGCTGCCGATGGCCAAGAGCAAAGGATGCACTCCCGCGGCATCAACAGCGTGGACCCCATGAATTCCTGGAAGAACTTCGGGAATCAGGGGACCGGTGATTTCGTGAATCAATGCACCCAGAATTGTATCTTCTTGCGGAGGTCGCCCCACGACCGTAAAAGGCCAGATCGCACCATCACGATGATAGATGTTCGTAACACGCATCACTGGGAACGGGTGGGCCAGACTGTAGTAGCCCAAATGATCGCCAAACGGCCCCTCGGGCTCCAAACGATTGGGTATCACCTCGCCCGTGATACAAAAATCGGTGTCGGCATGCAGAGGCAAGCTGTCGTTCCGCGCGATCATGCGAACGCGGCGGCGACCAAGCGCTCCGGCAAACCCAAGTTCGCTCATTCCTTCGGGCAAGGGCATCACCGCCGCCACGGACATCGCGGGCGGGCCGCCAATAAAGATGTTCACCCGGAATGGTTTGCCTTGCGCGAGTGCCGCAGCATGATGCACCCCAATCGACCGGTGAATTTGATAATGCAAACCGATTTCTTCGTCAGCGCGATAAGGTTTGCCCGACAACTGAACGCGGTACATGCCAAGATTGCTATGCTTGAGCCCCGGGCTGCGAACATCTTCGGTATAAACTTGCGGCAGCGTGATAAATGCCCCACCGTCGTGTGGCCAGCTTTTCAATTGAGGCAGTTGGCTGATGGTCGTGCGGTTGGCGAGGACGGGGCCCTTCGATACCCACTTCGGCAGCATCGTAAGTCCGCTAAGGGGCACACTCCGGTAGCGCCAGGGATAACGCAAGGCGAGCGTGGGATCGCTTCGCAGTTCCACAAGTTGCTTGATCGCAGCGAGACCATCCCGAAACATCAACCGGGCACGATCCATCGTGCCGTACAAGTTGGCCAGCATCGCAAACCGGCAATCACGCACATTCGTAAACAAGATCGCGGGACCGCTAGCAGCCGAGACGCGCCGCTGGATTGCCGCCATTTCCAGATTGGCATCAATCGGTTCGGCGATGCGGATGAGTTGCCCCTGGCGCTCAAGATCAGCAACACATTCTTGAAGACTGGAATAGCCCATAGTCCAACTGTTGATTCTGCATTAGTTTGGGTGCTTGGAAGCCAGCCCCTGGCGATGGCTTTCCCGGCATGGCGAGCCTTCGATTCTAACGATAGCAGGCCCTGCATCTACCCAACCGGATTGGCCATGGCCGGGGCAACAGGTTGTTTTTTGCGGCTTGGAAGGGCTTTGCGGGGGAGGGGCGCTGAAAATCCGCCCAAAACAGGTCGTAAAACTGGTGCGAATTCTCACGGATTCTTAAAATGGAGGGATAGCTTGTTCCTGGGATCAACACTTAACTTAAATGCAGTTTCCCAAGCTTTGCAAATCTCACTAGAGGACTTGCCTCTCGATAAGCCTTGCGGGCATGTTTTCGTTGCTTTCGCATGAGCGACCTTAGTTACATCAGGACACCCGTCTATGAATCACGATCGGCATGAAGAGGATCAGCGCATTCCAGAAATTGCCATCACTGGCGATCTCACTGAGCACGAATCCGATCTCACGGAACGGCTGTTAGATATCGCACCCGGCGGACAATGCACCCTTTATTTCGATTCCCCGGGTGGCAGCCCGTATTGTGCCGTGTCGTTGATGACGCTCATTCGCCTGCGAGGTTTGCGCGCGACGGGCATCGTCACGGGCGAATGCTCCTCCGCGGCGCTCTGGCCCTTTGCGGCTTGCGAACGGCGGTTCGTTTCGCCCTATAGCGTACTGTTGTTTCATCCCATGAAATGGCAAAGCGAAGAGAACGTCGGATTGGCGGAAGCCGCGGAATGGGCACGCCATTTCGGACAATTGGAAAAAGACATGGACGCGCTGCTGGCCGACTTGTTCGGTGTCTCACGCGACGTCATGCACAGTTGGATCAACCCCGGAAAATATATCTCGGGTGCGGAGCTCGCGGGTGCTGGGCTCGCGGAACTGATTTCTGCCGCTGACTTGGTCAAGCCTTCAGGGATCTTCCATATCTTGAACAACGAAAATTCCAACGGCGAAGTGTTGCCCACGGCTGGCAAACCCAAATTGCGAAAAGCACCCTGAAATTATGCCGTCAACGGTGGCGGAGACGCAGCAAACTCTTTCAGGAGTTGCGTGGCCGTCGCAACGTCATTGGCATAGGGCAGGAAAGCGCTTCGCACGCGCAAGCGGCGAATGACGCCCTTTTCTTGAAACTCGCCGCCGAGTTCTCTGTTAATGACAACTTGTGGACCCGCTTCCACGTGCCAAGTTCCTAAGTCCTCGGGGTACGTGGCTTCGAAGTAGCTCCATCGCAGAGATGCATCTCGTACTAGCACACCCGCAAAGCGATCGCTGCTGATGACTGCATCAATGCTGGTTGCTGGTGTCCCATCGCCGTGAACCTGCAAAACTTCCCCCGCTGGCAATTCACTCCTCAGCACCGCTTTGGGAAAACATTCCAAGAGCGACGTTTGCAACGACACGATACCATCCACAATCACGTACAGTGAATCTGCCGAAACAATTCGCCAATACATGTGGAGCGTAAACGGCTGGGCCTCGGTTTGGGGATAGTTGGCAACAAGGTCGTTGCCCCGCACAAACTTGTCGAGTCCTTCCGTATTCAAGCTCGATGGCTCATGAGATTGCGTGGCCACGGTCAGACCGAGTAGTTGGCCCGTGAGCGCCGCACCGTTCCAAGCAAGTTGCTGCAATCCGCCAGCCGGATTCGACAAATCAACTTGGGCCTGCAGAGAATTCGCTTGGAGCTTTGCGCGGGAATCGACGAGTTGCCAAGGATTCATGATTCGAGATTTGCTTGGCGATTCGATTTTGTTGCAGTGGAATTCAAACTGCGTTGTAGCAATAAAAAAACCCCGCCGAACACCGAGGTGCTGCGACGGGGCCGGAACAGAGAAGAGGCCGATGTTTGCTTGGGGGGGAATAATAGATATTAGGCAATTGCCTTCTGCTAATCAGCAGTCGGGTTGTCTATAGCAAACAATCAAACTTCATCTACTAGCTCAATCACGATCATACTCATTCCCACACCCATGTCCAGCTTTCTTGCCAAAATCTTTGGAAGAATTCCTGGCCCCATCTAGACAATCTCCTGACAATTTGTCGTTATTACTTATTCGATAAAGTCTTACGTTCTTACGCCGCTTGTGACAGCGTGCAACCAAACAGAGGATAACCATGCCGGATTTTGCACGATTATTGACCGTTTGCGAAGCCGCGGCCCAAGCCGGCGCCGCGGAACTGTTGGCCTGGCAGGGAAAGTTTGCCACTCGGGAGAAGTCGGCCAGGGATTTGGTCACCGATGCCGACCTCGCTTCGCAAAAGGCCGTTCAAGCAATCGTGCAAGCAGCATTCCCAGATCATGGCTTTCTTGGTGAAGAAAACCCAGACCGCCAGCAATTGCAACTTCCCTACTGTTGGGTGGTGGATCCCCTTGATGGAACTACCAACTATGTGCATGGTTTTCCTTGTTATGCCGTCTCGGTCGCCGTCGCTTTCGAGAACCAACTGGCGGCAGGGGTGGTCATGAATCCCTTAAACGGTGAATGCTTCACTGCGGCTCGTGGACTAGGCAGTAAGTTGAATGGAGCGCCGATCCATGTGAGCGAAGTCACACAACTCGATCACGCCCTGGTTGCTGTGAGCTTCCCACCAAACCCCCGACCCGATTCCCCTGACATCCAAGCGTTTCTCAAAATTTCACCGGAATGCCAAGCCGTGCGTCGGACTGGGTCGGCGGCTTTGAATTTGGCGTTCGTGGCCTGCGGACGACTAGATGCCCACTGGGCCCACTTTATTCACAGCTGGGATTCCGCCGCGGGGGCGCTGCTCATTCAAGAGGCTGGCGGAATCGTGCGCTCGTTTAATGGAGAAGCTTACAACGTTGCCCAAGGCGATTATTGCGTGGCGAGCACACCACAACTCTTCGAGCAAGTTATCAACCGCATTCAACCCTCAACATAATAATCGCGCACAAAAAGGCCGACATCCACCTTGCCTGCAGACAAGCTGGATGTCGGTTATCAATTCTGGCCTCCCCGCGAGGCCAGCCAGTCACACTTTAATCTTCAACTGCGATTGGGATCGTTGAAGAAGTTGTCCGGGATCGTTCGATCGACAATGCGACCCAATTCGTTTTGGGTCCGGCGCTGACCGACCGTGTGCCATGCCGAAACTTCCGCTAGCTCGGGCATGATGTCGATCAGTTGGCTGACCAACATGCTGGCCAAGCGTTTTACCGAACGATCGTGAGCCGATTCTAAAATCGCCTTGGCGGTTTTCATGACCCGCAACATGCCAGCACGTCGGTTAACGGGCTCAGACAAGGGCCCCTCGTTGTCGACGAGCAGGTCGGCCAGGGGGACTTCCAAAACTTTTTGCCACTTGAGCAAATCCGAAATCCGCAAATCGCACTGGGGATTCCCTTGCTCGCGAATTTCATTCGCGTTCAGATCCATCTTGCGTGTGAGCGAGCGGATCGTAGCGCCTTGCTGATTACAAACTTCTTGGATGCGATGATACTTGATCGTGGTCTTGGGCGTTGACGACGTGGGCGTGGTATTCCGAGGAATCGGAATATTGAAGCCGTTACTTTCGTAGTTGTACTCGATGGTACTCATATGCGCGTGTTCCTCCGCAGGGCAAGAATGCCCGAGTGAAAAGGTGCCTCATGGCAAGGCGCAATAGCACTTCTGGCAAGGTGCTAAATAGCCGAGCACGGGCTCTGGGTTGTTCCGAGAAAAGCTGGTTATCTTCTTATGAGATGGACGCAACAAACGGCAATCAGTGCCTTTAAGTTGCGATGTGTAGGTCGATCACCAAACCAACCAGCCGAGAGAGGTTTTTGCCCGCGGCGATCGCCTGAACTACTTCTTTCAATCCTCCGGATGAAAACTCAAGATGTTTGTCTATGACATCTTTCGCGTGTCGTAAGCATCCTAATCTTGCCCCTAGGCTTTGGCAAGAGAAAGCCATTGGATTTCAATGGCGGCAACTACTCACCTGGGACAACTCCTCGGGATGTGTCCCAGCCGACTCGAAATCATAACTGAGAGACCGCTTTCAATGCCGTCACTGTCATAGACATCAGCAGGCAATGACGCAAAAAGTTCTATTGAACTGGACACTACGGGATTCGGAAGTCGCCTGCCAAAGAGCGAATTTGTAAAGCACTTGTGCAGTCAATTGCTTAGGACAATGGCAACGCGGTGAAGCCGGTCGGCAAGTTTGCCAAATAGTTAGCAGACCCCAAACTACTTAGCACCGGCGTAGTGGGACGAGCTTGTTCAACTACTTGCCGCCGTCGTGGAACCAACGGTTTTTCCAGCCTCAGCCAGGTAAAACCGAGCAACGAACGATGAGCAGTTTCCATGCTTTCGTGCAATGCACGCACCGCGGCAAAGCGGCGGGAACCATGGGAATCGATGCTCTCGGCCGTTTGAATGTCGGCCTTCCGTACGCTGTTGGGTCGGTTTCGCTGATCCTTAAGAAGGTCCTTCAGTTCGGTGACGTCGATGGGCGACACCCCGTCGTGAACGATCACCATCTCGACGGACAAGCGATTTCTGACCAGTTCCAGCACAGCCGATAAACCACCCCGAAATGCTTGTCGTAGAACCTGAACGCGGGGATACATCCGGGCGAGTTCGCATGCGGACTCAAACGTGTCGTCCGTCGAACCGTCGTCGACGATCACCAGGTCGATTTCGGTGCGAACGAGCATCGACAAATCGAGGACATCGTGAACGATCGAGCGGATTTGCCGCTCCATATTGTGCATCGGCAACACGACGGTTAGCTGCTGTGTCAAAGCCGGGACTCCCATCTTGGGGTCGCTCCGCAGGGGGCACTCGATAAGAACAAACGTGCCGCCGCCGTTCGACCGATGTGTCTGGTTACATTTTTTGCCAGAACTAGGCTATTAGTTGTGCCATCGACCAACGAACTGCATCGGCTGGAGAAAATGAGAAATCGAGCCGGTCGATTGATTTCTAACCGGCCTGCGGGTCATAACGATTAAGCGATTCCAACGTCGCCAATGGCAAGCGTAGCCAACTTGCGATAAGCTGATTTCCGATCACCTCCCTAATAACAAAGGTACCCCCTTGAGCCAGATCCCCGACTTTTCCCAAGGAAACGGATTGCTTCCGGCAATCGCCCAAGACGCGGCGAGCGGGGCCGTTTTAATGCTTGGCTATATGAACCAGGACGCCTGGGAGCAAACGCTCGCCACGGGGAACGCTGTTTACTACAGCCGCAGCCGCCAGAAGCTCTGGAAAAAGGGAGAAGAAAGCGGCCATGTGCAACGGGTGAAGGCGATTTACGTCGACTGCGACGCGGATACAATCCTGTTGCAGGTCGAACAAGTCGGCGGGGCCGCCTGCCACGAGGGATATTCCACCTGCTTTTTCCGCCGGTGGGATGGCAACGGCTACTCGATCGAAGTTGAGCGCGTGTTCGATCCCCAGCAAGTCTACGAAAAGCCCGGCCATTGATTGGCCATAGAGCAAGAAAGACATTCGCCGTGAGATTTGAAGAACGTTTTGCTGCTCTTAATCTTGAGCTGCCGCCCGCCCCCAAGGCCATGGGACTTTATCGCCCCATCATTGTTGTCGACAACTTGGCCTATCTCTCGGGCCATGGGCCGCTCCAATTTGACGGCAAGCTGATTTGCGGCACGATCGGCCAGGACATGGATCTGGCCGCAGGACAATACGCAGCTCGGCAAACGGGGCTAACCGTGATCTCCAGTTTGCGGGCTCACTTTGGTAGTTTGGATCGCATCAAGCGACTGATCAAAACTTTTGGCCTCGTCCGCTGCACGCCCGAATTCGTGGATCAACCCGCCGTGATCAATGGCTTCAGCGAGTTAATGAAAGACGTTTTCGGGGAAGAGCAGGGGATTGCCGCTCGGAGTGCCGTCGGCGCGGCCTCACTGCCGGCGGGAATGGCCGTGGAAATCGAAGCGATTTTTGAGTTGCACCCGGCCTGAGATTAATTGGCCGCGACCGCGAGTTCTTCTTCCTGAGCGACCGATTCGTCGGCGGGAGCGTTCATCTTGGCCAATTGCGAACGGAATTCTTGGATGCCGGCCAGGACATTTTCTTCGTCCACGGGTTCCGTGGCTGCCGTTTCACCGCTGGTTGCAGGTGAGCTTTCGCTGTCCATACCCTGCGGCTCTGCAATCGCTTGCTCGAGAATGGCGCTCACGGCAGCGTGGGAAAGTGCCGTCGGTTCGGCAACCACTTGAGTAGCAACCGGCGCGACTTGGCTAGCAGCTTGAGTCTTATCTACCGCTTGATCGCGGCGGAACATCAAAGTGCCGTAATGCTTGTTGACGTAAACCGCCAAGCCATAACCCAATGCGATGTTCGTGATCGTTAAAAATCCGATGACCAAAACCATATCAATTCCTGCCCGAATCGAATGAGCGACCGGACCGCGCGGTTGTCCGCACGTCGTCCGTCTCAGAAAGCCTACTTCGCGCGAATCACCGCACGCCGTTCGGCTGGGGCAAATACGCGTGGAAACCGCTTTCCCTACGCGGGGAATCGATTGTAGCGACTATAGGGGGGCCATTATCGAAGAAGTCGCCCGGCCGCCGCCGTGGCAGGGGAACGGACCGGTGCGGGGGGATGAGCCAACGAATTCACGAATTCAGGCGAGACATTATTCAGTGTGATCACTTCGCTTTTCCCCTCGGGATCATGCGCTCGAATGATGCAGATCACTTCCGACTTCAGTCCCCGGCGTTGAATCTCTTCCAACGCGGCTTGCTCGCTGGTTGAGAGCAACTTCGGGGAAGTATTGGCTGCACCCGCGAATTCATTGGGAAGCCGATCGATAAGCTCATCTTGACCACGGATGGCAATATCCTCCGTAGGTGCTACCGGCGCATCCTCTAGCGAGGTCACCTGACTAACAGCATTCTGACCAGCGGGTGATTGATACACCATGGCCAGGTTCAAACTGTCGAGCTTGGCTTGAATCGAGGGAAGCGATGCATACAGTCCTTCGTTGCTCTGAGGGTCCGCCGCAAAGCAAACGCCGATCAATTGCCCTGCGGCGTTGAATAAACCACCGCCGCTGCGACCTTCGACGGGGGCACCGGCCACTTCCACATTCGGCGGGCCTTGGTAACGATCAATGGTCGTAATCTGTGAGTCGATTGCCGTGGGATTGTCGCCCCCGTTGCAGCCGACCGTCGTAATATTCGCTCCGGGTGAAATTGGCGTGTTCGGGGGTGCGATCGACAAGGCTTGGACGGGCGATTGGGGCCGCACGATCACCAACGCTAGATCACGTTCGAGATCGTAATTCAACAGTTGCCCCTGCGCCGTTTCCTTGACTTGAGCCCCGGCCGGAGTCGCTTGATAAAAGGTGACTTCAATCGGGCCTTTCCCGGCTGACGTGCGGAACAAATGCCCGCAGGTCAAAAGCAAAGCGGCTCCATCACGAGCATCGACAATCGTGCCCGTCCCCGCGGAAGTGCCGTCGGCATCTTCTACGGAAATTTTGACGGTCGCTTCCAGCAACTTGTTGTGGGATGGAGCAGGGCCACTGGGGGTAGCACTCGCTGCTGGCGGCGGATTGCCAAAAGGATTCGCCATCGGTGCCGCGGCGGCCGTTGCGTTCATTGCCTGAGTCGGCAGGGCTTGTGAAGGCATCGCCTGCGATGCCATCGGATCGGGCGACTGTCCCCGCACATCTGTACCACGCGGGGTCAGGATTTCTTGAAGCTGTTCAAACGATCCCGTGCCAATCATCCGAGCATATTCACGACCATCGACAAGCGCGATAAATGTTGGAACTTGATCGACTTTGAACTGGGCAGCGAGCGCCGTGTCGCGAGCGATATCGATATGCCGCACGTCGTAACCGGCCGCGGCAATTCTTTGCACCACGGGCCGCATCTCGCGGCACGGTCCACAAGTGGCCGAACCGAAATCCAGCAGCACCACTTCAGCGGCCGACGCTGTGTGACACAGCGACAGAATCAAGCAGACAAGCAATGTTTGCTTTGTCCCTGCAAACTTTTTCAGAGCGACCATCGGTTCCCTCCATGGATCCACGGTCAAGCGGATAAAAATTCTTTGCATCGCTGCCGCGAGAGAACCACATGCCGCACGAGAAGTTGGGAACGCGGCCAAGAATTGATGCGCGGCTCATCAGCCTGATGAGAGCACGAATCCCTTGCGTCCGCGACAACATCCGTGTTGTCTCGACGATGCGACCCTCGCACGAGTTTGTCACCGCTGGCGAAAATCCATTTTCACGAGAGGTGCTGCGACGAGTTACCGTATTCAGTCTTATCCCCAGGGGCTAGCAGAGCCGTCCGGGCTTGGTCTAAATTTGCGTCAACTTGGTAACTCTTACAAGACCAGGTAAAAATCCTGACAAACGTGCGAGAACCTGCGCTATAAATCGCGTGTCTCAACAACTTGCCAGCAACGCTACCATCGCCGCAAATTTCAACCAACACCCGTTGAGCACCTCTCGTGCCAAATGCCGCGCGGTCTCCCGGGGGAACGAATCGCACGCTACAATAAGCCGACCTGACACCTGCACTGATAGCATTTATTTAAGCATTCATGACCAAACGCCGCATCCTTGTGACCTCCGCCCTGCCCTATGTGAATGGCCATATTCACTTGGGCTATATCCTCGAATCGGTGCAGACCGACATCTGGGTTCGCTTTCAAAAACTGCGCGGTAATGAATGCTTGTACGTTTGTGCCGACGACACGCACGGCACGGCGACGATGATTCGCGCCCGACAAGAAGGACGTACCGAAACGGAACTTATCGCCGACATGCAAGCGGCCCATGTGGCTGATCTCACGGGGTTTGATATCGGCCACGACAACTACGGCAGCACGAACGATCCCGAGAACGAACTGCTGTGTCAAACGATTTGGAAATCGATCCGCACAGCAGGTCTCGTCAAGGAAGCTGACGTCGAGCAACTCTTTGACCCTGAGGCTGGAACTTTCCTCGCCGACCGTTTTGTAAGAGGCACCTGTCCCAAATGTCATACGCCCGATCAACCCGGCGACAATTGTTCGAAGTGCGGCAGCACATACAGCCCCGCCGACTTGATTGACCCCAAGAGCACGCTCAGCGGCGCCACCCCCGAAATTCGCTCCGCCAAGCATTTGTTCATCGAACTGGAACAACTGCACGAGTTTCTTGAGGATTGGTCGCAAAACGGCAAGCACTTGCAATCGGAGATTGCCAATTACTTGAAGGGGCACTTCCTCGGCGAACCGCTGCGGGATTGGGACATCTCGCGCCCCGCGCCGTATTTCGGTTTCGAGATTCCCGACTATCCCGGCAACTATTGGTATGTGTGGTTCGACGCGCCGATTGGCTATATCGCGTCCACACACCAATGGTGCAATCGTCATGGGCAAAAGCTCGATGATTGGTGGAAATCGAAGAACACCGAGATTCATCACTTCATCGGCAAGGACATCACCTACTTCCACACGCTCTTTTGGCCCGGGATGCTCAAGGTTTCTGGTTACGGTCCGGTCGAGAACGTGCACGTCCACGTTCATGGCTTTCTCACTGTCAACGGCGAGAAGATGTCTAAGAGCAAGGGAACGTTCGTCAACGCACGCACGTATCTCAACAATCTCGATCCCAGCTACTTGCGCTACTTTTTTGCTTCCAAGCTGAACGACCGCGTTGACGATCTCGACCTCTCACTCGACGAATTCATCGCCAAGGTAAATACCGATCTCGTGGGTAAGGTCGTGAATCTCGCCAGCCGCACGGCGAAGTTTGTCGAGCAAACGGGGCTATCCGAAAAGTATCCTGACGACGGGGGTTTGTTTGCCAACGCTGTTACGCTGGGCAATGAAATCGCTGAAGCCTATGAGTCTTGCGACTACAGTCGGGCCATGCGTTTGATTATGCAGCTAGCCGATCAGGCCAATCCATTTGTCGAAGAGAACAAACCGTGGGAACTGCGCAAAGATACCGCGCAAGCTGGTCGCTTGCAGGACGTTTGCACGATCGCGCTGAATTTATTCCGTCAAATCGCGATCTACCTCGCTCCAGTTTTACCACGGCTAGCCCAACAAACGGGCGAGCTCTTGAACGATCCAATCACATCTTGGGACCAGGCAAAGACTCCACTCGTGGGGACGCCGGTTGCCAAGTTTCAACACATGCTCAAACGCGTCGAAGAAAAGGATGTACAAGCCATGATCGAAGAATCCAAACCTAGTGAAACCCCTGGCGAGCCCGCTTCAGCGGGCGGTGCTTCAGCCACCGTAACTGACAAGTGGAACGACCCCGGCGAAGCGCTCGCCGCCGAGCCTCTCGCCGCGGAATGCACGATCGACGATTTTGCCAAGGTAGACCTCCGTGTCGCGCGCGTGGTCGAAGCCGAAGCCGTGCCCGAGGCACGTAAGTTATTGAAACTTAAGTTGAGCTTGGGCGGCGGTGAGTACCGACAAGTCTTCGCGGGGATCAAATCGGCTTACGAACCTGAAGCACTCGTGGGTCGGCTGGTGATCATGGTGGCCAACCTCGCTCCGCGGCAGATGAAATTTGGGCTAAGCGAAGGGATGGTTGTCGCCAGCGGTTCGGGTGGCAGCGAAGTGTACGTCTTGTCGCCCGACCAAGGCTCGGTCCCTGGACAGCGCGTTCACTAATCGGCGATCATTATTCGTCCGCTTCGTAAACTTCGATTTCCATTAAGCCGAGATCGCCACTTTTGTCGTTTTCTTTGGGAGTCACCGCGAGTGGCTCCCATATTTCTCCTTCCAACCAACCGGCGGAAAGTTCGTCAGTTTCCTCGATCCAGAGTTTCACTTTGGCCTTATAGCTTCCTGGCGGCACGTGCTGGAGAGTAAAGCTTCCGTCCTCATCGAGCTTCGCTACGTAGGAACTCTTCGGCATCTTCGCGAGCCACGCCGCGTTTTCGACGGGATCGAAATTCATTCCAACCGTCGTTGACCGACCCCACTCAAAGAAGATGTTCTTAACCATATCAGTTGGCTCATCTTCTCGTTCCAACTGAACCATGCCGCAACTGATCAACGCTTCGCTGCCGTCGTAAAATATGGGAACGACCGTGCCAGAAACACTGATGCCTGCGCGGTTGATTTCGATCTTGCTCGTCGCGCCGGGCGATAAGGTGACATGGGCTTCGTTAGAGAAGTCCTGCTGTTTGTGATCCGTCTCAACGCAATATTCCAATTGCTTCCCCAGGACGGCATAGCCATTGGTCAGCCGCTCGAACGCAAATTCGCCTTTGTCATTGGCAGTAGAAAAGTTGTTCCAAGTGATTTGGCTTTTCTCGCCGAATGCCTGGTATTCCACGACCATAAGTTGCAGCTTATCATTGGCCACGGGCTTCTGACCAACCGAGACTACGCCTTCCACGCGTGCCCATGGCGTAAGTACGATATCAATCGGTTCGTTTTTGGCGAATTTCTTGCCGGGCACGAGTCCCCACCCTTCATCGGCCAGGCAGAGCACGCGATATTCACCTTCTTGAGCGGCTAAATCGTATTTGCCATTTTCTCCACTCACGAAATGCGCCGTTTGGTCCTTCGTCGTCACGGCGCCATTCTCGATCAGAAGTTTGTCTTCCGGCTTAATCACATATAACTTGGCACCAATGGAGGGTTTTCCTTCCTTCGTTTTGATAAGCCCCTGCGGAGCAAGCTTGTCCTCCAAAACTTCGACGTGATTAAGATCGCGAATCTGTTCGTTACCGAGTCGCCGTTTTCCAAAGCCGACGTCGCTGAAATATATTTCGTGTGACAACTTCAAGCGCATCTCCAGCGGTTCGGGCGTAGCGATCTCGGCTCGCCAACTTCCTTGGGCGTTTGTCTTGCCAAGTTCACCGCCAATTACGGGGCAAACTTCTCCCTCATCGGCGACCCGCGACGAAACGACCAAGCCTTCGACGGTCACCCCTTCGACGGGCTTCCCGCGCTCGTCATGCACAATCCCGCCAATGGTTTGTCCCTTGGAGAGTGTGAATGCAAATTCTTTGGGAACTGATTTCTGCTGCCAACGGACTTCAAGCGGAATGCGGCCTGGTGCCGTAGCTTTCATCGTCAAAGAGGTGGAATCGTTCGGCAGATTCAGCGTAGCGATTCCCTCTTTACTGACCGTGAGCGGAAATTCGGTGTCGTCCATCGTTACGTCAATGGTTGCTTGGGGAAGCGGTTTGCCCGCTTCATCGACAACTTTGATTTCCAGATAGCGAAATGCCTCCTGCGCGTGCGCATTGCTGACGACACACAGAAGTGCAATGCAAATGAGAAGGATAGAACGAGCAGTCATAGCAATCTGCGCACGAGTTGTGAGGTTAAGAACTGCCTGAGATTTTACTCAATATCTGGCGCCTAGCTACTACTTGGCTGGCTGTGGAAGCGTAGGGGTGACCTGAAAGACACTCACTCCCCCGGCTGCTTGAGTTGGGATGGGATTCGTCATCTTTAACTCAGATTTGCCCAAATCGTCGATTTCGTCGGCGGATCCCTCGGGAATGGTGATTTGCTTGTTGAGCGTGGCGAGATTATTCCAGTTGTAGTTTTGCCCTGTTGGAAGTTCGTAGAGCGTGACCGTTAATTGATAGTTTCCTGGCTCTACATCGAAGATTTCAAAGTTTCCATCTTCATCAAATGCCGCAGCGTAACTGCGCCGAAATTGGGGCTGAGCCGGCTGAGGCGTGGTCGGCGAAGTCGCATTGGCAATCGCTTGACCTATCGCGTGGAACATACTGGGAGCGACATGAGTTTGTTCGTAGAGTTGCACCGCCCCCATTTTCCAAGATACCGTCTTTTGATAAGCCTCGGGGACCGTCATCTGCCCCTTGATGTTTCGCCCCTTGCCCCCCAGTTGAACGGAGGCCGTGTCGCCGGCTTCCACTTTAACAGGTACCGCGTGGGAATTACTCGACATGCTGCCGTTGCCGGTATTGGCATAGTCGATTCTGAGCGCGGCCTGATAGTCACCTGCGCGCACGCGATCAAAAACAAACTTTCCCTCGGCATCAGTTTGTGCGCCGTACCACCAATACGACTGCGGCCGATTCTGCTCATAAGCCATCTGATAATTGAGGCTAACTTGCTGATTGGACACTGGCTTTTCGCCGCGCATGTATTTGCCAGTCACCTTGGCCCAAGGCTGTAAGGTGATTTCGAGGTTGTTGCTATCGACTTTGCTATCAATCTCACTCCATCCGGCGTCGCTCAAGCAGATGAGTTTAAAATCGGCATCGGGAAATGGAAGCGAGAATTTGCCATTGGCATCAGTCGTCACTTGAACGGTGTCCGATTGCCGTTGGCTTCGACCACTGGAAATATAAAGTTGGTTATTGCCGGCAGTAGCCATCAGAACTTCAGCGCCCGCGACCGGTTTGCCATCGGGCGATTTCACGATGCCCGTGGGACCTGCTCCTTTTTCCACTTTGAAATCGAGGGTGACCTCCCCTTCATCGCTTTTAATTAAACGCGAAATTGCCGGGCGATAGCCCTCAGCCTCGATCCGCACGAGATAGCCTTCGTAGGGCTCGCCGAACTCCTTGCTGAATTTTCCATCTTTGCCAAAATGATCATTATGTCGCTGCCAATAGTCGCGATCATTGCCCTTAAATCTCAGCCCTTCAATCACCTGAAACTGCTTCAAAGGTTCGCCAGTCTCTGCGTCGACCACCGTCCCAGAAACTTTCAGCGCCCGGGGCATCGTGATGACGTGCGGCTCTTCCTGCGGCGCGAAATTTTGCCCGCGCACCGACATATAGCCACGGCAAAACATATCGGACTGCACCTCATCGGCGGGGGCGTGTTCCCAAGTCCACATCCCTTCGGCATCGGTCGAGCCGCGACTGGCCATGCTCATCAGCGCGCGACAATTCCGCCAAGTGTCCGCCGCGATCCCAACTCCGGGAATGGGCTTGCCATCGGGATCAACAACCTTGAAGATCACTTTGTGGCCTGGTTTGAGTTTGAAATCAACCGGCTCCAAGTCGCGACTGATTGTGATAGTCCGCATGTCGGGGGCGAATTGATTGGCGAACACCGTCAGCAGATTCTCGCCAGCCTCGACATTGTTGATGCGGTACTTTCCTTCGTTGTCAGTTTTTACAATCATGTCGTTGTTAACATAGTCCCGACCGAGCCCCACCTTGGCATTTGGCACGGGCTGACCCGCGGAATCGACCACCGTGCCGCTCACGCCCATTCCTTTTTGCATGATCACAATTTTTTCGAGCGTGCGCAGTTCTTCCCAAGTGCCGCCGCGAAAACCATAGCCTTGGTCACTCACGTACTCGGGATGTGTGAATCGCAATTGCAGATTGGCTGATTCTTCAGGGGCCGAATTCACTCGCCAACGACCTTCTTTATCTGTGGTGTCCAACTCACCGCTTAAATCAGGTAGTAATTGTCCTTTGCCGGGAAGCTGCGAGCTATTGTCATAGGTCATGATCCCTTCGATCTTGACTCCTGCGAGTGGTTTGCCGTCCTCATCATGCACGATTCCGCCGATGGGGACGCCCTTCTTCATGGGGATTTCAAACTTGTCGGGAACGCTTTCCCCCTTGTCCCAAGAGGCGCCTTGTGCGAGGAACCCATCGTGCAACACCGAAAGTTTAACGCGGCTACCTCCCTCGCCGGGGACATTCAAGGAGACCGTGCCCTTATCATCCGTAGGCATGGGAAAGGCCATGCCGTCGAGACTGATATTCACATTCACATTGGGCATCGGCTTGCCGTCGGGATCAAGAACTTTCACTTCCAAGAACTTGAAGCTTTGGGCTGATCCGACTGCGCCTAAAGCGCTGACCCAACAAATCAGGATCAACAAACCGATTTTATAAACAGATAAGCAAGAGCGCATCTGTGCCATCCTTAGTCGAGTGGAAGCCTTGAGCTGGTGCGTGTTTCTCCCTAACCTTCAGATTAAGAAAGTCAGCGACGGGATGCAACGGACCGCGAAACGGCGGCCTATTGCGGCGTGTCTCAAGAATGGAGTCGCTTCCCGCGACGAAATCACGCGGACTAAATTTGCCGCTTACAACCACAACTTTAGCCGGCCGCCGAGCATGTCGGGAAACGCTTTTTCCACGCACCGCCGCACGACATTGACGTGATAGCGTGTGCTCAAATGCGCAGCCACGATCAATTCATTTTTGAAACGCCCTTGCCGTTCGACAAAATCATCCAAGTGCATGTGGCCAAATTTATGAATGCGTTCTTTGCGATGCTCCGGCGAAACAAAGGTCATTTCGCAAATCATAATCTTGGCGTCGTACATTGCCGGATTGTTGTCGAGCCCTTCGGGTGTGGTATCGCCTAGGTAGGCAAGCAACGGCTTACGTTGTTCCTCGGTGACATCCTTGCCGCTCAGGCGGATATCGCGAATTTGTTCCCCGCTGAGTCCTTGGTACTCTGATTTAAGTTTGTGGCGTCGTTCCCACACCAAAAATCCGAGCGATGGTACCGTATGTTTTGTCGCCATCGCTGTGACAACCAGCTCGCGGTTGAGTTCAATCTCCATCCCCGGCTGCAATGGAATAAGTTCACACGGCATACGGCCACGATCGAGCTTGGTGAAGAGCCGAAGTATCCGTTGCACCGTCTCGACCATTTCCTCGGGCAGATAGATTCGCGGCGGCTCCATCTTCATCATCCGCCGACGGGCCACATAAACGGGAAGTGCCGCGACGTGGTCCAAATGGCCGTGGGAGATGAACCAGTTTTCGGTTCCCATGAACGACCAGGGCTGGGCTCCCAGGTCAAAGCCAATCTTAAGCTCGGGGATCCGCCAATAGCTCTGCACCGCGGCGCGGGAATAGCCTTCGATCGTCAGGCCGTCGTAGGCCAAGGTTTGAATGGGAGCGTTGTCGATCATCTCGTAGCTTTGCGAGGGGAGTCTCAGGGAATCCCCTATCGTAAAGCGAGCGAACCGATTCGGGAAGCGAGCGATTTTTCGTCGCTAAAACAGGGCAATCAGCAACAAAAGATTTCGCTATAGCCTCGGCGACCATCATTTCTTCGCGCCCGCCATCATACAACTATGGCGTGGCTTGCACGATCTCGCCATCGGCAATCGTCATCAACGATCGCAATACCACATCATCGATTCCGTCGTTGATGAACTCCGTGTGGCCGTCGCAGTAAACGAAATGCACACCGTCGCCATGCGGTGAGCTAAATTGAAAGCGGCGTTCGCAATGGTTGTTGCAATCGGTATCTGCGGGATTCAGTCCCGGTTCGGCACAGGGGCTGTTGCACGACCACCAGCGCGATACTCCACGGCTAAACGCCGCGCCGAGGCCGCCACCCCCACCGGTCGTGCCCGCCGCCGAACCGCGTCCCCAACCCAAGTTGTGAAAGTACAACTCGCCGACAAGGAGTGTATGAGAAAGTCCATCGACGATGTCTTTGAACTTCACTTTCGATTTTGGAAACATGGACCCGCCATTCTCGGCGGGTTGCACGCCACTCACGACGGCGTAATCCCCCTTAGCATAGTGACCGTCTCCTTCGTAGTACGCATCATCTGAGCTGGGGCAAGAATAGATCGAAAGCGGTGTTGAAACGACGGGCCGATTGACGGCGGCGTTTTGCCCTGCCGGGAAATCATATTGGGCGTAAAGCGATTCTTGTTCAAGATGCGGTAAGACCAGCACGGCCCAAGTATGAAGCTGCGTGCTACCACCATTATCATCAGTTACCGCGGGGGGCAGATTGTTCTCGCGCTCATGGAACATCGAGAGCGCAAGTCCATGTTGCCGCAGATTGTTGACACACTGGGTTCGCCGCGCGGCTTCACGCGACTGCTGAATCGCCGGCAATAACAGCGCAACGAGCACCCCGATGATGGCGATCACCACCAAGAGCTCCACTAAAGTGAAGCCGCTGCGTTGCAGAGAGTTGTTGTTGGCGTGAAACATGCTCGTTATGTCCTGTTGTACATAACGACATCTTGCGGGATCGCCCGTCCCATGTCAATTGAGGTGTCTTTAGCGGTCAATCCGTCGCTGAATTTCCGCAAGTTTGTCTTGCTGTATTTGGATTTCTTTCTCGGCGGCCTTGTCGAACGCGCCTAAAAAGTCGCCGTCGAGCACTTCGGCACATAGATCAAGTTGCTCTTTGGTTTCAGCGAGCGTTGTGCGGATATCCCGTGGGGCGTGAACCATCTGGCGCTCTGCGTTGTTCAGCGAATCGTAGTACAACTCAACAAAACTATAGTCACGCGCCAAACTCTCGAGCTCATTGATCTGGGCAGCCACAACTTCCAAATTCGCCGTTCTCATTTGCGACAAGGCGAGGTTCACTTGGTCCAAGCCTTCGTGATAGCCGGTAATGCGTGCTGCCAACTCCGTAAAATTGACTCCCACGGGCCCGACAGGTTCGTCTTGCTTTTCGACAATAGTTTCGAGCAAGTTTTCTTCCAGAAGTTGGGGCTGCTCGGCCGTGCCAGGACGAGGAGCGACTTCCAGCGTGCTCTTTGCATTCGCTCCCCGTTCGCCGGGATTTAAAGACGGCGGTTGGCGCAATGTCACAACTTCATCAACTTCTTCTTCGAACGGATCAAAGGCTGTTGGTGTGATTGGTGAGTCAATCTCTTGCTTAGCGACTTCAATCTCGACGACCACTTCCTTTGAGGGCGACGTCTCTTCGTTCGCCACAGGCTTCATCACTTTGTGCTCGACCGGCGGCTGAATACGCGAGAATTCGGGAGCTGCCGGCAAGCTCCTTGCTACCCCCGGCAGTGAACTCGCGCCGGCTTCTTGCAGCCAAGTCACGAGCACTTCGCGATCGGTATCGCTTTGCTTCGACTTTTGCCAAGACGCCATCACCTCGTCGAGTTGTGCCAATCGTGATGTACGCTCCTGCTCGTTATGTCGGAACGCCATTTCCAATTGGAATCGCAGATCGGATCCCATTTGCACCACGTCGGTCGACTTAGGAGAACTGCTTTGATGTGCTGTCACACCCGCCGCTAAGATCGCTACGGCCACCGCCATGCTCACAAACACGGTAAGTCGTTCATTGCCGTTCGACTGAACCATTGCCACGCATCTCCCCAAGAATTATGAACTCACGACGGCACGGATTGGAACGAGACCTCTGCCGACATACAATCCATCGGCCACTTACAAAAACCGGGTTGACTCGACTCTTGCGACAATGACTCATCCGTTTGCTAAACCCTTGCTGCTCGTGTCGCTTGTGCTAGTTTTGCCGTTGGTGCTATTGGCTTTCGCGGGAGAGAGTTTTACGACGTTCATCGATCGCGTAAAAAATGATCCGCCTTCCGCCACGACAACATTCATAGCCGTGGCCGCGATCCTCGCGACGGACGTTTTTCTGCCTGTACCGTCTGGACCGATTAGCACGCTCGCCGGGAGTCAACTGGGACTAATCGGAGGAATGTTGGCTTCCACACTTGGCATGACAGTCGGCGGCACGATTGCCTTTGCGCTCGCGCGGCGATGGGGCCGTCCGCTGGCAGAACGATTCGCCGATCGCGAGCAACTCGCTGCCCTCGAATCCGCGGCCGATGCTCATGGACTCTGGCTGCTGCTGATTACACGACCACTACCCGTGCTTGCCGAAGCGGCGGTGCTGCTGGTGGGTACGCTACAAATGAGTTGGCAGACATTCTTGCCGGCACTCATCGTCAGCAATCTGCTGATCGCGGGAACCTATTCCTACCTGGGGCATACAGCGAGCGAGCAGGGTTGGCTCGTATTCGCAGTTTGTGGGTCAATCGCCGTACCGCTTGTCATTGCTGCATTGGCGAGATTTTGGCTCAAACGGGATCACAGTTGAGCAAAATGCTTAAACGGACCTCGCCATATTTTCGGCTTTTCTGCTCGTTGGAACGAATTTTGCCAAAACTAAGCTCGTGCCGGGGGGTTAGACTGGCGTACACTTTAAGGGGCGGGCTGAAGAGGCAGGGTATTGCCTACGGCAAACCCAATTTCGGGAGAACAAATCATATGATGTGCCATCGTTTTTTTATGTTGACCATGCTGCTAGTTGGCACCATGGCTGTACCTACGTTCGCTCAATTCGAGGAAGATGCTCCAGCAGAGGGCTTTTCCGAGAACGACGGATCGCCCGCGGATCGTGGTGATCGCCGCGAAAGATTTCGTGGCAGAGAAGAAGGTGAAGGCGGCGGACCGCGTGGTCGTGGGCCACGTCCGAATCCCATGTTTGAGGTGATGGATGCGGATGGCGATGGCATGATCACTGCCCGCGAGTTGCGAACCGCAGCCAAAGCACTCAAATCGCTTGATGCCGATGGAGATGGCAATATCTCACTCGAAGAAGCCTCGCCCATGCGTGGTCCAGGTGGCCCCGGCGGGCCGGGTGGACCTGGAGGACGGGGCGGTGACCCCAACGCAATGATCGACCGCTTTATGGAACAAGACGCCAACGGCGACGGCAAACTCACGATCGACGAGGTCGACGAACGGATGGGACGCATGTTGCAAGGAGCCGACACCAACCAAGATGGTGCGATTGATCGCGCTGAACTTGAATCGGCCATGCAAAACATGCGAGGCGGTCCTGGCTTTGGTGGCGGCGGCCCAGGGGGGCCTGGCGGTGGCATGGGTGGCGGCTTTGGCCCGATGGGTGATGCCGATTCGATGACCAAGCAAGTGATGACGGCCGATCAAAACGGCGACGGCGTGATTAGCGCCAATGAAATGGACCCACAGATGTCTCGTATGATGCAAGGGGCCGACACCAATGGCGACGGGGCACTCAATCCCAAAGAGGTTCGTCTCTATATGGAAAATGCTCGGCAGAGGATGGAACAATTCCGTTCTCAGCGTGGGGCCGGTGGCCGGTTTGATCCGCGCGAAGGCCGTGGCCGGGGTCAGGGCGACGCTCCCCAGCAATAATCGCTACGCTGTAAGTAAAGCAAAAACCGCGGGGCCTAATTAGCTCCGCGGTTTTATTCTTTTAGCGGTTGGCCAATACTTCCTGCAACTCAGCAATGTTAGCGGGTTTCACCAGATGGTGATCGAATCCCGCCTCGCGGGTGCGCCGACGATCCTCTTCCTGTCCCCAGCCCGTCAGCGCAACCACGAAGACGTCGTTGTTTGCTTGATCTTGCCTGATCCGCTCCACGACTTCAAATCCATCCATCCCCGGCATGCCAATATCGAGAAGAATAACATGAGGTCGCGATTTAACGATTGCTTCCAAAGCGGCGGGGCCGCTGTGAGCAACTTCCACTTGAGCACCCTGCAGCTTCAGCAGGATTCTTAAACTCGTTGCTGCGTCGACATTGTCGTCGACTACTAAAATTCTGCAGCCCTTGAAACTGGTGCATTTTTCTTTCGCGGGATCAGATTTAATCTCTGGACTCGATTTGTCGACTTTCAACAGAGGCAATCGCACCGTGAATTCGCTTCCCGGCACGGACGGTTCACTATGCAAACGAATCGTTCCTCCATGCATCTCGACCATGGTTTTTACCAAAGTCAGGCCAATTCCTAAGCCTCCCTGTGCCCGCTTGGTCGTGCGATCAACCTGCATAAACAATTCAAAGACGTTGGGCATCATCTCTGCTGGAATTCCCACGCCATTGTCGCGTACCGAGATCGCGACTTCGTCTCCCTCAATTCTGGTGGCAAACCATATCTCCCCCCCTTCGTTGGTATATTTGGCCGCGTTATTCAACAAGTTCGCAAAGATCTGGCCCAATCGGACCGGATCACCCCAGACTTGAAGAGGCTCGGCGGGAAACTCCACCGTGAGCTGGTGATTAGCGGCATCGATGAGTGGCCGACTGATTTCAAGAGCGCTGCGCATGGTTGTCTCTAAATCGACTGCTTCCTTGCGCAACTCAATCTTGCCGCGAGTGATTCGCGATACTTCTAACAAATCATCAACGAGCCGCACTAAATGGTTAACTTGACGCTCGAGCATATCACAAACATTTTTGAGCGTGCCATCCTCGTCCGCGGCGAGCTTCAAAATATGTAGTGAGTTACGAATGGGGGCCAATGGGTTTCGCAGTTCATGTGCCAACGTCGCCAAAAATTCGTCCTTGCGGCGGTCGGCTTGCTTGAGTGCGTCCTCTGCCTCTTTGCTAAGTGTCAAGTCTCGCATCACCTTGGTGTAACCGATGTGCTTGCCCTGGGGATCGTAGAGCGCCGACGTAATACCCGAAGCCCAAAAATGGCTGCCGTCTTTGCGCCGCATCCAACGATCGTTGCTCGCCGAACCATCTCGCGCGGCTACCTCAAACTCTTCTTGAGGAATGCCTGAGAGTTGATCCTCCAAAGTAAAAATATGGCGAGACACTTCGAGCCCCATGAATTCGTTCTCTGCGAACCCGAGCACTCGCAACACACCTTCATTCCAACTCGTAGCCTTTCCGCTCAGATCGATCATGAAAATGGCATAATCCTTGACCTGCTCGACCAGCATCCGGTAGCGTTGTTCGCTAAAACGCAACTCTTGGGCGATCCGTTCATGTTCCACCAAGAGATTTCGAGCCTGATATTGCCGCTTTCGCACACGAAGCGCGTTATGCACCGCGTTCGTGAGGCCAATCACTCGCGTGGGCCGCTCGACCAAAATGACATTTCCCAATGTCTTAAGGGCCGTGGTGACAGCTGTTGATTCCAAACCTTGCCGTGTTACAAGAATGATTGGCAGATCTGACCACGGCGGTTGATTTTGCACAAGCTCAACCAAAAGCTGACTTTGAGTGTTTAGCAAAATCTCCTCTGCGATCAAAATGGCCCCCGCCCCCAGGGCCACTTCGTCCACCAGCGACGGAATATCCAGACACAAATCGCAGCGAACGTTGCTCTCGCTGAGAATATGCGAAGTCAATTCCGCATCTTTAATGGTCGGTGCGATGATCAACACACGTTGCTCGATGTCGCTGGCCATAACGATTCGTCTCTCAGCTGTCGCAGTCTTGTTGGGATGACATCAACCATTCATGCGTTGGTGATCGCTATTCTCTGGGACGGGAATCCCAGAAAAAATACCGCGGAACTCGTGCAATGGTTCACCGACTTCTATTTTTCCATTAGCCAGTCGAAACTCACGGATAGTTCGTTCATGCTGTCCTCCGCGTTTCTTCACGACAGAAATCGCCTGGCGAACCTGACCTTTCGATTCGAAATAACGGATCAAAATCACCGCGTCTGCCAAATAACTGGCATCAATCGGAGTGATCATCGCTCCGCCTATCAAGCCTTGATGAGCGCCTATCAAAATTGTTGCCACACCGTGCTGCCCCAAGTACATAAGAAGCTCATGCAATTGGACAGCCAGGTACTTTTCGCCAGGCATAGCATTCAGATAGCCATTCAAACTATCGATCACAATAATCTTGGCATGGTCGACCTCCACGGCTAGGCGAATGTCATGGATCAATTCACCCGGCGACAATTCTGCGGGATCAACCTGTTGGACCTTAACACGTTTTGCTTCGACATGGGAACGAAGAGTGATACCCAATCCGTCAGTACGAGTGAGAAGAGTCTCAACTCCTTCGTCAAAAACGAACATGGCTGCATGCTCGCCTCGCTCGGCAGCGGCATAGACAAATTGCGCAGCAATCGTCGACTTGCCAGTTCCAGCCGCTCCGACTATGAGCGAGCTTGTCCCACTTTCAATGCCGCCACCCATAAGCTGATCAAGAGGCTCAATTCCACTCGTCAGTTTTCTTCGAGGTGATGTATGCCGATGCTCGGCTGCAATCAGCCGCGGAAAAACTTTAAGGCCCCCGTGTTCGATCTTATAATCGTGGAAGCCACCCCGAAATTTCATCCCCCGATACTTCACGACGCGCACTCGCCGTCGTTCGGAACCGTAATCCGGATACCATTGATCGAGAAAGACAACGCCGTGAGCAATACTTTGCACCTGCATGTCACGATCAGTGGCCGTAAGATCATCGAGGAGGATGACCGTGCAGTTACGTCCCGAGAAAAATCTCTTGAGAGCGGAAATGTGACGGCGGTACTGCAGCGGGCTCCCAGTGATCAAGCGCAACTCCGACAAGGAATCGAACACCACACGGCGGGGCTTGATCCGTTCGACGTCATCCAAAATGGCTTTGGTCGTCTCGTTGAGTTCGACCTCTGAAGGGTGGAACATGGTGTACTGTTGATCGCCCTGCAATGTATGCTCGGAGGGCACGGCATCGCGGATTGTCAGTCCATCGAGAGACCAACCATGCGATGCCGCCACGGCCCGTAGTTCATCTTCAGTCTCCGACAGAGTGACATACAGGACCGGCTCATTGTTTCGTACACCTTCCATTAGAAATTGCATGGCCAGGGTTGTTTTTCCTGACCCCGGTACTCCCTCGATGAGATACAACCTGCGAGTACTAAAACCGCCATTGAGGATATTGTCTAACCCTTCAATGCCGGTCAGTGCTAGCGGCTCGTTGCTGTTTGTTTCATTCGGTGAATGAATCATGGTAAAACCATTCGCAAAAAACTTTGCCCTTTTGAGGAGTTCGAGCATCACTTCTTTTTGATACGGCTCGGTTGAGAAGCAAGCGATATGCCGAGAGAGTTATGGAATTGCAACTAATTACGCCACAAGAGTTTGTGGCTCAGCATCAAAGAAGGTACTAGGTGGTTAAAAACCGACCTGGTCGAGATTCAACCAGTTTCTAATAGCCACAAACGCAATAAAGAAGAAATGCAAATTGCTTTTCATCTATTCCGCAAGCGCTTGGGCAATAGCCGTTCGCAAGGTTTGCAAACTCGCGGGCTTACGGACACACGCGGCGACGGGTTCGTGTTCGAGCACAAGTTCTTGAGCATCCGGATGTCCAGAGATGAGAACGACCGGTATCCCTTTTTGCGATAAGACTTCAGCCGTGGCCAAGCCATCCATGATTGGCATGTCGAGATCAACGAGCACCAAATCGACTTCCCCGACACGGCAAACGTCGACTAAATCCGCGCCGTCGGCTACCGCATAAATCACTTGGTGGCCCAAGGCATCCAACAGTCGCACCAAAATGCTCCGGCTGGCTGGTTCGTCCTCCGCCACAGCAATTCGTACGGACAGAGTCTCTTCGCTCGACATAATCATGGCGTCTAAAAAAAGATAAAGATATTGCCGTGCTGTGATCCCCCCGGATAAACACGGCTGATGTTCCGAATGGAAGAGAACTCCACTCATTTTACCGTGGAGACAAAAAGATACGAGCGATGAGCTACTTTTTTCGCGAGGTTACAGCACGCGGCTACAAGACACTTCGCCGGTTAGCTAAGCTTTAACGAGAAACAGAAAACCGCACCGACAGTGTTAATGTAAACTTATAGTCAACAGAGCTTTGTGGCTGAACGCGCGACGACCAGCTTGATTGTCTACGAATTACTAAGTTTTAATTTTTGTGATGAAACTGAGAGGAACCTTAATAGTAGAAAGCTCCTTTTATCCTCGACTTAAACACCACAACCGCAGCTTGTTTCCCACACCCGGCCATCCGCGGCCATGATTGGCGTGTGTTGAAAGACGGGAGGGGTAGGCTGCGAATTGTCATAGCCTCCGAATCGTGCCATTGGTGACCAATCGGGGCTGACCGCAGGAAGGGGTGGGTCTAGTTTCGTGTATTCTTGGCTGCCGTGAACGACGCGCCCGCCGACTATAGTGAGAACGCTTTCCAACCCACGAATCGCGTCTTCTTGGACGGCAAAGTAATCGTCGCTGAGTGCCGCGAGATCAGCAAAGTGGCCGATGTCCAATGTCCCTTTGCGATCGTCTTCACCGCTAAACCACGCGCTGCCTTGGGTGTAGAGCCGCAGTGCTTCTTCGCGTGTGAGACGATCCGCGGGATCATGCAAGACCGTGCCGCCCACGGTTTTGGAAGTCACCATCCACCATAAACACGTCCAAGGATGATAGCTAGCGACGCGCGTGCCATCTGTTCCTGCGCCAACGGGAAGTCCCATCTTGAGCATCTGCCGCAGCGGCGGCTTGCGCTTCGCTGATTCGATACCGTAACGGCGGATGTAGTATTCACCTTGATACGCCATCCGATGTTGAGTCGCGATTCCGCCACCCAGCACGTGGATGCGTTCCATGTTTCGCTCGGAAATCGTCTCGGCGTGATCGATGAACCAGCGCAAATCGTTGATCGGAAATTCGCGGTGGACTCGCTCGAAAATATCCAAGAATCGCCCGATCGATTCATCGTAAGTGGCGTGGATCCGCCAAGGCCAACGAGCCTCGGCAAGCATGCGGACGATCGGCTCAAGCTCCGCTTCCATGATGGGTCTAAGATCAGGACGCGGCTGCAAGAAGTTTTCAAAGTCGGCTGCCGACCACACTAAGTTTTCGCCAGCACCATTCACTCGCAGCAGATCGCCGCCGTCGCCAGGCTTCGTCATGCCCAACCAACGCGTGTAGTCGGCCAGCTCTTCACCCGATTTTTGGGCAAACAAACTATAGGCAACTCGCACGGTGAGCTGACCTTCCTCGTCAAGATTTTTTACGACCGCATAATCATCGGGATAGTTTTGTCCGCCGCCGCCGGCATCCGACACGCTCGTCACACCAAACCGATTGAGCTCACGCATGTAATGCCGCGTGGAATTGAGCTGATCCTCGAACGATAGCTTCGGTGCGTTGGCAATCGTTGAATACAAAATCAAGGCACTCGGCTCAGCAATCAAAAGCCCCGTCGGATTGCCTTGGCCGTCGCGAGCAATCAGACCGCCCGGGGGATTCGGAGTTTTCTTATCGAAACCCAAGACACGTAACGCAGCACGATTTAGCAAAGCTGAATCGTACAAATGCAACAGGAATACCGGGGTATCGGGCGCGGCTTTATTGATCTCTTCCAGCGTGGGCATGCGGCCTTCAGCAAATTGAAACTCATTCCAGCCGCCGATGACCCGCACCCACTGTGGTGGCGGGGTGTTTTGAGCCTGTTGACGCAATTGTTCCAAGGCCTGTGCCACGCTCGGCACGCCATCCCAACGTAATTCCAGATTGTAAAACAGACCTGCCCGAATCACGTGCAGGTGAGAATCATTCAACCCTGGAATCACGCGGCGATGATTCAGATCGATTTTCTGAGTGCCGTGATCAGCAAGGGCCAGCATCTCGTCATCGGTTCCAAACGCCGAGATTTTCCCGTCGGTGATCGCCAAGGCGGTCACTTCGGGCTTTCCCTTCAATAACGTCGTGATCTTGCCGCGATAAAGAATTGTTTCGGGGGCCATCATCAAACCCTTTCTCATAGCGGTCGGTTTGACACAGGGAACCGACCGCTTTCCCAAAAAAAGTTACTTGAGATTCTTCCGGGCTGCAGGCGCTTTGTGAACCATCGTGTAGGCGTACTCAATGCCCACTCCATAGCCACCGCCATGCTCGCGGAAGATATCCATCAAGGCGTTGTAATGATCCCGATGGGCCCAATCGCGTTGGAACTCCAGCACCGTGGCCAGCGCTGTCATTCGTACGGCGCCGGCTTGCACCATTCGAGATAGGGCGGCTTCGTGGGCAGCGGGTGATGTACCGGCACAAGCGTCATCGACGACGTAAATGTTGTAGCCTTCGGCCAGCATGTTTAGCGTGGGCCAGGTAATGCAGACTTCGGTCCAAAGCCCCGAGAGGATAATATTCTTCTTGCCCGTGGCTTTGATGGCTTCGCGAAATGCCGGCGTATCCCACGAATTCATGCCCGTTCGTTCGATTGGCGTTTGTTCAGGAAAGATATCCAAGAGCTGTGGCCACATCGGCCCGCTGAATGAATCGGTTTCCACCGTGGTGAGAATCGTCGGCACGCTAAACTCTTTGGCCCCCTTGGCGAGCATGAGCACATTATTCAGGAGTAGCTGCCGATCGATTCCGCTCGCAACTCCAAACGACATTTGTGGTTGATGATCGATGAATACAAGCGCGCTGTTGTCGGCAGTGATTAGACCTTGGTCGGTGTGTGGAAGAATATTAGCCATGGAAGGAACTCCTATTACTTTTTTGTCTGTTTTGGAAAGGTACTGCGTCCGGAATTGAAATATCGCCGCGTCTTGAGTTAGGCGGAAATGTTTTCGTTCTTTGTTAGTCGCGAGTCAAGGCTCGCACGTCCTGAGCCGTTGGCCATCAGGAAGACCATCGTGCCCATCATCGAAAGATTTTTCATAAACTGAATCATCTGCATCTCACGCTCCTGGCCTTCAAAGGTCCAGAAGTCGTGAAAGAAGTAAGTGGCCAATACTAGGAACACGAGCAACAGGCCAGCGCCAATCTTGGCTTTGTAGCCCAGAATGATCGACACGCTGCCAGCAATGAGAAACACAATGGCCCCCACGAGCATGATTTGCGGAGCGGGGACTCCTTCGGAGCTCATGTATCCCACGATTCCGCTGAAGTTAGGAATTTTGTTCCCCACGGCACTCATCAAAAAGATTGTAGCGATCATGACGCGACCAACGACGGTCAAAGCGCTCTGTAGTGTGTTGTTCATGTCAGAATTCCTCGCTTGAGTTAATTGGAGATGTTTGAAAGTTGAATCACGCCAGATCAAAGAGCATGATCTCGGCGTCGTCGTTGGCTTCGATGGTGAGTTGGGTTTCATCACTCACAGCCGCACCATCGCTCGTGCTGAGCCGCTCACCGTTGAGCGTCACGTTTCCTCGCAAAACTTGCAACCAAGCATGGCGTTTCTCGGTAAGTTCGTGACTCACTTGCTGCCCCTTATCCAAAGAGGACAAGTAAATACGAGCATCTTGATGGATCAACAATGAACCTTCGGTGGCATCGCGCGAAGCCACGAGCCGCAAACGGTTGTGGCGTTCTTCCTCAGCAAATCGCTTCTGTTCGTAGCTGGGCGTGATTCCCTTCTCTTCGGGAAACAGCCAGATCTGATATAGATGCACGGGCTCGGTCGACGAGGGGTTAAACTCGCTGTGAGTGATCCCCGTGCCGGCCGACATGCGTTGAAATTCACCGGGTCGCAGCACTTCGCCATTGCCCATCGAGTCCTTGTGTTCCAAGGCTCCCTCGAGCACATAGGTCACGATCTCCATGTTCTCGTGCGGATGAGTGCCAAACCCTTCCCCAGCGGCAACGAAGTCCTCGTTCATCACTCGCAGAGCACGAAAATGCGTGTGAGCGGGATCGCGGTACGAACTGAACGAGAATGTGTGATAGGTATTCAGCCAGCCATGATTGGCATGGCCACGGTCGTCAGCTTTGCGAATAGTAACCATTATCAAATTCCTTATTTACTTTCACGTCAATTGTTTACATATCAAGTGTTTGTCTTAAAAAAACTATCCGGCTTCGATTTCACTTGGAGAATGGCGTGCCTTCTCCAACAGCCGTGACAGTTCCTTCAGTTCCGTACGAGTAAGATGTCCCACCAAACTCTTATGCATCTCGTCCACAGGGGCATCCAACTGTTTGAGCAGCGACAGCCCTTTGCTGGTAATCTCGACATACACCACACGGCGGTCTTCCAAACAGCGGCGACGCGACACAAGTTCCTGTTTCTCCAAGCGGTCGATCAACCCCGTAATGGCTGGCACAACTTGGATCATGCGATCGGCAATCTCAAGCGAAGGTAAAGGCTGGCCTTCACCACGCAAAATTCGCAGCACATTATATTGTGAGTTCGTCAGGCCAAAGTCTCGAAACAACCGACCAAAGCGATTGTCGATCCAGTCGCTGGTACGCAGCAGGTTCAAAACGGCTTCCTGTTCCGCCGACTCGAACGGGCGTTTCTTCTTAAGTTCATGTTGTAGTCGGCTGGTCATGTTGAATGCTTCCTTATTTGCTTCACCTGCATTTAATTTACATGTAAATTATCGACAAGTCAATAGAGTGCCGTGAATTTTTCTTGAAGTTCCAAGTCATGTTGAATTTCGCGGCAAAAGAGGGCACGGTTGACCCCACAAATTTCTGAAATCAGCCACGAACCTAATGCCGAACCGCGGCGTAGAAGGGCGGTAATAGGGAGATTGCGTCTCGTTCAACTATTTGAACTATCAGTTTTTGAAGGGAAATTCGTATGAAGTATTTGCTGAGCCTCTATATTACTGTCGCCATGCTGGCGATGTTTACCACCCCGACAAATGCAGCAGAGGAATCGACAGCCGCCGTCACTGAGAAAAAAGCCTTGGCCGTCGGAGATGTAGCTCCCGTATGGAAAGACCTCGAAGGTGTCGACGGCAAAACGCACAGTCTGAGTGACATCAATAATGCTAAGGCCGTTGTAGTTGTCTTTACCTGCAATCACTGTCCCGTTGCCCAAGCCTATGAAGATCGCATCATTGAGCTGTCAACAGACTACAAAGACAAAGGCGTCCAAGTCGTCGCCATTAACGTGAACAATATGGAAGATGACAAACTCCCGGCGATGAAGAAGCGGGCCGAGGAAAAAGGTTTTGAGTTTGCTTATCTCTATGATCCTTCGCAGGAAATTGGTCGCGCCTTTGGTGCGACGGTCACGCCGCATGCCTTCCTATTAGATGGTGAAGGTAAGCTCGCTTATGCCGGCGCTATTGACGACAACATGGAACTCGCCGAGGTTCAGCAGCGATATTTACGCGATGCAATTGATGCCGTGCTGGCTGGCAGCAAGCCCGAGGTCGATTCGATGAAGCCCATGGGTTGCGGCATTCGCTATGAATAATTGGGGATTGAGTTTCGCGACAATCACACTTATGGCTAGTGGCCTGGTCGGCTGTTCGCCGGACGATACGAAAAACGCTAACACCGAGCTACAGGGCCGCGTCGAGCAGCATTCCGCCGTAGTCACAATTGTCGACCGGGCGGAATACGACGCGGCCCTTGTTTCGTTCAAGGGCCGCGTTGTCCTTGTCGATTGCTGGGCCACATGGTGCTTGCCTTGTTTGCAGCAGTTACCTCACACCATGCAGCTTGGCCAGCAGCACGATGAGTTAGCCCTGGTCACATTGAATTTTGATAGCCCCACCAAAAGCGAGCAGGTGGCGAAAATGCTGACTTCCAAGGGTGGTGATACAACAGGTACGCATTTCATCAGTCAACAGGGGGGTAGCCCACAGTCGATGGAAGAATTCGAAATCTCTAACGGTGCCCTCCCGTACTACAAACTCTACGATCGCACAGGCAAACTCCGCCGCACGTTCGAACTCGATCCAGCGGCGGTGAAGCAATTTACGACCGCAGACATTGATGCCGCCGTGGCCGAACTCTTGAACGAACGTCAATAATTCTCCCAGCTTGACCTAGTTGAAATGAAATCAATTCGACCACACTTTCGCTCGAAATGAGCTGAAACGGTGGGCTTTCTTACACAAATTCCTCGTAGCATTCGACGTTTCTGTGAATTCCCATCTCGGCATGCCGTTCGCATATTTCTTCTTTTGAATTCAAGGGTACCGTCGCCAAGATTTAATAGTAAGGAGAAATAAAATGAGAAGCTTGGGCTTATTTGCTGCCGCCATGTTGGTGGCATTGGCTTTAGATGGTCGTGCGAGCGAAGCAAAAGCCCAGGGTTTTTACTACGTGAACCGTCCTGTGGTTGTCAGGAGTGGGTATGTTTACGGCGGGTATCGCTACCCCGTCCCGACCTATTCCTACGAAGGTGGCTGGTATCCCGGTAGCTATATGAATCTCTATGGCAACTACGGTTCGTACCACGTCATGACGCCCTACTGGAATGGCGGCTACAGATATCGTTATTGGTAATCTGGCTGCTATATCCGCTGAACAATTTTCACCCCGCGCCAAGGAATTTGGCAGCGGGGTGTTTTGTTTATAGGTCATGGACTTCCGGATTACGTATCGATTCGATGACATTTCTTATCACTCTGATTGCATTGCGTGTGAGTCGTTTTAATGGGCTTTCATTAAAAATCGGCAAGTATTGTCGATTTTTTCTCTTTGGCATGGTCTTCGCAAAATTGATGAACCATGACCGCAGGGCATGTGGTCGCCAGAAATCAGAGGGGATAGAAGTATGAGAAACTTAAAGTTGTTGGGTGCGGCAATCGTTGTCGCCTGGGGATTGGGCAGCGAATCGAACGAGTCCCGAGCACAAGGTATTCACATTGGAGCTGGCCCCGTGCATGTCGACGTCGGCAATCCCCACGGCAGTTGGTATCGCGGGAACTATGGTGGGGGATATGGTCGTGGCTACAACCATCGGGTTTACAGTCACGGACATCACGGTGGCGGTCACTTTTGGCATGACACGAGCCACTACGACTACCACCCCGGCGGCTACCAGCGGCACTGGAACCACTACCACTACGTCCCTGGGCACTACGATTTCCACCGAGAAGGTCACTGGGATCACGGCCACCATCACTAATCCTTCGTGTAAGTTCGCACCCAGAATACCGGGCCTGCTCACACGAGCAGGTCTTTTTCGTTTCTGATAGGGGTTGTGGCCCAAATAGCTAGCCGGTCGCCGACCAAGCGTCGTCTATCTATAATCGAGCCATGAAAAGCTACCTTCTGAGTTCGATGATCCTGTGCTGTTTGCTTAGCGTTTCCCTTCATGCCGAAGAAGAAACGCCGAAGCCCGATGGCGATTCTGAACCAATCCACTATTCCGATTGCCACATACACCTCTTAAATTTCCTGCAAGGTGGTGAGTTTCTTAATGATGACGACAAGTTTCCCGGTTCGCGCTGGGGTGAGGTTGATCACCAGCGGTTCATTCCCCTGCCGGCCGGGCAGCGTTGGCGGCGGATCGCGGGGCTGTTGTATGCCATGGACCGCGGCAACATCGACTATGCCATGGTCTGCGGCATGCCTGTTTTGAAGAAATGGGCGGATAACGAAACCTACGAACGTCCCGACGGCTATCTCGACAACGAATCGCACGTGCTCCTGGCAAGTTACACCGATCTGGCGATTGGCGCGGCGGTGCTGGAATATCAACAAGAGTTTCGCCAAGACGAACAAAAACTCAAAGACTTGGATCGCGTCGCGCCGTTTGTCTGTGGATTCGATCCCACGGATCTCGGCGCGGTCGATCAAGTCGTTGGCCGCATTCAAGAATATCCCGGCGTGTGGCAAGGTATTGGCGAGATCATGTCGCGTCACGATGACCTTACGCACTTGCAACTGGGAGAACGCCCACGCAGCAATCATCCGGCGGTCTTGAGAGTCTGTAAGTTCGCCGGCGCGAATTTTCTGCCCGTGAGCCTTCATCACAATATCGCCCCCGTTTCCCGGCCAGGTGTGACCAAGCCTCCTGTCTATCTCGATGAATTGATTGACTTGTTTCGTTACTGTCACGTTGAACCCGGTTCGCCGGGACAATCAACTGTATTCATCTGGTGCCACGCGGGCGCTAGCCGTCGAGTTAAAGTCGAGAACCTCCCCTATTGGATTAATGAAGTCCTCGCTTCGTTCGGCGAAAATGTTTACATCGATCTCTCTTGGGTGATTTGGGAAAACTATATCGCCGACGACATCGGCACTTGGGCGAAGTTGATCGAAAAATATCCGACGCGCTTCATGCTCGGTAGCGATGTTGTGGGCGGCTCTAGCACCGCGGCCAAAACGATTTCCCAGTTCGAGCCGTTGCTCGAAGTTCTTAAGCCCGAAACTCGCCAACTTGTGGCACGCGACAATTTCCAGAACCTCATGAATCAAATGGCCAAATTGCGCCGCACCGCAAAACTGGGCGACGAAAAATCGCGCGGCATCGTGCTGCCGGTTGACTATCGATATCCCGAATACGCCGACATGCCGCGCTTGCGCGACGACGAATCCTTTGTACGATCGCGTTTGAAGCGCGATGAAGCCGCCGCCGCGGGAAAAAATTAGCACCACGAAAAGCGCAATTCATGGTGCGCAAAACGCACATTTCTTTTTAATCGTCATAGTGTGAAGCTTTACCCTCGCACATTGGCCTGCGCGGGTGGCAGTCGCTTCTTGGCCTGCTTATAATCGCACGAACGATTCGCGACTTTTCATGCCGGGCGCCGATTTCATCGGGCTGCCTGGATTTCCTTATCCCGAAAGCCTGTTCATGTCCGTCCCCGATTCACCAACATCCTCCGGTGGTCATTTCCGCTGGATCATTTGCGCGTTGCTCTTCTTTGCGACGACGATCAACTACATCGATCGCGCGGTGCTCGGTGTGTTGGAATCGACGCTTCGCGAAACGATCCAGTGGACCGACAAACAATACGGCGACATCAATGCGATGTTCGCCTTGGCCTATGCCATTGGTTTTCTCTTCGCCGGTCGAATGATGGATCGTCTCGGCACGCGGGTGGGTTATACGATTGCTCTGGTGGTTTGGTCGTTGGCTGCCGCCGCGCATGCGTTTGCTGACAGCGTGGTGGGCTTCGCGATTGCTCGTTTTGCGCTCGGGATCGGCGAATCAGGAAACTTCCCCGCCGCGATCAAGACCGTCGCCGAATGGTTCCCCAAAAAGGAACGCGCCTTCGCGACGGGCATATTCAACGGCGGGTCGAACGTGGGGGTCATCATCGCCCCGGCAGTTGTCCCCTGGATTGTCATTAACTGGCATTGGCAAGCGGCGTTCCTAGCGACCGGCCTCGCGGGTTTGATTTGGGTGTTCTTTTGGTGGCCCATCTATCGCCGTCCGCAAGAGCATCCCAGCCTTTCTCCCGCAGAACTGGCTTACATTGAAAGCGATCCACCCGATCCCCCGGTTCACATTTCCTGGTTTGAACTACTCAAATTTCGCCAAACTTGGGCCTTCGCGGCCGGTAAGTTTTTGACCGACTCGATTTGGTGGTTCTATCTGTTTTGGTTTGCGCCGTTTTTGAGTTCACAATTCGGCGTCGACATCAAAACGATCGGTCCGCCGATGATCATTGTTTATTTGCTCGCCGACGTCGGCTCGATTGCCGGAGGCTGGCAAAGCTCGCGGCTCTTGATGCGGGGTTGGACGGCCAACGCCGCGCGCAAGACCGCGATGCTCACGTGTGCGATCTGTATTGTGCCTGTGGTTTTCGCTCCGTTGGTGAAGGGTCAATACGCCCTCTTCGGTAACGTGACAATCGACGCCAAATGGATCGCCGTTCTGTTGGTGGGCATAGCCGCGGCGGCACATCAAGGTTTTTCGGCCAATCTGTTCACGCTCACATCTGACATGTTTCCCCGCCGGGCTGTCGGTTCGGTCGTGGGCATCGGCGGTTTCGCGGGGGCCATGGGTGGTTTCCTCATGAACCTCGGAGCCGGTCGTCTCAAGGAGATGACGGGCAACTACATCGGTATGTTCGCGATCGCGGGCTCGGCGTACTTAGTGGCATTGCTGGTGATTCACTTGCTTGTTCCGAAGTTGGAGCCGGTGCAGTTGGAGACTTGATCATTGAATTTATGATTTAGGATTTCTGATGTATGGTTGAAAACAAACATTCTGAGAGAGCCTAGGCGACCGAAGAATCTAGCCTCCACATTCACAGGGTTTAAACTCGTGTTAGGTGTAGGCCGGAACAAGCTCAGCGCAGTTCCGGCAATTCACAGCCTGTTGTACTTCTTGCCGGAACTGCGCACGGCTTGTTCCGGCCTACATGCTTTTCAGGTTTGCCAGCTTGGCCAGGTTTGCGTGGTTTGCGGCCTCTCCCCACTGCCAAGCTGACTTTTCGCGCGTGCGCTGGGGTCCCAACTTTGGTGACGAAACTCCTGGGTTTTGTCACATGGCGATGTCGCAAGTGCTGAAAGTTCAAGCCCTTGCGAAATACGCATGTGCCAAAATGAGTCGAATTTTGGTCAAAACGCACAAAACATGTGTTCCAAAATTCACTCAACGGTTTAAATTGTCAAAGAACACGCGCCGCTCGCGGCGGCCGTGTATTTTAACCAATTGGGGTGGCCAAATCTTCTGAATTCTTTGGCCACTGCCTTTGTTACAAAATCCGCAATCCCAGTTCGACCGCTCGCTCGTCTGCGACGCGCTCCGTCTTGCGGCTAACAAAGACTTTGTGACCTCTGAGCTAACGACTTATCACGAGTCCGCTTCGGCGTACCGCGCGGCGGGTGGCGATGTCGCCGAAATCGAACGCGGCTCGCTGCGGGAACCAATTGTCGAACGCTGTGTCCCAGGTGGTTTCGTCCACCAACTGCTCACGGGCAATCGCTGAAAAATCGAAGTCCTCTGTGGGCTTTTCGTCCGTAATCGCACCGACTTGAAAACCTAACGGGACAGTTTCATCGCTCAGCGTCAGTGAAATCTCGCTCGGAACTTCCACCGCCAAGAAGGCCGAGTTGTCGGTCACTTCATGATCAACAATTAGCGTAAGCGGCAACGTGTTAAGTCCCGATTGGCCGTACGTTTCTTGCCAGACGGCCAAGTCTTGGCTGTCGACGACATTGTTGCCCGTGGCATCGCCGTAGGCTTTGTCGGCCGGGGTTGTCCCAGCACCGCGCTGCCAGATGAGAAAATCACGCCCATCGACGTCGCCATCGCCATCGAAATCGCCGTTGAGCAGGCCGGCGGCAGGTTGCGATTCGTAAGCGCCGATGTCAATTCGCCCGTTGGCAATGCGTGCGAAGGGTGCGCCGCGTTGATCGAACTCGATACTATAAATACCGAGGCTCAGCGTTGGATCACCCGCATTGATCGCGGGACTTCCCGGCCTCAAAGAATGCGTCTTGGTTAGTCCGCCATTATTTGCGAGAGGGCCAAGGAAAGCGGCCCCCGAGCCAATCAGGCTATAACGCGAGTTGATAATTCCAGAAATTTCTGGGGCCGCTCCTGAATGATCGAAATTGCCCGCCACGATTGTATTATCGAAGTTGATGAGAACATTGTTGGGAGCGCTAACTCCCCCACCTGAACCTTTGCCATTTTGATCGGCATCCGCCGTATTGTTTGTAAACGTGTTGTGTCGAAATGAGGTTTGGGACACAGCCCTTCCCAACAATAAACCGCCGCCAGACTCATAGGCTTGATTGCCACTGACGGTCGTGTTGATCGAATCTAACGTGCCTGCCGAAATGTAGAACCCACCTCCCGATTTGTTGGCAATGTTTTCACTGACCGTGGAGTCAAAAATACGCATCTGTATACCGCTACCACCTCTCGCATAAAGGCCGCCGCCATTGGCCAGCGTTGAATTGCCTGAGATCGAGGTTTGTCGCAATTCAACAGTGTCGCCCCCTAGAATTGAAATGCCCCCGCCGTTGCTCTTGGCAGTATTATTCTCAACACGTGAATCGAGCAGCGTCAGCCACGGCCCTACTAATGCAATTCCTCCACCAACGCTGCTGGAAAGATTATTACTAATTGTTGTACCACGTATTATGAAAGTGCCGCCACCGATTTTGTTGATACCGCCACCCTCTCCACTCGACGCGACAGTAGCAGTTCCTACTGTTTGGTTTCCTTCAATGTGGCTGTCAATAATCTCGAGTCCTTTGCCTGAAACGTAGATCCCTCCCCCTGCCCGGGTGGCAATGTTATTGGTCACGATCAGCCGCTCGAACATGGCATGTTGAACCGCTTCCGTAATATCGTCGATCATCGCCACGCCGCCCCCCTGCCACGCGGTGTTGCCGTGGAAGGTCGTGTCTCTGATTTGAACGATAGTGTTAAGCCCGGCGACGAAGACACCCCCCCCCAACGACAGCGCCTCATTTCCTGAGAATGCACTGTTCTCAATGGTTAGTTCACCAGAGAACCCCGTAAAGTAAATACCACCTCCACCTCGACTTGAGCTGTTCGGCGCGGTCGATTGATTGTTCGTGAACATCGAGTTTCGGACGGTGAGTTTGGCTCCGAGTGCTCGTGCCGTTCCGCCTATCTCGACGCGGATACCTCCCCCAGTAAATCCGGAATTATCTCGAATCGCGAGAGAGTCGACTGTCAGGTCCTCGGTGTTGCGAATCGCGGAATTCGTTGAACCCGTGAGCGTGAGTCCGGCAAGACTCACTTCGATGAGCGACTGGGGCAACTGATCATCGACGTTGAAAATCGGACCCTGGGTGAGGACGTTGGTAACTGTCAATTCGTTTTGCCCAAGGCCAACGATTTCTACCGAGTCGGAAATATTGAGACTGCCAATCGTCAAAGAAATCGTGCTGCCAGCAAGGCTGTGGCTGAATTCAATCGTATTCGCCCCGGCGATTTTGTTGGCCAGTTCAATCGCCTCACGGAGCGAAAAATCTCCCGCGGAAAAATCGCCGTCCGATTCATCGACGAGCGTATCAACGATGAGCGATTGGGCCTCAAACGCACCGATGTCGATCCGCCCCCCGGCAATCCGGCGGAACGGTTCGCCGCGCTGATCGAACTCGGGGGTGTCGCCCACCCCAGCGACGAGCGTCGGGTCGCCCGCATTGATCGCCGGACTGCCGGGCAGCAGGGCATGGGTGAGAGTTGGCCCGCCATTATCGGCGAGGAGGCCGAGCAGGGGATCGATCGCACCGTGAATCGGACCACCAATGAGATTACCGTTGGCATCGGGGGAGCCGATGGAAGCTTCGGTAAGATATTGGCTATCGAAAAAGCCAATGAGGGAATGACTGGCTGCGATCCAGGATGATATTAGAGGACCATGAGACACATCAGGCCTTGTTTGAGCAGTATTTTTTGCCACAACAGAACCTTCCAGCAAGAATCCCTGGGCTGAGATGCCTCCTCCGCTGTAGCCAGCAGAATTATCAACGATAGTTGAATTGGTAATTGTGGGCATACCACGCGACAGGATGCCTCCACCACTACGCTGAGCATGATTGCCACTGACCGTACTGTGACGGACATCTAGGCTTCTATTAGAACTTTCATAGATAGCGCCACCATAGAAACTTGAATTCGCTGATAACGTACTTTGAAGCACTGTTAGAAGTCCACCGTCAACACTTACACCTCCTCCGCGCGATGTGGCTGAATTTCCGCTTATTGTCGACTCGTGAATGGCTGCTGTACCGGCCCTAGACCAAAGTCCGCCACCATAGCCCGAATGCGAGTCATTCCCTGCAGTATTTTCGCTAATAGTTGATCGATCAATTTGCAAATAACCTACTTCCGTACTAATACCTCCGCCGTGAGCCCAAGATGTGTTTCGTGAGATATCAGAATCGACGATGCGAACATTTCCACCAAAACTACGAACATGCACTCCTCCGCCCTCAGTGGCTGAATTATTCTTGATTTTCGTATCGACGATTTCAACTTGGTTTTCGAGACCTTGGATAGAGATCGCACCTCCACGACTGCGAGTCGTCGACTCGGCATTGTTACCAAAAAATTCCGTGTTGCGAATTGTTATTTGATCTCTGTCGCCCTGATAGTAAATGGCTCCCCCACCAGAGCCAGTGGACGTATTATCAACAAAGCTTGTGTCGATGATGTTCAAACTCATGATTTGGTTATTAAATGATGAGTCCATCCAAAGAGCACCACCAGCCGAACTCGTGTTGTCCGTGAGTATCATGGAAGTCAGAGTTAGATTTTCCCGATTTCTGATGGCTGAATTCTGGGCCCCAGTCAATGTGAGCCCATAGATGGAAGCATCAATGATCATGGCTTTGCCATCGCTGATATTAAATATCGAACTGCTTGTGACAGTTTCAATTCCACTGGCATCGATCGTGAGCAACTCCGCCCCCGGCCCTGTAATGGTGAGCGAATCTTCGATTCTCAGCTCACCCTGCGTCAAAAGAATCGTCGCGGGGCCATCGTGGCCGAAGTCGAATTGAATCTCATCGGCACCGGGGACGAGATTCGCCGCGAAGATCGCTTCGCGGAGTGAGGTTTGGCCGTCGTCGAGATCCACGACGTCTTGATCGGTTGTGACCGTCAACAGGGCCAGCATACGCCGATCTTCGAGAGCTTCGCAGCGGAGCGAGCGGGCGTAGGGTGAGCGAGCGAAAAGTGCCGGGGTGTGGGCGTGCCGCGAACCTTGCTGCCGCCGAGAGGAGCTTGCCATCGATGCCTCGTTCCCTTCTGCTCCCCCCCGTTGCCTTCTGCATACCGGAGCAGACGCTGGTGATTCTAGGCGAATCCACTCGGCGATGCAAACTTATTCTCTCAAACTTTTAATGGCCGTGAGAAGCGGTGAGCGCAAGCTGCTTGCCTGCAAGGGACTTAGGGCGTTTCTGCGACTGTAGTTTTAACCCAATCGCTTAAAGGTTCCCATCAGCCGCGCGATGATGCGGTCGAGAATTCTCGTCGGCAGGGTGAGCTGTCCCAATTTGAGCAGCTTCGCATCCGCGCCGACGTGATAGTGTGGCCGCGGTAGGCGGGCTGTGAGCGCGCGGTAAATCGCCTTTGCGACGGCCTCTGGGGAAGTGGGGGATTTCACGCCTCGTTTATTAAAAAACAATCCTTGGGCGTACAACTTGTCGTAACCACAACGTAACTCGTCGGGGATCGCGGCCATGCGACCTTCGAGCGCTGCGCCTGCCTTGTCGAAAATCGCCGTGCGCACTTGTCCGGGCCGGACGGTGCTCACCGAAATTCTCCAAGGCCGCAATTCGACCCGCAAGGTGTCGGAAATCGCCTCGAGCGCGAACTTGCTGGCGGAATAGGCGCCCACCATCGGAAGGGCCACGGTTCCGTTGAGCGACGTGACATTCACAATACGACCTTTGTTTTCGCGCAGCATAGGGAGACACGCCTGGATCAACCGCAGGGGGCCGATTGTGTTCACTTCAAACAACTGACGCAACTCGTCGGGGGTGGTGAGTTCCACGGCCGAGGGCAAGCCAACACCGGCGTTGTTCACGAGTCCATACAAACCCTGGGGCGTGATGGTGCGAATTTTTTCCACCGCACTGGCGAGTGCTTCTTCGGAAGTCACGTCGAGAATCAATGGCTTGATCGTGGTGTGTAGTGCTTGAAGTTCCGCGGCGTGTTGGTCGCTACGAACACCGCCGAAGACGGCAAAGCCACGTTGGGCCAGCATCAGCGCCGCGGCGCGGCCAATCCCAGTTGAACATCCGGTAACGAGAACAGTGCGCTGCTTCTCCATGTGTTCCTCGTAGAAACGATATGAGCCGGGGGTGCCACGGGTGGCCCGCCGCGGCGGATTCAAGGCAACTTGCCCACCCGTGTTTCAAGGGCACTGCTGGACAAGCCAGCAGTGGCACCCAAGCAGATTCGTATTTAGAACGTTGCAGCATAGCCGAAAATAAAATGAGCGGCTACACGCGGTTGTCGGACCGCAAATCAGCGGGCACTTGCGCGAGTGCATCATCGCCCAGCACATAGGATCGACCGATCAATTCAGCGTCGTGATTCACAAGGTCAGGGAAGCGCGTGCCCGTGAGAACTTCGATGGCGAAGATTTCCTGCACGGCGTCTTCAAATCGGCAGAAGCCCACGGTCTGGCCGGTTTCGATGTTGATCACCCACACGCCGCAGGTGCGTTCTTCCAAGCGTTCGACGAGTGGAATCCCGCTGAAGACGGCCGACTCGCGGACTTGCGACAAACCGACAAACGCGAGCGGTCCGTAAAACGATAAGCCCCGCGTGAAGCCCGGCAGTTGGGCAATGGCCTCATAGCGACCAGTCTGCAAATCGACCGTACCAATGCTGCCGTCGCCCGATTCGAGCAGCCACAGTTTGTTGCGATACCAGCGGGGCGAGTGAGGCATCGACAGGCCACGGACAATGATCTCGTTGGAATCGACGTCGATCAACAAGCCGCCGTTGCGTTTGTTTTCCCGCCAACCACCGACGGTGTTCGTTTCGCCTAGCGCGGTCACATAACGCACGCGGCCATCGCGCATGGCTAGGCCGTTCAAATGGCAGTAGTCGCCGGGGACTAACTCCGTGATGAACTTAGGCCGCCAGCGGGGTTCAAAGCTATTAATGTCGCTCCGCGTGGCGAGGCAGCTGAACGACGTGTTGGCAAACCACAGTTCGTCGTTCACCCAGGCCATTTCATGGATTTGAATGTCGCCCGTCGTGTGACTGCGGCGGGGAAGGAAACAGGCATCGTGATGAAAGCCGGTCTCCTTGTTTTCTTCGTGTGCGTCGAGACGGGGGCAAACCGCGGGCACATTATGAAATTCCCAAATGTCGATGTTGCAACCGATGGCCAGCTTGCCGCCGCTGAGGGCCATCCCCATCGGTTTGAGAAAATTGCGAAAGTGGGTGTTGAGCACACCCTGATTGTTGCGCAAGATCACGAGCTTGCCGGCCTGGTAGGTTGTGACCAGAACCGAGATCCCTGCTTCGGCAAAAAGTTGGGGCAGATTCGACGTATGCACGCTGCGGAGCGGGGCAGGGGCGTCGGCGGCAGGTTCAGTGGGTTCGTCGCTCATGCGAGCATTGTAGTTGCAGCGAGCCGAGTCGTCACGGCCCCGGCTCACTCGAAAAGCGACTAAGCGGCTTCATCGTCGTTCGTTGTGTGAAAATGCCCCGTGAGTTTGCCACGCAGCGCGGCCAAACGGCTTTCCGTAGCGCTCGCTGCGGATGGTGCCGGAATGCGGGGCGGGGAAATGCCCATGTCCATTCCTTCGCCGAAATAATGCTTGCGAGCTTCTTTGTTTTTCAGCACTTCGTTGGGTGTGCCATGGCAAAGCACCTGGCCACTGCGAATCACATAGCTGCGGTCGGTGATTTGCAGCGTTTCGCGAACTTGATGGTCGGTAATCAGAATCGAGATTCCTCGGGCACGCAAATCACGAATGATTTCCTGAATGCTCGCGATCGTCACGGGATCGATGCCGGTGAACGGTTCGTCGAGCAGGATGATTTCAGGATTGGAAACCAAACAGCGGGCGATTTCCAAACGTCGGCGTTCACCGCCGGAGAGCGACATCGCTTTGCTGCGGCGAAGTTTGGTGATGCCAAATTGATCGAGCAGTTCGTCGCACCGCGCGCGGCGAGTCTTGCGGTCGATGCCGAGCATTTCCATCACGCCGAGCAAATTGTTTTGCACCGAGAGCTTGCGGAAGACGCTCGATTCCTGCGCGAGATAGCCCATCCCGCCATCACGGGCTCGGCGATACATAGGCCAATCGGTGACATCATGGCCATTGAGCATAACCTGCCCCGCGTCGGGTTCGATCATGCCGCAGGTCATGCGGAAGCTGGTGGTCTTGCCAGCGCCGTTGGGACCCAAGAGACCGACAATCTCGCCGCGTTCGACGTCAAAATCGACACCGTCTACCACGCGGCGACGGCCGTAGTTCTTCACCAATCCAGTGGCACGCAATAGCGACACGTTGTTCGTCCTCCATGACGACGGAAGCTGTTAGCCTTTAGCCATTAGCCAATCTGGCTAAAAGCTAACAGCTGATTGCTAAAAGCTTATCTTACAATTCTCATATCCCAAAAGTTGGGAAAGCCGGGGAGTTTCTTTAAGCCTGGGATGCTTCCCCAGGAATGGGGCCAAAACACGAACGCGGCTTCGCCCGTCATCAAGCGTTCGTCCAAATAGGCTCCGCCGGGGATACCTTTCAAATCGTTGCCGCGCTTCCATAAACGGCAATCGAGACTCTCGGGGCTGTTATCACCCATCACGAAATATTGCTTCTCTTCAACCGGAAACTCCCGCGAATGCCGCGTGAGGAAACGGTCCCATGTGCTGGGGTCGCGGAAGAGTTGGCGTTCCGACGACAAGGGGTCTTGCTGGCTGCCATCGGGGAGTTCGGCGGGGAAATCCCAGCGCTCGTAATCGGTGTGATAGCCTGGGCCATACCAACGGGGTGGCACGGCATAATCGTCGGCCCGCGCGGAGATGTAATAAATGTCGCGCAACACTTCGAGATGCGTCACCGTGAGCGATGCACCACGGGCACCAATTCCCACGGGTGAAAGATCGCCGGGATCCTCTTCCGAAGTTTTAGGAATGGCATTCTTGCGCTCACCAAACACAGCGTCGGCGTCAAATTCCGCGGCACCATTGCCTTCGCCGAATTTGATCAGCTTATCGTTGACCCACAGCATCAATTGGTCATCAACGTTGGCGAACAACAGGCGAAAATCGCCCGTGCTGGAAAGGGGCGTTTCGGCGGTTGGTGAAAAATCGGCCAAGCCTTCGATCTCCAAGGTCGCTTTGCCGGTGGTCAGATCGATGCGGCAAGTGAAATGCTTGCCAGCCTTCACCAAATCGAGCAGCAACTCGCCCCGTGATTCGTGGATTTCAACATCGGCCGCCACCGCCAGATCGCTCACCCATTGCATACCGAGTAAATAAGGCTCAACTTGTAACGGCGCACGATAAAGTTGCTCACGCTGCACGCGGGCATTGTACGGATTGAAATCAGTGATTAACTCCGGCGTGATGCTGTTCTGCCACTGTTTTTTGGGAACTAGCTCCTTACCGGTCGAGGCAAAATGCCGCGCGACGGCCCAATCATCGTCATTCGGCAGCAAATGTTGATAGCGCAACCACGCCACGGGGGCATCCTTGTTGTTATCCTTCGAGTTGAAGTTAAATTGCTGGGCGACCGTCTGTTCGCCAGGTTTCGCGACGATTTCCCAACCCGACGTGCCGGTGTCGCTCCACCGTAACGGCCAACCGGCGTTGTACAAAATCGAGGGATCGTAGTTCGTGTCATGCACCGGCTGGAGCATCGTGTGGACTTTGTGCGGCGGTTTGCGCTCGATCGCGAAGTCGCTGCTCTTATCCAAGGGCCGCATGAAGATGTCGCCCTGATAGACTTGCAACTCTTCGTTGGGAAGACCGACAAGCCGCTTGATGTAATTCATCTCGCCGTTACCGGGGAACTTGAACACTACGACGTCCCATCGCTCGGGCTTGTTGAAGTCGTAGCCATACTTGTTCACCAAAATGCGATCGCCGGGGTAACTCGGCTCGAATTCCACATTCTCGGTCGAAATCGACGGCGGTAGGTTATCGGGAAGATTGTCGGTGCGGAACAACATCGTCTGACGGCACATGGGGCACATGCCTGCGATGGTTTCTGCGCCCATGATCTGTCGTTGCAGTTCAGATCGCTGCTGCATGGAATTGGAGGAGTTCATCCTCGCGATCATCGCGTCGCGATCTTCCCCTTCGGTGCTGGCCGTGGTGCGGAAGCGGTAACCGCATTCGCTGCAATTGACATCTTTGTGCTGACCTTGCAGCGACGGCGACATCGAGCCGGTCGGAATCACAAACGCCTCGGCATCGAACGTGCGGAACAAAAAAGCCAGCACGAACGCGATCACGATCGATTCGATCGTTTCGCGCACGGCGACCGAACTGCTGCTGGCCGGTTGTGGTTCATCGCCACGCGGCGTCGCGGTGGAAGCGGTGCGGCGTGGACGATTGACTAGAGCCGGTGCAGCTTGAGGCTCACGCGGAGCGGCCGAGGGCGTTTGCCGATATTGAGGAGTCTTCTTCTTAGCCATATTTTTAGCCGGTGCGGCTTAGCGATCCTGAAAGTAGTAAAACATCCGCTATCGGCACTTCGCTAGCGGACCGGCAATATAGCTAAAATTCCCAGCCACGGGAAACTTAAAACTCGGCCCATTCACGGTGCTAGCGGCCTGCTGATGCTGAAATTATTAGAACATGGCCTGCTCGATCAACTCGCGGCGTAGTTCCAGTTGGGGGCTGCCGTTCATGTCCAAAAGTCGTACTGTGGCCCTACCCACGGCAGTAATCCCTACGATTCTTGCTTCTGGGGCGATGTGGAAGTGCTCGACCCATTTTTGTTGACAGGGATGGTACAAATCGACGCGAGCCGAGGTCTCGGGATCGATACTGGACAGGTTCGTTCCCTTGTGAAGATTGCACTGAGTGCAAGTCCAGGCCAAGTTGCTTGGATTGTCGTTAGTCTGATGAACCTTGGTCGCGATATTCGGTTCTAGCGAACACATCGTTGTGATTATGATGGATGTATTCAAACAAGAGAGAAGTCCGCGCGGATACGCTTGCTGGAGTGGTCCCTAGGTTAGCACCGACTTTCAGGCGGAACGAGAATGTGTCTGAGTACGGATATCTACGGTCGAGTGTCGGCGCTAACTTCTGTCTCGTTTTAGGGATAACAGTGCGAGGACAACCGTCAGCATGGTCGACGTGGCTGGCTCGGGAATGCCGAATTTCGCCACGAACGCATCGACACCACCCTCGTTCGCCCACCCGAGACTACCTCGGGTCATTCCCGAGAGGTAGACGTTACCCTTCCCATCCGCCGAGACACCGAAGCTCTCGTCTTGAATGGCGGTGCCCAATTGTTGGGTCCACTGAAGGACGCCCGCCGTATCGTACTTGCTCACGAACGCGTCGTCCAAGCCAGCGTTCACTCCTCCAAGACTGCCATAGGTTTTGCCTGAAAGGTAGACGTTTCCCATGCCGTCCGTCGAGACGCTGTTACTCAGGTCGATATTGGCAGTCCCCAGCTGGCGAGTCCACTGGAGGGAGCCGCCCGCATCGTACTTGCTCACGAACGCATCCCAATCACCAATGATGTTCTCTCCCGCGAGTCCTGCCCTGGGTGTAGCCAGATATGAAGATATTTCCCAGAGAGTCCGCCGCGACGCCGAGAGATCGGTCATTGGATGAAGTCCCCAGTTGTCGGGTCCACTGGAGGAATCCAGCCGCATCGTACTTGCTCACAAACGCATCGACACCACCCGCATTCGACCCTGCGAGACTACCCTGGGTGTAGCCAGATATGAAGACGTTTCCCAGACCGTCCGCCGAGACGCTGTTGCTCATGTCGAAACGGGCGGTCCCCAGTTGTCGGGTCCATTGGAGGGAGCCGGTCTCATCGTACTTGCTCACAAACGTATCCCAGTCACCAACGTTCGTCCCGGCTAGACTGCCCAGCGTATCGCCCGTGATATAGACGTTTCCCAGCCCATCGGCAGAAACCCCAGAACTCCTGTCCAAACTAAGAGTGCCTATTTGCCGGGTCCATTGGAGGGCACCGGCCCCATTGTACTTGCTCACGAACGCATCGACATTACCGGCGGACACTCCTGTAAGACTGCCACTCGTACTGCCCGAGATGTAAACGTTACCTAGACCGTCCGCAGAAACGCCGTTGCTCACGTCGTCTTTGGCAGTCCCCAGTTGGCGGGTCCATTGGAGCACCTGGGCCTCGGCTACCGAGCCACTGCCCAACACAACAGCCACACCTAGTAGCAACAACGCTCTATATCGCCGAATCACGAAGCAACGAGACATTAGGCAATCCTATCAAGAAGCAATAGGAAACAGGTCGCACAAGCAACACAATCGTCAACCGCGAATCAAAAGGAGAAGGACATTTCAGACCATCTCGCCGACCAACATCGGTATGACACAATCTGCGGACGAACTTGCATCGCCCGGAAACTTCAGCATATCAACGCCGACATGAGAGTCAACAGAATTCGCTGAGCCTCAGGGGAAAATGCATAGGAGCTACGCGCGGGTGGCACCTATTAATCTGCCGGAAACTGCGGATTGAGAATGCAAAACCACGTCTGGCGAACTGTTGGTGTTACCTACATCCTCGTTGAATACAAATTACTAGGTATTGCTAGCGGCCTGCGAGCGGCTTTCCGACGATCAATCGCCGCGACACGGGCCCCCACTGGCGGCTATCGAGCGATACCGCATGGTTGTCACCAAGCACGAAAAATTCATTCTTTCCAAGCACCCAGGGAGGCATCCGCTCGAGGAGGCCGAGTTCTTCGTTTTGCGACGCGTAATAAATGTCGTGATCAATTCGCAAATCGCGGAGCGAAACGTCCGTATTCTGTACGCCGATTTGGAATGCTGGTTCGTCGGCGTTCGATAAAGATGTATTGCAGCTTTCATCGGCAACAGAAGTTCCATCGATAAAAACTTGCCAACGGCCATCACAAGTAAAAACTTCCAGTTGTGCAGCTTTAGAAATCTGGCCCTGCCAGCGGAGCGATTCACCACTCCTCTGGAAATGAACGGCGACTTCTCCCGGGCCTTGAGGATCGATGTTTACCGACAAAGCCACATCGCGCACTGCGAATACCCGCCGCGATAGATCGCCGTTATAAGCCGTGTCATCGGTGAGTGGCCGACTCTGACGATAGATGAGCCACTGCCAATCGTCGCTCGCGGCCGCCTGCCACGCACCGTCTTGCCAATGCCAACCCTGCCCCTGCCAACGACGCGATTGGTCGCTTTCTCTAGGGATCAACTGGCAGAGCTTGCGCATTTCCGACAGGCTTTTCATTGCGATCTTACCGTCAATCCAAACGTCGCCTTCACGCAACTCGACAGTTTCTCCCGGCAAACCGACGACACGTTTTACTGTGAGTTGCGCGTCATCGGGCGAGTGAAAGACGATCGTTTCCCACCGCTTTGGCTCGCGGAATTGAAACACGGTGCGGTCGACCAGCACGCGATCACCGCGTTTCACGGCGCGGTTTTCGCCAAAATTTTGCACGTCACCGCAAGCCAAACATTCGACGTGGGAATTCGCGCCGACGAATTCCGCACCGACGTCAAATGGCTGACCACATTCTGTGCAGTGAAATGAGTAGTGTGGTCCGCGCAAAGTCGGTGCCATCGAACTGCCGGCAATCGTGATCGGCTCAATGAGTCCCATCATGAACCAAGTTCGCAGCAGAAGTACGAACACAATGGTACAAGTCGCGTAATTCAGCAACGAAGAACGGTTCAGCGAGCGATACATAGATGAAATCACAGTCACGAAAATCCCTACCACTGCTGCCATCCTACGTTGGCGCCACGCTCCGAACAATCGTTTCGAGTGTTTCCTTGCACACACGGTGAACCACAGCGTCGTCACGACCCCTACGCCGTGTACTGCGAGCTGAGAAAATGAGGCAAAAAATCAACCGGCTGTTTGCCAAACGCCACACCAGGGGCAATGGTTGTGTGGAGAAATCTTAACTGTGCTCGACGTGAATCCACGTTCACGCCGGGCCGACAATTGCCTCGGGCAAACCACGTGAACGGAGCGTCCCCCGGTGGGGACAATGCAGGTAATGAAAAAATCTTTGTTGTTTGTTGCGGTGGCGGTGATGATCCTCAATGCCACCGGTTGTGGTGCATGCCGGAACGGTTTATTCCGTAACCAAACGGCTGCGGCTCCGATGGTTGGCCATATGCAACAATGTGCGCCAGCTTGCCAGCCGATGTGTCAACCGATGTGCTGCCCACCACCATGTGATCCTTGCTGCTCGGGTGGAACCGCCGTCTCGGCCGGCTTCGATAGCGGTGCGATGATGATGGGCCCCACCATGGGTGCCGGTGGGTGCGCTTGCGGTCAGTGATCAAGGCCAGCCTTCAAGCCTGTTGATTCGCCAGCGCGAAGACGAGGTGTTCGTAATCGCGCCAAACCACCATTTTTTCCGGCTTTGCGCCATAGGCGAGCGCTACTCGCTGGGACGGAATATTGGCTGGTCTGATAAGCGAGATCACGCGCTGCTTGCCTAGGGTTTGAAAAGCATAATCACGGAGTGCTGTCGTGGCTTCGTGAGCGTAACCCTGACCCCACTGCCGACGCAAAAGCATGTAACCAATCTCTGTTTCGACCATGTCATCGACGTCTTGCTTCAAGATGCCGACTTGGCCGACGGGCTCGCCCGTTTTGTGATTGGCGACATACCAAAATGAAAGTCCGTCGCGCGCTTGTCGCTCAAGCGCGCGACGGAGCCATTCTTGCACACCCGCGCGGTCGAACACGTAGGGATAATGTCGCATCACTTCAGGATCGCAGAGCATCTCGGCTAAAAAGTCGAGATCGGCTTCGGTCAATTCGCGGAACGATAATCGTTCGGTCAAAAGAAATGCGGTCACGATCTCATACCCTATTGATCACAAATGGTGGCGTTTAGCGTCAAGACTTTCATAAGGAAATCTTTGTGATGGGAGCGATCTCCAGCCGCGCGCAGATTTCCTGGTGCAATTCCTCAACGCTTGTGCAACCATTCACTTCCACGACCAGTTCCTTTGAGCGGAACAATTCTACGACCGGCCGCGTTAGCGCGTGATAATCGGCCAGCCGCGCTTGAATCGCTTCCCGATGATCGTCGCGGCGTATTTCGAGCGGTCCTCCGCAGACATCGCAGCAATTTTCCACTGCCGGGCGGTGGTGCATCAGGTTGTAGTCCAACCCGCAACGCGAACAAAGTCGCCGGGCCTGAACGCGCTCGAACACGACCTCATCAGGCACGTTGATTAAAATTACCGCGTCGATGTCATAGCTTTCCAAAAAGAATTCCGCCTGCGGGCGGTTTCGCGGAAAGCCGTCGAGCACGAAACCATAGTTCCAATCGTGTTCTTCAAGTCGACGGCGAACCACTTCTTCGACGATCTCATCCGAGACAAGTTGTCCAGCGTCCATGATGCGCTTGATGCGTGCGGCTAGCTTGGTGTGCGTTTGAATGTTCCAGCGAAAGATGTCGCCGACGCTGATATGCGTGAGATCAAATCGCTTGCAGAGCAGTTTGGCTTGCGTCCCTTTGCCGCAACCTTGCACTCCCATGATTATGTATTTGTGCATGGCATGTCCCTTCGATTCCCAGAATCTATGTTACCCGCCACGCATGCTCTTATTTTCAATCATAAACGGATAAACTTCAAGAACCGCGCGTAGTTGTGAAGCGACTATTCTAGGGTTACGATAAGGACGGCTCCTTGAAAGCGCAAACAGCCAAGCTGCTTGCGCTCCCTTTTCTGCAGTTCTGCTCAGCTCTTTTCTTAACTCAATCGCCCAACTGGCGGAGGTGATTCTCATGAGTTCCGACGATTTCTCGAAGCAACAATATATTTCCTTGCGTGCCGAAATCAGCGAATCGAAATCACGCGTGTTTTGGCTGTTGATCGTGGGGATCTTTTTGGTCCTCGCGTCGGGCTACTTGGCCGCGGCACAACCTTCAGCGTTTGCCAATGCCTCGATTCCCTTTTTGTTGCTGGCGATCATGCTCTCGTTCATCGCCGAAGAAAGTAACATCAGCCGCGCGGGCCGCTACTTGCGCGAAGTCGTGGAACCCAGGATCGGCGATTTGCTGGGCTGGGAGCATTGGCTCGAATCGCAGCAGCGCTATCGCGAAGTCGACCGTGCGTTCGTCGTCGGTTTCAGCTCGCTGTTTTTGTTATTCTTCGTGATCTCGGCGTCGCTGACGATCAGGCAACTCGATCGTGCTGGCGGACATCAATCGATAGTGTGGAGCTTGGGAGCGGCCTACACGTTGGGGGCCTTTTGCGTGATCTACGTGCTCGCGCGCCATTGGACGGCATCGACGAAGCCACCCATCGAAGAGGCGGTGGAAGAAAGCTGAGATAGCAGCCGCTATTTCTTCTTCCCTTCTTCCTCACCGGTCTCCAGCACCGCGAGGAAGGCTTTTTGAGGAATGTCGACCGAACCGATCGACTTCATCCGCTTCTTGCCTTCTTTTTGCTTTTCCCAGAGCTTGCGCTTGCGGGTGATGTCGCCGCCGTAGCATTTGGCGGTCACGTTCTTCTTCATCGCCGAAATGGTTTCACGGGCGATGATTCGCGTGCCGATGGCGGCTTGCAGCGCCACTTCGAACATGTGGCGGGGGATTTCCTGCTTGAGCTTTTTGATAACCGCCCTGCCCCGCACGTCGGCATCGCGCTTATCGCAGACAATCGACAGCGCGTCGATCCGCTCGTTCTTGACCAGAATATCCATCCGCACGAGATCGCCCGATTCATAACCCAGGAGTTCGTAATCCATCGTGCCGTAGCCGCGGGTTGTGCTCTTGAGCCTATCGTGCATGTCGTAAATGACGTCGGCTAGCGCAAGGTCGTAAACCAACATCGCCCGCGTTGGCGAGAGATACTCCGTGCGGACGTAAGTGCCGCGGCGGTCGCTGCACAATTTCATAATGCCTCCGATGTACTCCGTGGGGAGCACGAAACTCACCCGCACAATTGGCTGGCGGAATTCTTCAATATCCCCCACTTCGGGCACGTCTTGCGGCGTATGCACCTCGATGGTTTCGCCATTCTTTTTGACGATCTCATACGTGACGTTGGGCGCGGTCTGCACGAGATCGATGTCAGCTTCCTGTTCGAGCCGTTGCTGCACGATCTCCATGTGCAAGAGCCCTAGGAAACCACAGCGGAAGCCAAAGCCCAAGGCATCGCTCGTTTCCGGTGAGAACTCAAAGCTGGGGTCATTGATCACAAGCTTATCGAGAGCCTCACGCAATTGTTTGAAGTCCTGACCATCCGAAGGATACAGGCCGCAGAACACCATCCGTTTGGGTTCTTGATAGCCGGGCAGCTTCAGGTCGGCTTCTCCATCGGTGGTGCTCACGGTGTCGCCGACGTGGACCTTGTCGAGCGACTTGATGTTGCAGATCAAGTACCCCACCTGACCGGCTGCAAGTTTGGATGACGGCTTGCGATGGGGAACAAAGTGACCCAACTCAAGGACTTCGTGCACGGTCCCTTGTTGAAGAAATTTGATCTTCTGCCCCTTGGTAATCGTGCCGCTCATCACGCGAATATACGTAATCGCCCCGCGGTATTCGTCGTAGACCGCGTCAAAGATCATCGCTTGCAAGGGGCCCTTGGGATCGCCCTTGGGAGCTGGAACGCGTTCGATGACCGCATCGAGAATCTCCTTGCATCCCATGCCAGTCTTGGCGCTGCACCCCAGAATCTCGTCGGCGTTGACCGCCAGCGTGTGTTCCATCTCCGCTTTGACTTCGTCGGGCCGCGCGTGGATGAGATCCACTTTGTTCATCACCGGCACGATCGTGAGGTCGTGTTCCATCGCGGCATAAGCATTCGCCACGGTTTGAGCTTCCACGCCTTGAAATGCATCGACCAACAGCACGGCACCCTCGCAGCAAGCGAGCGACCGTGACACTTCGTATTGAAAATCGACGTGCCCCGGCGTGTCGATGAGGTTCAACTCATACTTATAACCTTTGTATTCGTAGTGCATCGTCACGGCGTGGGATTTGATCGTGATGCCGCGCTGACGCTCCAAGGCCATGTCGTCGAGCAGTTGCTCTTTCATTTCACGGACACTCACCGTGCCCGTCACTTCCATCAGGCGGTCAGCGAGCGTGCTCTTGCCGTGATCGATGTGAGCCACAATCGAGAAATTTCGAATATATTGAGGTGCGGTCATTGAGGGAGAGGCCGGGGTCGGGGGTCGGAGGTCAGGTGGGGATAGGGGTTGGGGCTGAGTAAATGAATGTGTTGTTATTTTTAATTCTTCTGGCGGTGTTCGAGGCGAGCAAGGCCGGCGGCGCCTACGAAACCCGCATCGCTGCCTAGTCGGGCGAATTCGATCCGCAGCGAATCTTGGAGCGCGGTGAGAATCCGGGGGCGGACTTCATCGCGGACCCGTTGGATAAATTTTTCACCGAGCGGGTGACCAGCACCACCGAAAGTCATCGCCCCGCCGAGGACAACGCTATCGGGATCGACCGTGTGAATCAAGGTCACGATGCCAATCGCCAGGTATCTGGCCGTGTCCATCACGACTTCCAAAGCGAGCGCATCGCCCGCTTCCGCGGCATCGGCGATCGCCAAAGGAGTGATCTCACCTTCGTTTTTCAGTACGGTCGCCAAACTGCTATCACGACCCGCTTGCAGCGCGTCGACGGCTCGACCCACAACGCCGTAGGAACCACAGTAGCCTTCCAACGTGCCGGTGAGGTTTTGCGTATCGCGCCGTGCCTGAGGATCGGATTCGATGATGATGAATCCACATTCCGCCCCGCAACTGTGTGCCCCTTCGATCAAATAGTCCTCGAGCACGATCCCACCACCAATGCCCGTGCCCATGGTGAGCAGCACCATGTTGCGCGAACTGTTGCCCGCGCCTTGCCAATATTCGCCAAACGCCGCCGCATTGGCATCGTTGGCAAAACGGACGGGCTTGCCGCAGGCTTCGGCCACACGATCACGAATGGGATAATTCCACCACGTTGGCAAATTCCCTGGTTTGAGAATCATGCCGGCCTTAATATCCATCGGTCCCGGTGTCGCGACGCCAATTCGCGCGACGTCGGATTTTTTTGCTCCGGCTTTGTTCAACAGCTCATTTACTGCCTCGCACATCCGGCGGACGGCATCGTCTGCACCACGTTCGACTTCGGTCGGCACGGAATGGTAAGCCAGCGTGCGGCCACGGTTGTCGATCAACCCCAGCTTGATGTTCGTGCCGCCGACATCGATGCCGATGAACAGAGGAAGCTCGGCTTCGGCGAGCGTGATAATAAACTTGGAGCCGGTCATGGAAGTGTGGTCATATACTGGTCGAAACGGGAAGAAATCGAACTCACCAGTATAAAATTGCCGCCCCCGGGCCGCAATTCGAGATACAGCGGGCATTGAGCAGCACGTTACCGCCGCAGCTAGAAATTTGACGCTCCGTAACCGAAGAAACTACAATAACCCGTGTCTGTCGTTTCCCCCCGACAAACGTCCCAGGAGCAAAAGCTTGAATACTGCTACAGAACTCGTCGACGCGGCAAAAATGTTGGCCCCCGAGCAACGGCTTTGGCTGATCGATCAAATCTGGAATAGCCTCCCCCCGGAGCAGTGGCCTAACCTACCAGCCCAGGAAATTGCCGAGGTGCAGCGGAGGTCGGCGGCCTACGATGCTGGCCAGGAGAGCACCACTTCCTGGCAAGAAGCACGCGAGCGACTTTTTGGGCAAAAGTAAACTGATGAATCACGTCAGAATACTTTCGTCGGCTGAAAACGATATCGCCGAAGCGCTACAATGGTATCTCGATCAAAGCGTACCTGCTGCTGAGCGTTTGGAACAAGAAATCGACGACGCTGTTTCTCAGATCGTTCGTGAGCCAGAGCGATTCCCCAAGCTCTATACTGAACATCATTATTTGCTGCTCAAAAAATTTCCTTATTACATCGCTTATCGCAACGACTCCGAAGGGATATTGATTGTCGCGGTTCGACACACGGCGCGCGACTCGTATTAGTACTAAACACGCCGCAGCACCGTCGACGCAATATCTTCCCGGAATTCGCTCGCGGGGACTTCGTCGCAGATCGCTCGTAACGCGGTGGGAATCTCCACGTCGCTCAGGCATTGAAAGTCTCCCGAACACGTGCGGCCAAAAACCAGAAACCGGCAACCTGCCGCGGTGATGGCGGCGATGGCTTGATCGCGCTTGGCGGCCTCGTTGCCGTAATATATGGGATCAGCAATCCGCACGAGCGTGTCGACACCTACGACGAAAGTCGCGTTGGGCACCAACTCGGCCTTTTCGCAAAACGTGGGCGCAGTCGTCAACAAAAGTTCTTTACCCCGGTCTTGTTTCTGTATGCCGGTGATCCGCTGTTTTATTTCAATGAAGTCGAGCGATGGCTTATCGACATTGGCGAGCGAGATTTCATAGCACAGCTCGCTGCCTAAGCGTTCAACGGCAATCCGCGCCATTTCGCGATGACCTTGATGCAAGGGATTGAACGCGCCGGGAAATACTATCTTTGGTTGCTTGTTTTCGCCACAAAGGACACAGTGTGCTTCTCCAAGTAGAAGCTTTTTCCACGCAGGGTCAGCAACTTGCGACAATCGCTCAATTTGCTCAGCCGTTTCAAGTTGTTTTTGAAGTTCGCTGTAGCCGATAGAAGCATCAACTCCGCATGCTTCCGCCATCGCAAGCAACACCAGGTCAGCCGCGATTCGTTCTTCGTGTTCGCGAGTTCGTGCCCCCTTGGTGAGTGTTAAAGTCAACGAACATGTTTGCGTCGCGGTCTGCCACGCCACATGAATGCGATGATCGCCCCGTTTAGGAACATCACTCACAAGGCTGGCGGTCACGCCGATGCCCACGAGTGTTAGCGGATCGGCGGCGGGAGAAAGATTCCGCCCGCGCATCCAGGCCGCCATCGCCATCGCGCGAGCCGTTGGTTCGCTGCAATATTGATCCGGCGTACCCCCCAGCAAATCGGTCAGCGCGCTCGAAGCATACGGCACCACGGCTTCAATCACTGACCGCGATCCGCCGGGCACTTCCAGCAGCCTGCCAATCGCCGCGCTGCCACCTCCCGTGATGGCGATTACCGATTGTTTGCCACTGGAATGGATGGCCGTGATCAGATTTTGCCAAGAAGCCTCACTCACAAGTGCTAATCCGTTGGTTGTTTGTTGCTGGAAAGCCACATGATGCCAAAATGCCACGCACTCCGCGACGAACTTCCGTAAGAATTCCGCTCGATTCCCCCGGGCGAAGTATCTTTGATTTTAGCAAATCCTTCTCGGCATGAACCTTGCAAAATGAACGACGCTTACGGCCAGCTCGACTCCAGCTCACTGAGGCCAGCCATGGCGGACGTCGTCGAAATCAATTCCCTCGTGGATCTTCAATCTTACGCCATCGCGTGGGATTCTCTGGCCCAACAAACGCCCCGCTTCTCGTTCTTTCATACTTTCAGTTGGTTCAACACGTTCTGGAAACATTTCGGAGCGAACCGCCGGATGCGCGTGCTGGTCGTGCGGTCCGAGGAAACGATCGTCGGAATCGTGCCGCTTTGCGTGGCAGAAGAAGTTCACCGCTTGGCGAAGGTCAGGGTACTCAATTACCCGCTCAACGACTGGGGCATGTGGGCCGGACCGCTGGGCCCCAATCCCTCGGCCACGATGTTCATGGCCTTGCAGCACATTCGCCAGACCGACCGCGATTGGGACCTGATCGACCTCCGTTGGACTTCGGAAGATCACGACATGACCGGCCGGGCGATGTCGGCCGTTGGCTGGAAACCTCAGAAGAGCATTTTCCAACAAACGTCGCTCATCGAATTCGATTCGACGGATTGGGAAACCTATTTCAACGGCCTCAACAAAAAATGGCGCCACGAGATCCGCCGGCAAGCACGGAATCTTGAAAAGCTGGGGCCCGTCGAATTCGTCAGATATCGTCCCACTGTGGGCGAAGTCGATCCGCGTTGGGACCTCTTTGATGAGTGCCTTGCCGTTTCACGCCGAAGCTGGCAGTCGGACGCCCACAATGGCAATACGATTTGCCATGCCGACGTGCTGCCGTTTCTCAAAGATTGTCACGCCGAAGCGGCGAGACTCGGCATGCTCGACGTGGCGATCTTGCGCGTGGCGGGTCAGCCGCTCGCTTATCAATACAACTACCACCATGCGGGCACCATCTTTGGGCTGCGCATGGGCTACGACCGCCAGGCCCGCGAGTTGGGAGTGGGAAAAGTTCTGCTCGCCCTCTTTATCGAAGATAGTTTTCTGCGCGGTGATCGCGTGCTTGATTTGGGTATCGGAGAATTCGATTTCAAAGCACGCTTTCGCACGGGCGTGGAACAGAGCTACCGCTATAGCTACTACCCGTGGAATTCCTGGCGATCGCAGGGAATCAGAATCACCCAATGGTTGCGGCAGCAACTGGCTGCTGAAGAAGTGGTGGCAAGTAAGCCGGCACTTTCATCTTAAAGTGCTTCCGTAGCGAAGTATTAACTCGCGACGAGGCTGTAACAGGTTTAAGTTCACGCATCTCGCACCGACATTTGACCATTAGCATTATGGTCTTTGAGTGCCAAATACCAGTGCCTTTGTGCTAGCCATCTCAGCCGTGATGTGTTACCCTAGACGAGGGTCTTGCCGGGCTTAATTTTTCGTGAATGAGGACCGTCTCATGAACGCTTTGCGATTCATTCTGTGTTCAGGGTTGCTTCTGTTTGGCAGCAGCGTCTCTCACGCCGCTTTCACGTTTCTCGGTCCAACCCCGTACCGCAGCGCGGCGGATAGTCCGTTCAATCTCAGCGGTCTGGGTGCGACGTTCTTTCTGGAGGATTTTGAGGATCTGGTTCCCCAGCCCGGTTTGGACATAGGCCCCGATCCAATTCTGGAGATTGTCAGACAGATTGGGAGTTCAGTTGATGCCGACGATGGTGTGATCGACGACTCACGCTTTACTGGCTTTTCCGCTGGACCGAATATGGTTATTGATGCCGCTCTGACAACCGAAATTATTCAATTCAAATTTGATGTTGGAATGCTCGGTTTTGTTCCAACGGCGGTTGGGCTGGTAATCACGAGTGGTGCCGGACCTGATAGTGGAGTTACTGTGATTGATAACGATAGTAATCGTGCCACGTTCAGCACAAATAGTCTTGTGATTAATAGCTTCAGTTCAGCTGATGATCGATTTATTGGCATCTTAAATCCTGCCGGCATAGTTCAAGTTGAATTTTTCGCAAGGGGTTTTTCGGCTCCTGGGGTCTTGGTAGATCACGTGCAGTATGGGCTCGCGGTGCCAGAGCCCAGTGCTTTTCTGCTATCCGTTCTGGCCATATCGTGTTACCCTGGACGTGGGTATTGCTGGGCCTAATTTTCCGTGAATGAGGACCGTCTCATGAACGCTTTGCGATTCATTCTGTGTTCAGGATTATTTTTAACGGGAAGCAGCGTCTCGCACGCTGCTTTCACGTTTCTTGGACCGACCCCGTACCGCAGTGCGGCGGATAGTCCGTTCAATTTGAGCGGGCTCGGCACGACGTTCTTTTTGGAAGATTTTGAGGACGATGTGCTGACGCCGGGGCTAGAAAGCGGTTTTTCTGGTTCAATATTTCCTATACAGGGAAACTCTGTCGATGGTGACGACGGCGTTATTGACGGTCTTGATACGGGAGGATACTCTGTCCATGCTTTTCCTCCCGATGCATGCATCGGTTCAAACTGCACTGTTTATACACAGTGGATTTTCAATGACACAGCCTTCGGTAAATACCCGACGGCGGTAGGTTTTGTTCTGACTGCTAACAGCGGGTCCGAAGGAAGGATATACGTTCTTGGTCTTGGGGAAAATGGTTTTGCAACCGAGACGTTTGAATTCGAGGGAATCGTCTCCCGGGCTTTTGACACTAGCGATGACTGGTTCATCGGCATCACGTCTCCATTTGGGATATATTCAGTCAGTTTCCAACAACTGCGACGTCCTATCCCAGGTGCGACTTCATTCAATCCTAGTTTTGATCACCTACAGTATGGCAAATTCATCCCAGAACCGAGTGGGATCTGCCTGCTCACATTTTTTGGGCCTTTAGTTGCGCATCGTTCTTGCAGACGGAGAATTTTGTCATGAACGGGTTTGGTCCAAAGAAAACATCATTCTCTCGAATGTTGCGTATTGAGCGTCTTGAAGATCGATCAATGCTCTCGACAACAGCCACCATGCTCGGCCAAGAATTCAATTTGCCATCTTGGATTTGAGCACTGCTGGAGAATCAGTTCGGGCAGGAGTTCGCCCTGGCGGGGTGAGATATGCGAGAATCCTTGCCGGTTTCGGCTTTGAGTTCCCCGGGCAGTGACGTCTGAGGCACGCGACGCATTGGTCGCGTTCCTCAGACGTCTGCCACTGAGGCGCCGTCCCCCCCAACCTTGTTGCTAACTCTTGAAAACCGTCGTTAGCAACAAGCGGCAAAAATTGATGTCCTCGCGAGACTTGCTGATTGAATTCCTTGGAACATGATCCCGAGCCAACAATCGCGGTCACCTACTGTTGAGGTTCGCTGATGTTGTTGGCGGACTGTTCTTTGAGAGCCGCGGCTTCGCGAGCCAACTTGAATTCCGGCCCTGGTGCGTAGTATTGCACGTCGTCGCTCAGATAGTAACCGCTGGGCAAGGTTTGGCCCGCGATGTCCATTTGGCAACCCGTGGCCGCCAACGACCCGAGCATAAGGAGCCCACTCCAGAGCAGCGTGGCATTGAATCGGGTTTTTCCGGACGAAGTTTTCACAATCGTTGCTCCTGACGGAGGGACCATTTGCCGGACCAATTCCACGTTACCGGCGTCACAATCGTTATCGTCGTCCTGAACGGCAAACTTTGACTTCTGCCGAAGAATTTGCATTTCCGTGGGTGCTACTGCTGACAGCAGCTGGCAGACCCGGTGTTTGTCGGTGTTCTTCCCGGCGGCGTCTTCACCGCGTTTTTGCGGGGGAAATCGCCTTTTCCTGAGAGACTGATAGAATGAAACTACGCGCGCCACTCGCCTGAGATTGCTAGCGGCAGCGCTCTTCTTGGAACAGAGACCCTCCGCGCACAGGGAGAACAGCGTGCTAGCGACCTATTTCAAAATCCTTCAGCGCACGGCGCTTGTGGGGTTCATTCTGATTGGCCTCACGGGCCGCCATCAGGCGCACGGTCAGGGCTCGGTGGCGGTGACCGACACCCTGCCCAGCCAGTACTACTACACCGCGGTGTATGACATCTATCGGGGCGAATACCGCGATGCCCAGCGGACCCTCATGCGCGAAGCCCGCAGCTCCGTCAGGATCGGCGTGACACAGCGCTGGATCGACGCGATCTGCTATCACGCTTTGTGGGGCGAAGTGCTATATCACCAAGGGCAGCCTGCCGCCGCGCTTGAGCAATTCAACGAAGCCTGCGCGATGTTTTTGCAGTATCCCAACTGGGTGCTGTCGATTGAGTTTCGCGAAGCTCCGCGAGCCGATGCGGGCATGGCCCGTAAGGTCCTTCCTTGGGGACCGAGCACGCGAAAATTCGTTTTGGGTGATGTCCCTTCCCAGATGATGATTAGCTTCGGTGATGACCTCAACACACAAAGCCAGACCGCCCAGCAGGGGGGCGTACTTCGTCAGAGGCAATTTTGGCAAATCGATGCCGTGGAAATCATCCGCGCAACCGCGCTCGCCATTCGTCGGCGCAACGAACTTTTGGGTCCGCTGGCTCCGTATGACCCGTTGTCACGCGATCTGGTGAACAAACTTTCCGCGCGGATCACTCCGCCGAATCATTGGTCGAATGTTTGGGCCGATCTCTTACTGGGACTCGCTTATGCTGGCCAAGGCAATCTGGATCAGGCCTTTCAAAGATTGCAACGCGCTGAACGGATGGCGGGCCAGTTCGATCACCCGCTCACTTGTATTTCCTTGCTCGAACAAGGACGGCTCGCCATGGAAGCTGGTAAGTTCGACAACGCCGATCGACTCTTTTTGGAAGCCAGCATCTCGGGCATCTATTACGAAGACCCAGGCGTGATCGACGAAGCTTTCCGCTACATGGCGATGAACCGGCTCGGCGCGCCAAATCCCCAACCAATCCCTGTTCTCGATGCCGCTGCGGCATGGGCCCAACGCGAACGCTTGGACCATCTCTACGCGCGATTGAGTTTTACCCGTGCCGAAGAATGGATGAATGCCGACAAGTGGAAACAAGCGGCTGCAGCGCTTCAAAGCGGCCAAAGTCGACTCAACGACGCGGCCACGGGACTGCTTGGCAATTGGTCGCGCTATCTCGAAGCCCGCGTGCTCGCGGAACTGGGCAAAGAGTCCGCCGTCGACGTTCTGAATGCGTCGATTGCCAACCACTACAACATGTCGTCGCGATTCATGCAGTTACAAACCACGAATCGTTGGTTTGACGACCAACTACTACGAGCCAGCGTCGCGGTTGAAATCTATGAAAATATGCTGAGTGATCCCGGACCCCGGGATTGGGCGTTTCGTCCGCTTGATACACTTGCCATGTTAAAAGCCCCACTCGAAGATTCTTATGACCGTTGGATCGCCGCATTAGGTGAGCGCAAGGAAAAAGCCGCCGCCATAGAAGTGGCCGATCTGGCCAAGCGTCGCCGCTTTTTTAACGCGCTGGAACTTGGCGGGCGGCTGGCTTCGATTCGCGATACGTTGGAATCACCAGAAAATATGTTGAGCCCGAGCTCACGGAGCTTGCGCAATGATCTTTTGCTCCGCTATCCCGAATACGCCGGTCTCGCCAAAGATGGTCAAGCACTGCATCAGCAGCTCCGCACACAGTGGAAGCCTACAGACGACAAAGCGGGTTCCAAAGCACTCGACAAACTTTGGCGAAGTTGGGCAAACAATCTTAATGAGCGCGAGATACTGGTGTCGCGCTTGGGGTTGAGCCGCGCACCCAGCGAATTTCAGTTTCCCCCCGTAGTTGCGGTCGAGGATTTGCAAGCTCGTCTCCAGCCGGGCCAAGTGGTTGTCGTGTTTCACGAAACTGCTGGCGAGCTGATGGGTTTCCTTTTGACCGACAGCACTTCGACGATCTGGAATTGCGGAACGTCGGCGGCACTTGGCCGGGATGTTAGTAAATTTCTTGCCGATCTCGGCAATCACGACCGCAACAATTCGCTCGATGAAAAGGAGCTTGCCTCGACCGATTGGCGCGAATCGGGAGAAGCTTTGTTTCAAGCCCTCTTCACGGGTTCGTCGTTGGACCTCGCGACCGTGACGGAACTGATTGTTGTTCCCGACAGCGTCGTGTGGTATGTCCCCTTAGGTGCGTTGCCTTTGAAGGTGGATGGTGAACCGGCTACGCTCAATTCGGTCGTCCCAATTCGCGTCGTCCCCACGATGGGTCTGGCCGTGGGACAGGCTGCCCCTTGGCGGCGCATTCTCCACACGACAATTGCCGGCAGCGAAATTGTTCCCGGCGATAAGGTGGCGGATCGCGAAGCAGAACTGGCCAATCTTCAAGCGGTTATGCCCAGTTTCATTTCCCTTCCCGCGCCGCTGCCCGAGTCACCCCCTGTAGTGGCCACCGTGCTCGATGCCTTGTTGTCGCTCAATGAGATTGACATAGAACGGGCTGAGCCTTTTCTGTGGTCACCGATTGCAGCGGGACGAGGAGAAGAAGGTCAATTGGGAACATGGGTGAACTTGCCCCGCATCGGTCCTCAACGTTTGTTGTTCCCCGGCGCGCACACGATTGCCGAAAAGGGGGGTAAGGCCTCTCGTAAACGCAACGATAACATGCCGCCGGGCAGTGAGTTGTTCATCGCCAGTTGCAGCCTGATGTCGAGCGGTGCCCAAACGATTCTCTTGAGCCGCTGGCGCGTGGGGGGGCAGTCGACTTTGGAACTGATGCGCGAGTTCATACAAGAGTTGCCGCGTACCTCGGCGGTTGAAGCTTGGCAGCGCTGCGTGGAAGTCGCCAAGGAGTTGCCACTCGAACCAGCACTCGAACCTCGAGTGAAACTCAAAGACGCGAGTACTTTGCCCACTGCGGAACATCCGTTCTTTTGGTCGGGCTATTTATTGGTCGACGCTGGCGAGCCGCTCGAAGCCCAGACTTTGCCCGAAGTGCCTGTTGTTGAAGAAAAAGCAAAACCTGCCGATCCAACGCCTGTGCAGGGCAAACCAACAATCCCCCCGCAAGCTCCGGTGCCGGTCCCAGCGAAGTAATCCTCTCGCACAATACCGAAAGCCTTATGATATCGTTTCGCACACTGACATTGATGCTGGGAACACTGCTGATTGCAAGCATCAGTAGTCGCATCGAGGCCGCGAAGTGGCAGATTTCTACGCCAACGAACGTTCTGATTGATACGTCCCTTGTCGCGGCTGAAGAACTGAGCGGCATCACCTACAAAGGTCCCGGTGCGACGGCACTGCACCACACGTTTCTGGCCGTCCAAGATGATGGCGGCAAGTTGCTCACCCTCGACGTGGAGTTGTCTCCCACGGGATCGCTCGTTGCCGCCAGCACCACGGCATCGCTCACACTTGCAGCGAGCTTTGATTTTGAAGGGGCCGCCTACACGAACCCGACTCGCAACAGCGTGTTCCTCTCGGAGGAAAACAGCCCCGGCGTGCGTGAATACGATCTCAGCACCGGAGCCACTTTGCAAACGGCGAGCATTCCCAGCGTGTTTTCTAATCGCCGCGCCAATCGCGGCTTCGAAGCTCTGGCCCGGAGTCCTGATGGTTCGACCATGTGGGTTGCCAACGAAGAAGCACTCACGGTCGACGGACCACTGGCGACCGCTTCGACCGGCACCACCGTGCGGCTATTAAAATTGAATGTCGACGGCAACGCGGTGTCTGCCGCCGAGCAATATGCTTATCAGGTTCAGCCAATTCATCTCTCCGGAATTCGCTCTGAGCGCCGCAGTGGCCTGGCGGATCTGGTGACGCTGCCCGATGGCACACTTTTCGGATTGGAACGCTCTTTCGATGTTGGAGTCTCAGCACTGCTGTACAAAAGTAGGATCTATGAAATCGACGCCACAAGCGCCACAGATGTCGGCACGGCCCCTTTCAATACGGGACTCATCGGCAAGTCCTACACACCTGTTTCAAAAGAATTGATCTGGTCTGGCTCGGCCGCGGGTGCCAATGGCCAGAATCTTGAAGGACTCACCCTCGGTCCGCGCCTCGCCAACGGCAATTGGCTGCTCGTGGGAGTGGTCGACAATAGCAATGGCAGTGATCCCGTGAGTTTCAACACGCTCGTCACGTTTGAACTTTCGGCGATTCCCTCGGCCGATTTCGATGAAGATGGCGATGTCGACGGCCGCGATTTTCTCGCCTGGCAACGCGGCACGGGCACAGCGATTGGTGCCACGCATTCCCAAGGCGATGCCGACCGCGATGGTGACGTCGATGCCGCAGATCTGGCGATTTGGTCCGAGGAGTACGGCGCGCCGGCGATTGTCGCAGCTGTGGCGATCCCAGAACCGAACGCACTATTATTGCTTACGTTTGGTGCGGTGTTGATTGTTGGCAGACGCCAGTAATAGACATCACATCGTTGCATCAACGTGATAAATCACGTCAACGAGCACGCCGGGTTGCAGATCGATTTCGGCTGGCAGGGCAATGCGAATGGGTAAGCCTCGCTCGGGAACCGCGGGATTGACTGCCAAGGACGTGGGGATCGATTCAATCTGACGGCCCACTTCTTCGATTTCGCTCTCCACGGCCTTGGCACCCATGGCTCGCGAACGCAGCGTCACCCGCATGCCGGGCAGGGGCTCGAAGCGGGTTGCTTCGGGGAGATAGCTAACGATGTAGCTGCCGTGATCCGCGGCGAGCGTGGCAATCGGTGCCCCCGCATGGAGTCGCTGACCGGGCGAGCAAAACACATCCACGAGCGTACCGCTAATCGGCGCTCGCACTTGGAGTGCATCCGCTTGATTACGCAGCTGCAGCGCGCGAATGGCCAGCAACTGTCGCTCGTTGCGTAACTCGGTGAAATGCTCCCGCGCCGCGGCGGGAAGATCAACGGGTAGTGTTTGTTGTTCCAACGATTCGGAACTGGTGACGCGGTCCCCTGCGGCGCCAAGTTGTACTTGTGCTGCCAGCGATTGGAGTTGTTCGGTTTCTTTCGTTACCAACTGAGCTACTTGATCCCTCACCGCAGGCGCGGCTTCCTTGGCGAAGTAATCTTGCCAGGCGACCAATTCTTTTTGCAGCACCGCCGCGTCGTGATCGAACTGCTTCATGCCGGCAAGCCATTCGCTGTCGTCGTATTCGGCAATGACATCCCCTTCGCGGACATGATCGAACAAACTCCATTGCAAGCCCGTGTGGTGCGGCATGCGGGCAATCATGCCCGAGGCTGGGCTCATGATGTCGATTCGTAGTGTCGAAACGCGGCCCACGCCTTGAACGCTTTGTGCCTGGGAACGCCACAAAGCCAGCCAAGCGCCGACTGAAAGCAACAGACACATGACCGGCAGCGCCCGCACGCGCAAGCGACGAAGCCGCACACTGCGCGCAAGCGGCACTTTGCCAGCGAATTCTCGATCATTTTGTGCAGCTGCGTCGGCCATCGATATTAGCTTTCGTTTTCATCGTCGTACACGGTGAATGAGAGTTCCTGCACGTTACCCGCGGCTGCGAGTTCACTACGCAATTGTTCGCGGAGAGAGGGATTTCGTAGCAACAGTCGGTAGCTGAGTACACTGCGGGCATCCGGGCTTTGCCGTTCGCCGGTGAGTAGCAGTCGGTCAGAATAGCGGTTCAGAACCCGTTCGATGCTGGCCCGCGTGGCGCCACCGTCGGCGGGGGCTAAGAGCGACAACACTGCGTCGAAACGATGCCGTTCGCCGAATTGGGTCCACCACAAATAAAACATCACCGCCATAATCACCACCGCGCCAATCAACGTCGTGGCATAGCGATAGGTTCCCGCCCCCATGCCTTCAACGATCGCCCACAGAATAAAGGTCGTGTCGCGAGTGTCTTTGAGCACGTTGCGGAATCGCACGACCGCAAACACAGCTAAGAGCCCGAAAGCGATCATCAAACTGCCGGACATCAGAATCATCATCAACGCGACGATCACCGGCAGCACGACCAGCGAAGCCACGAACGACGACGAATAAGAGGGCGACGTGTGGGTCGCCATGTAAATCCAGCCGACAAGTTGGCCCACAATGAAGGCCAGCAGCAGCGAAACCAAAATCGTGACTGGCGGCGGGGAGGCCCCGGAATCGCCGTATTGCAAGACGCTCAGCCAATCCATCATGCCACACCTCGCACGCTGGCTACGTTTTGGGCCGGACTGAGATTTAACGCATCGACCGCGTGAACATACTTTGGAAACGACGTGCGCTGTAAACCAAAATCACGCACCAAGTTGCGCATCCAATTCGGCACGTTGCCGGAATATTTAAGCTCGACAACCACCTGATCAGGGAACACCTCGGCTCGCTGCTTGGGCAAGTTAAACCCTGCGGTGGGGTCATAAGGCATGCCGGCAATGTGGCGGTCGAACGTGACGCGAACTTCATCGAGATCAAGTCCCATGTAAGCTTCGCGTTGATAGGAGACAAACGCACAGCCACGTGCCGAGAGACTCGTCATGCGTCGCCGAAATTCTTCGAGCGCGACGATCGACTTTTCGCTGGGGTTGATCAAATCCTGCGTTGTTAAAGTCATGCCCGCGAGTAGTGCCGTCGCAGCGGATTTACTCACAACGGCCCGCAGCTTGTGAATGGCATCAGTGGTGCGTGATTTTACTTCCAGAAACACAGGGGATGACGGAGACTCATTGTAAAATCGCATCCGCAGCTTGTAGCGATTCTTGACCCCATCGGTTGTTTCCCGATAAAGCTCGTGCCAAGGACTATCAAGATAAAGGCTGTGAACGTGGTAGCCTTCTGAGTCGCCAGCAGGCATATAACGGTCGGGGGTCAGATAAGCCCGCACGAAACTGCGCAGCGCGACCGCGGTCGTCTCGTTGACGAGATATTTGTGTTCGGAGCGGCCAGCGTCGTAACCCATCGACATATTCCTATTAACACCGCGTGTTATTCTAAGTTCTGCTTGTCGATTGGTTCGTCACCATTGCGGCTACAAAGCGAGCGAATCAGCTTTTCGCCCGTGTCGTCCGACATAAAATGCACCGAGCCATCGCACATGGCGAAATGAGCCCCACCGGGATGCTCGCTGAAAATCCGCTCTTCGTACCAGGCCTTGGGTGTTTTGGCGTCGTTGATCTTCTTGTCGATGTGGGTGACGTTGTTGCCCGACGCCCAGGCGCCATGGACCGAGTCGATCACGTTGTCTTTGATGCCAGCACCACGCCCCGTGCATTCGGTAAGCCACACCGTGTTCGACAAGCCGTCGGTCACATCCGAGGCCTTGATCGCGGGTGGGTCTTCGAGCTTATCGCCGTTGGGCAGTCCCTTGGTGCCGATCAGAATGCCGCGCTGTCGGCCATAGTATTCCTTGCTCGTAGGATTCTTGGCATCTTTATCGGGACCTGAGATTCCCAAATAATCCAAGCATCCCAAACCATCGCCAGCGAGTGGCGACATATTAAATAGCCGCGCGTCGGTTGTGCGATGCTCCTCGATCAACGACGTGCTCGGGCAAAGATAGACGCTAATGACCTGCGAAGACGCCGGCATGTTCTTCGGATCGGTGAACGGAACTTTAAAATCGAGCTGATCGGCCACCGCTTGCTGTTCGATGAACGGCAGCAAGATCGCCGACCAAGCCATCGCATAGGTGCCGGGATCTTTGCGTGGGCCGGACCAGCGCTGGCCCGCGGGAAATTTTTTGTTGGCCGATTCGAAGTTGAGCAGGCCCGTCGAAAGCTGCTTCAAGTTATTGGCACATTGAGTGCGGCGGCTGGATTCTCGCGCGGCTTGCACGGCGGGGAGAATCAGTGCCACGAGCACGCCGATGATGGCGATGACCGTCAGCAGTTCAACCAGGGTAAAACCAGATTTGCTGTTGGGGTGCGTCATAGGATGGCGAACAGGCCCAAAAACTTTTGAGAAGAGTTCTTTAAAAAAATCACGCAATCTTCATAATATATACAAAATTCCAATTTGGCCAACATCTGGACACTGCAATTTTGCAGAATCTTATTGCAGGCAGATTTATATTCAGTATTATAATTCTAGTGGATATAGTCAGGTGTTTACTGGCCATCCACCCCCGGCAGAGGAAACAGTTTCAGCGGTTGGTATTCCCCTTCACTGATCGTGTAGTAGCCGGTACTGCTGGCATCAATCGAAATCGCTTCGCCATTTTTTGCTTGATCTTTACCTCGCACCGGAATTGCTTGCGGCAACGTCGTCGAGAACGTCAGCATCAGATCTCTTTGTGGTTCGCGTGGCCAGAGCCATCCTTCCTTCTCGCTCCGCAACACGAACCATCTCCCATCCCGGGAAATATCTCCACCCGAAATGCTTCCCACGCCTAGTGTGGCGAGCAGCTTAAGTTCGATGGGTTGCTTCGGCTTCAAGTCGGCGAGAGGCACATGATAAATCATGGTCGCCTTTTTTTCCTTCGTGGCGATTAACAACTCGCGGCTGATCGGGTCGATGAACAACGCCTCGGCATCGTGGGGTCCATCGGGATAGGTAAGGCGAAAATCCTCCATCTGCGCCCGCAAGTATTCCGGGCGATCGCCGTTCGCCAGCACCGGTTCGACCGTGCGATAAACTCGGATCTGCGGACGACGGCCGTCATTGTCGCCAATGTCGCCAATATAGAGGTAGTCTTTCCCATCCTCAGGCCCTGGCCCGCTGGCGACATCTTCAAAGTCGACCATCGCGTTGGGCCATTCAAGCACGCCGACCGTTTCCCCCGTCGTGCGAATCGCGAACAGACGATAGGTTGGGCCGTCGTTATGCAGCCACACGACGCCGGGATTTACGTGGCTAGTGGTGATGCCGGAAATCTCTTGCAGTTCGCCCGTCTGCACGCGGCCAACAGTCTCGCCCTTGGGCTTGGCGTGTGCAGCTTGCGGCAAGGCCACGGCGATAATCACTATAAGAGAAATCAGTCGGTTCATGGTTCGGATTTTTCAGCTTCAGTAACTACTGGCAATGCAAGTGCTGGCGACGGAGTTTGGTTTATCGGTTCGTAAAGAATATCCAGACGCAGGTCGCCGGTGAATTGGTCGCGGTATCCGCTGTCATCTTCTGCCTCTGCTCCATCCTCATCTTTTTGATTGAGACCGACGCTGTAAATAATAAGTCGTTCACCCTTGCGAACAGACTTCATTCTTTCACCTTCCAGTGACAGCGGATCGACAGGAATTTCGGCAATATAGTCAGGCACTAGTTCGTCAATCGACTCTGGCCAGCCTTCGTGTTCAGCTTGCCACAGCCTTTGCGCCAGCTCTAATTGTAGCAGCCTTATCACGGCGAGTTCTTTTTGGCGAACTTCTTGATAGGCTTCCGCGGTATTCCAGCCATTGTCAAAGTATTGCGATAGCAAATCCTGCAACTGCCCGTACCAGCCATAAGTACATTGCGACCACACACGGTCGCGATAAATAACATCTTCCCACGAATCGCGTTCCGTTTCGAGTTGTTGTAGCTCTGCAATCAATTTAGGAATCTGCTCGATGGGTAATTGCTCGACCCCTTTATGCAATCCTCTATAGGCAATGCCAGAACAAGCAACCCCTACCAGATCATCAACCAACAAACCGCCGTGCGAGAGCAGAGTCCCAAACCGCGCTCCATCAATAAATATGTTTGCAGACTCGACCGGTTGATTTTGTTTGAGCAATAACCGCCCTTGAGCGTCGAACCCTCGAGAAATCGTTCGAAATCCTTTTATATCTGGCAGTGCGAGGTCAACTTCGCCATAGCTCAGGGCTTTCATGGCGTCGTTTTCAAAACCTTTGCGGACCCGGTCAAGCACCGTAGTGATTTCATTGCTGGCCTGCTCTAGCTCTTGCTCAGAGGCAGTCTCTGAATCAAAGCTACCGCTATCTACCAACGGGTTGACTGGCAACAACTCAACTGCACTAAGAAAATCGTTGTATCCATTCGGATTGGGGATTTGTGCGGGCGGTATGCGCAGCGGGTTCATCAACGCCATATAAAGTAACGCCGCGGGAACCGCCGTGATCAGTAACAATAGGACTGCAACACCGGTCCGAAAGCGAACGAGATGCCGCGTCGATTCAGAATCCACGAGACCACGCATTAAACCGGAAAAAATAGCGGTTAACGTAGCAACTGCCAGCAAAATCGGCGTCCAGATGAGTGCCGGAGCACCATCGGTGTACGTTCCGAAAGGATTAATCCCAAGCGCCGCTGGATCTGGTGGCCAACCGGTTATGCCATCCACAGTTATCATAAAATGGTCGCCACAAAATACACCTATCGAAACCGTCGACACGATCAGTAGGGCCAACAGGCCACGCATCTTCCAATTGTCGTAACGGCCATACGTGACCCACCATGCCGCAAGCGTGGCTAATCCTCCACCTAATCCAATCAAAATGACGCTCTGCCATGCGTACCAGTTAAGCTCAGGTACACGCACTGCAACCGCAGTTAGCACTCCGATGGGGACCATTGCCAGCAGCACCGTTTTTATCGAAAACCGCGATTTGAAAAAGATTTCGCTGTTCATGCGCGCAGTGCGCCACTTCGCCAACTGAATCCCGGCAGCTACCACCGCCCCTTGAATCACGAACGCCACGAACGGCTCGTAGGCGGGGATCAGCAACACCGGCGCAATTGCGACCAGGAATCCCATCGTCCGCCAGAACCAATGGGCGCGCGATGTCGCCGCCCACAAGGCCAATAAGCCCACGGTCGTGAGTGCCGACGTCAACAGAATCGCCACCGCATAAGCCATGGGGCGATTATAGCATAGATCACTGTAGCCGACCTCTCCGAGGTCGGAGCGGCCGAGCCGAGGTCAAAGACCTCGGCTACAGCACTCCCACTACTTCGTCATATCCCAATGCTCGGGCGAACGCCATAAGCCTGAGAGCAACAACTCGCGAATGAACGTGAGTTCCTTGGGAAGACGATCGTACAGCTTGAAGAACAGTTCGTCGTGCGAAGCGATTTCTTGCATCCATTCGCCGCGCTCGACGCTCATGAGTTGCTCGAATTGCTTTTCCGAGAACTCCAGCCCGCGCCAATCGATGTCCTTATATTGGGGCATCCAGCCGAGCGGGCCTTCGATGCTCGCGGCCTTGCCCTTCGAGCGGCCGACGATCCACTTCAAGATCCGCATGTTCTCGCTGAACCCTGGCCACAGAAACTTGCCATCGGCGTCCTTGCGGAACCAGTTGACGTTAAAAATCCGCGGCGGGTTGGGAAGCTTCCGGCCAAAGTCGAGCCAGTGCCCTAGGTAATCTCCCATGTGATAGCCACAGAAGGGGAGCATCGCCAACGGATCGCGGCGGACTTGGCCTTGCTTGCCAAACGCTGCCGCGGTGGTTTCGCTTCCCATGGTCGCGGCAGTGTACACGCCGAATGCCCAGTTGAACGCTTGATACACCAGTGGCAACACCGTCGCACGGCGCCCGCCAAAGATGAACGCCGATATCGGCACACCGTTGGGATTGTCGTATTCAGGATCAACGCACGGGCATTGCGACAACGGAGCAGTGAAACGCGAGTTGGCGTGCGCGGCCTTTTCCTTGCTGTCGGGGGTCCAGTCGTTCCCTTTCCAGTCGATAAGATGTGCGGGCGGCTTCTCGGTCATTCCCTCCCACCACACGTCGCCATCGTCGGTGAGGGCCACATTCGTGAAGATGGTGTTCTCGTGGATCGAAGCCATCGCGTTGGGATTCGATTTTACGTTCGTTCCCGGAGCAACTCCGAAGAACCCGGCTTCGGGATTGATCGCGTAAATCTTGCCGTCATCGGCAGCCTTAATCCATGCGATGTCGTCTCCCACGCAGGTGACTTCCCAACCTTCTTCTTGGAATTCTTTGGGTGGAATCAACATCGCGAAGTTAGTTTTCCCACACGCGCTGGGAAAGGCCGCGGCAACATAGGTCTTCTCGCCTTCGGGATTCTTCACGCCCGTGATGAGCATGTGCTCGGCGAGCCAGCCTTGTTCCTGTCCCAACACCGAAGCGATACGAAGCGCAAAACATTTCTTGCCCAGCAAAGCGTTCCCACCGTAACCACTGCCGTAGCTCCAGATCGAGCGCTCTTCAGGGAAGTGGACGATATATTTGTCCTTGGGATCGGTCGCACAGGGCCAAGCCACATCTTCCTGTCCTGGTTCGAGCGGCGCACCAACCGAGTGCATACACTTGATGAATTCCCCATCGCCCAAAGCCTGCAGCGCTGCAGTCCCCATGCGAGTCATAATCCGCATATTCACAACCACATAAGGCGAATCCGTAATTTGAATACCGATGTGCGACAGGGGTGAGCCCAGCGGCCCCATGCTGAAGGGGATCACATACATCGTGCGGCCGCGCATGCACCCTTCAAACTTGGGGGCCAGCATGGCCTTCATTTCGCGGGGAGCCATCCAGTTGTTGGTGGGTCCCGCGTTGTTTTTGCTCAGCGAGCAGATATAAGTCCGATCTTCCACGCGGGCGACGTCGCTTTCGTGGCTGCGAGCCAAAAAGCAGTTTGGCCTCTTCTCGGGATTAAGCCGAATGAACGTGCCGCTGTCGACCATCTCTTCGCAGATGCGGTCGTATTCTTCTTGCGAACCGTCGCACCAATGGACGTTGTCGGGCTGGCAGAGCGTAACCATCTCATCGAACCAGGCGACGATCTCGCGATTCTTAACGACTTTGGGAACGGCTGGGGCGACGGCAGACATCGAACACTCCTCACGGGGACTAACGCGGTGGATCACACTCGGCACGGTTCCGACCGCGCTCTACGAGTGATTGTGACGGTTTCCTGGGAGTAAAAGCAACTGTTGCACCAAAACGATTGTGAACGAAATGCGGGAATTTTTCACGCTCTCGCGAAAACTCACGGGGAATCGCCCGGGCAATGTGTGCGAATCGGCACGGAAAGATGCTGGTACCGTTCAGACTGAGAAGCAGGCTTAACACTCTCCTACATGTCAATATTCACGGTCAGTAACAGAGAATTTGAAGTGACAGCCCAACAAGTTCGTTGCCATGAATTCTATGAGCAATCAGATGACAATCTCGCAAGAGAAACAACCCTTATCGCTTGTATAACAGTTAAAACATGCTAGAAAACAAGCCGCAGGGGTGCGTAATGAGACCCATAAGCAGAAAGTGCATGGCGCAAGATCATAGGATTGTGATAGCTGTGATAGTCGGGCGAACGGACGCCTGACCGGCAACACAAGCATGCTTACCAAGTGCCCCCACTGTTTTCCTGCAAAAGACAAAGCCATGGAACTCAGCCGGTTGAAGTCGGTCTTGTTGTTGTCCTTGGCTGTTGCCGTGGGTTACTTCGCCACCCAGGGATTTGTCCAAACCTTCAGAGAGCCCACGATTGCGACATCGGCCCCGGTGATGGACGACACTTGTTCCGAGGGCTCGCCCGAGACGGCCACCTGTATCATGCCCGAGGAAATGTCACGGGCGAATTTCCTGCGATTGTCCGCGCCAGCCATGGACGAGACGAACAAGGAGATTCGGGTTGAACGGAAAATTCATGAGGCATTTCCTCAGCTCCCCATTCCTCATGACCAGCAGCCAGCCAAAGATTGACATCAAAACAGGTCGACATTGATGGGTCCGACCACATTCCCGGTGACAAGGAGATCAGCGTTTGAAAAAGTTCTATCTGGGCGGTTTGCGAACTTTTGTTGTTCTTTGTGTTTGTGCCACGGTGCTGGCCGCACCACTGGGTGCCTGCTCGCGGGCGGTTTATCTTGGTCCGGAAAACACCGTCATCACCGTGCGAAGCATGGATTGGGCGGCGCCGATTGGATCGAATCTGTGGATTTTCCCCCGCGGCATGAGCCGCAACGGTGCCGCTGGGCCGAAGTCGATCACTTGGAAGTCAAAATACGGCAGCGTCGTCGTCACGGCTTTTGATGCGGCCACGGCCGATGGAATCAACGAAAAAGGATTTGTCGTTAATTTGCTCTACTTGGCCGAGTCCAAGTATCCCACTCCCGGTCCCAACGACATGCGATTGCCGATTTCTATCGCGGCCTGGGCCCAATACGTTCTCGACAATTTTGCCACAGTTAACGAAGCGGTCGAAGCTCTCCGTGCCGAGCCGTTTTACGTCGTCGAGGTGATGACTCCCGATGGTCATGCAGGCACTGGGCATTTGGCGATTTCCGATCCGAGCGGCGATTCGGCCATCTTTGAATACATTGATGGCAAACTTGTGATTCACCACGGCCGCGAATATCAGGTGATGACCAATTCGCCGACCTACGATCAACAGCTCGCACTGAATGGCTATTGGCAACAAATCGGCGGCACGACGATGCTTCCCGGCACGAACCGCGCGGCGGATCGTTTTGTCCGCGCTTCATTTTATATTAACGCCGTCCAGCAAACTGCCGAGGATGCCGAAGCCCTCGCCGCCGCGTTCAGCGTGATCCGCAACGTGTCGGTGCCGCTGGGAATTACGACTCCTGGCCAACCCAACATCGCTTCGACCTTGTGGCGGTCGGTCATCGATCAAAAGAACAAACGCTATTACTTCGAATCGGTGCGCAGCCCAAGCTTGTTTTGGGTGAGCCTTGATAAAATCAATTTCGCCGCGGGACAACCGGTCAAAAAACTGATGGTCTCCGGGGGCGAGATTTATTCTGGCAATGCGGTCAGCAAATTCAAACCGGCCAAGCCGTTCCAGTTTTTGCTAGCCACACCGCCGCAGTAAGCCTTAGAAATTTTTGCACGTTCGCCAGACGTTTACTACTAAGAGGGGTTTTGTATGCGAGGGATTTCCCATCGACAACTGCGCTCGCTGTGCGCAGCGTTTGCTTTCTTATTTTGTTTTTGTTGTGTCGCCCACGGGCAAGAAGTCACAGGTGAGTTAGGCTCTCCCAGTGCGACAACAACTATTGACGGCAAGCAACTTCCGCCCCCCGATCCCAAATTCGGCGGCGTCATCAAGGACGATGCCCTGCAATCAAAAGCTTGGTGGGCGCCACGCGTGGTGCCACCTAAAAAGGCGCCGAACATCCTGCTGATCATGACCGACGACGCAGGGTTTGGCGTGCCGAGCACATTTGGCGGCGTCATCCCCACGCCGACCATGGATCGCGTGGCTAAGAACGGTCTTCGCTACAACAATATCCACTCGACCGCGCTTTGCTCGCCGACTCGCGCGGCACTGATCACCGGCCGCAACCACCATTCGGCGGGCTTCGGCGTGATCTCGGAGCAATCCACCGGCTTCCCCGGGTACAACAGCATCATTGCCAAGGACAAAGCCACCATTGGCCGGATTCTCAAAGAAAATGGCTATACAACTTCCTGGTTTGGCAAGGACCACAACGTGCCAGCCTTCGCAGCCAGCCAAGTCGGACCCTTTGAAAACTGGCCCATCGGGCAAGGCTTCGATTACTTCTTCGGGTTTATCGGCGGCGATGCGAATCAATGGCAACCGAACCTTTTCCGCAACACGACCCAAATCTATCCCTTTCAAGGCAAACCTGAATGGAACCTGATCACGGGCATGGCCGACGATGCGATTGATTGGCTCAGCCGAATCGATCAGACAGACCCCAGCAAGCCGTTCTTCTGTTACTACGTTCCGGGGGCGACTCACGCGCCGCATCATCCGACCAAAGAATGGGTGGACAAAATCCACGAGATGCACCTCTTTGACGAGGGCTGGAACAAACTCCGCGAGCAAATCTTTGAGAACCAAAAACGACTTGGCGTGATCCCTCAGGATGCCCAACTCGAGCCTTGGCCGACCGAGATCATCAAGAATTGGGACGATTGCACGCCCGAGGAAAAGAAACTCTACATCAAGCAGGTAGAAATTTTCGCCGCCTATGAAGCTTATACCGACCACGAAATTGGCCGCGTGATTCAAGCCATCGAGGACATGGGCAAGCTCGATAACACGCTCATCATCTACATCAATGGCGACAACGGCACGAGCGCCGAAGGGGGGCCGCTGGGCACCCCCAATGAGGTCGCGTTTTTTAACGGCGTCTCGGTCCCTGTTCCCGTGCAAATGAAATGGTACGACGTTTGGGGCACCGAAGCCACATACAACCACATGTCGGCCGGCTGGTCTTGGGCCTTTGACACGCCGTTTAGCTGGTTCAAGCAGAATGCCTCGAAGCTCGGCGGCATCCGCCAATGCATGGCCATCTCTTGGCCCGGTCATATCACCGACAAAGGTGCGCTCCGCGAGCAATTTTGCCATGTGATTGATATCGTGCCGACAATTCTCGAATCTTGCGGCATCCCCGCGCCAGAGATGGTGGACGGTATCAAGCAGGCGCCGATTGAAGGCACGAGCCTCGCCTACACCTTTGACGCGAAGAATGCCCAAGAGCCAACCCAGCACACGACCCAATATTTCGAGATGATGGGCCAGTACGCCCTCTATCACGAAGGTTGGCTGCTCAGCACGAAGGTCAACCGCGCGCCGTGGGAAGCGTTCGGCACGGCGAATCCTGATCCGCTCAATAACCAAGTGCTCGAACTGTACGACCTTAACAACGATTTCAGCCAATCCCAAAATATCGCCGACAAGCATCCGGACAAAGTGCAGGCCATGAAGGCGATGTTCGTCGAGGAAGCGAAGAAGTATCAGGTCTTCCCGCTCGATGCTTCCGTGGCGGCACGCATCGTTGCCCCGCGACCGAACATCACTGCTGGCCGCACTGAGTTTGTCTATACGCGACCGATGGTCGGTCTGCCACAAGGTGATTCTCCGTTTTTGCTCAATAGCTCTTACACCATCACGGCAGAGATCGAAGTGCCTGCGGATGGCGCCGAAGGAATGATGCTGACTTCCGGAGGTCGTTTTGCGGGCTACGGATTTTACCTGCTCAAGGGTAAGCCGGTCTTCCTTTGGAATCTCATCAACCTGGAACGCCTCAAGTGGGAAGGTCCCGATGCCCTGGCGCCAGGCAAACATACCGTCGAATTCGATTTCAAATATGACGGCTTGGGAGTCGGCACGCTGGCTTTCAATAACATGAGCGGCCTTGGTCGCCCAGGGACGGGAACTTTGAAAGTCGATGGTAAAGTCGTGGATACAAAAGCGATGCCCAAAACTCTCCCCATGATCCTGCAATGGGACGAAAGTTTTGACATTGGTTCAGACACCCTCACCGGGGTGAACGACGCAGATTACCAGCCGCCATTTGCTCTGACTGCGAAGTTGAACAAGTTGACGATCAAAGTCGATCGGCCACAACTCTCGCCCGAAGATATCGCGAAACTGCAAGCAGCCCAGCGGAACAACAAGGCGAGTGAGTAAGTCGAAAAATCCTAACTTCACATGCTGGCGTGTTGCCAATAATACGCGCGAGTCGGCGGAGAGCTCGAACTTGTTCTCCCTGCGCCTCACGATAGCCAACTTGTCGCTAATTCGTCAGAAAGCTCAAAGATGAAAAACATCGCCAGTGTCTTTGTCTTGATCCTACTCTTAGGAAATCCAGGGACTGCGCAGGAGAAACCCGCGGCCCCGGCAGAGCAAACTCAAGTTTTGCCATTTCCTGATTTTCATTTTAAGGGAAGTGTCGGACGCACGATCGCGGAAAGCGATCCGCCCGAGTTTCCTCAACCCGTGAAGCCTCCCCAAGGGGCACCCAACATCGTCTTTATCTTGATTGACGATGCCGGCTATGGGCAATTTGGCACGTTCGGCGGACAAGTCGAAACCCCCGCGCTCGATTCGGTCGCCAAGCAAGGTTTGAAATACACGCGGTTTCACACGACGGCCCTTTGTTCGCCGACGCGGGCCGCGCTTCTCACCGGGCGCAATCATCATTCCACGAGTAACGGCGTCATCACCGAAGCCGCGACAGGTTATGACGGCTACACCGGCATCATCGGCAAAAATGTCGGCACGATTGCCGAAGTCTTGCGCCAGCATGGCTACGCCACGGCGTGGTTTGGCAAAAATCATAACACGCCCGATTGGGAGACCAGCCAAGTCGGGCCGTTCGATCGTTGGCCCAGCGGCTTAGGGTTTGACTATTTTTATGGGTTCATGGGGGGCGACATGGATCAGTGGCAGCCTACGCTCTATGAGAACCACAATTTGGTGCCGCGTTCGACCGATCCTAATTACATTTTGACGCCCGATTTGGTCGACCATGCGATCGCTTGGCTGAGAGGCACGCGTTCGATTGCCGCTGACAAACCTTTCTTCTTATACATGTCGACGGGGGCGACGCATGCTCCCCATCAGGTCTCGCCCCAATATATTGAGAAGTTCAAAGGCAAGTTCGATCAAGGTTGGGACCAATATCGCGAAGAAACCTTCGCCCGCCAAAAGCAGCTGGGCGTCGTTCCCCAGGATGCGGTGTTAACGAAGCGGCCCGAAGAGTTGCCTGCCTGGGATTCACTCTCCGCCGATCAAAAGCGATTGTTCGCGCGCATGATGGAGGTCTTCGCAGCCTTCACCGCCGAGACAGATTACGAAATGGGCCGCTTGTTGGAAGTTATTCGCTCACTCCCCGACGCCGACAACACGCTCGTTTTTTATCAGGTGGGCGACAATGGGGCCTCTGCCGAAGGAGGGCTCGTTGGATTGTTGAACGAGAATTCGTTCTTTAACAACGTCCCCGAATCGTTAGAGGACAATCTCAAGCACATCGACGAGATTGGTGGCCCCAAGCATTTCAATCATTTTCCCGCGGGCTGGGCTTGGGCCATGAACACGCCGTTTCAATGGACCAAGCAGATTGCCTCGCATTTGGGAGGCGTGCGGAACCCACTCGCCGTATCTTGGCCGGCGCGGATTAAAGATCAGGGGAACGTGCGCGACCAATTCCATCACGTGATCGACGTCGCCCCCACGATCTATGAAGCGGTTGGCATCGAGTTCCCGGATATTCTCAACGGCGTGGCCCAGAAACCTCTGGAAGGGGTTTCGATGGTGTATTCATTTGACAAAGCCGATGCCCCGGGAAAGCGCAAAACTCAATACTTCGAAATGTTACTCAACCGTGGAATATACCACGACGGTTGGTGGGCCGCTTCGCGGGTCAATGTTCCGTGGGAAGGCTCTGCGGCGCCAGCGAACCCCGATACGGCCATCTGGGAACTCTATAACTTGCAGGAAGATTTCACGCAGGCGAACGACCTGGCCAAAAGTAATCCCGAGAAGCTACGCGAATTGCAAGACCTGTGGTGGAGCGAGGCTTCGCGCTACAGTGTGCTTCCGTTGGATGGCCGCAAGACGGAACGCTTGAATGGCGAGCTACAAGGCCGGCCTTCGCTGAGCGGAAAGCGGAAATCTTTTACTTACTATCCTGGCATGGTTGCGCTGCCAGCTGGCAGTGCGCCGAATGTTCTCAACAAGTCGTTTTCGATTACCGCCGCAATTGAAACAGGCGAAGGTGAGACCGATGGCGCTATCTTTTCGCTCGGCGGCAGTGACGGCGGCTATGGCTTGTATATGAAAGATGGTAAGCCCGTGTTTGTGGGAAATTTCTTGGGACGTACAACCACGCGCGTGGCTGCGAAAAGTCCCTTACCCGCGGGTCAGGCCAAGCTGCGCGGCGAGTTTACTTATGATGGTGGCGGAATGGGCAAGGGAGGAACGCTCACATTGTTTGTGAACGACAAGAAAGTTGGCGAAGGTCGGCTGGAACAGACTCAGGGAATTACCTTGGGACTGGGAGGCACATTGGATATCGGCGAAGATACGGGCTCACCCGTGGACGAGGCGTACACGCCACCGTTCAAATTTGCTGGAAAGATTGATCAGGTCACCGTGGACCTCAAACCGTAAGAGTTGGCAAAGGGTCGTTTCGATGAGCAAATGGAGATGCCTACGGCGGATACCGCTGGCGATTTGTCTTGTCGCGGTATGTTTCGGGTGCTGTGTGACCTACGCCCAGGATCCGCTCCCCTCGTGGAACGACTCCGCGGCGAAGACTGCACTTATCGACTTTGTCGACCGCGTTACCTATGAAAGTGATGACGACGGTTACTATGTTCCGCCGAAAGATCGCATCGCTGTATTCGACAACGACGGCACGCTGTGGTGCGAACAGCCGTTCTATTCTCAATTCGCGTTTGCCATCGATCAGGTGAAGCTCGATGCCGCGCAGCATCCTGAATGGCAAGAGAAGGAGCCGTTCAAGTCGATTCTGGCTGGGGACTTGAAACTTGCCTTTTCTGGTGGGGAAAAAGCCTTGCTAGAACTGGTCGCCGCCACGCATGCCAACATAACGACTGATGAATTTAATGAACGTGTTCGTACGTGGTTGAAAACGGCTCACCATCCCCGCTTTCACCAGCCCTACAACAAGTGCGTCTATCAGCCGATGATCGAGGTCCTTGATTACCTGCGAGCCAACGGTTTTAAGACGTTTATCGTTTCGGGGGGTGGTGCCGAATTTATGCGCGTCTGGGCCGAAGAAGCTTACGGGATCCCTCCCCAGCAAGTTATCGGCAGTTGCGGCAAGCTTAAATTTGAGATGCGCGACGGCAAACCTATACTCTTGAAGTTGCCCGCCGTGGACTTCGTCGACGACGGTCCTGGCAAGCCCGTGGGGATTCAGCGTTTTATCGGTCAACAGCCGATTATCGCGTTTGGCAACTCGGACGGCGATTATGAAATGCTCGAATACACCACCAGCGGCGCGACCAAGCCGCGGCTGGGGCTACTTGTTCATCACACCGACGCGGTGAGGGAATACGCTTATGACCATCCCTCGAAAGTGGGCCAACTCGAGCGAGGCCTCGAACAAGCTCAGGAACGCGGTTGGATTGTGATCGATATGAAGAATGACTGGAAGAAGATTTTTCCATTCCAAGAATAACCTCATAACGCGACCCACCGCCGAGCAACGACTAGGAAGATCAGACAATTATGCATCAACGAGATTTATTAGTTTTGTTGGTAATTGTCTGCGCGCTCTCGATTGCAGGGGCTCCTAGCCATGCCCAGGAAAAAGAAGCGCCCGCCGAGCAAGGCTCGGTTACCGCAATCGACATCTTGCTTAAGCCCGATGCTGTGATGATTGAGAAGGCACAGGCCGCGAACGCGCGATTGCGTCGGAGCTACCTTGCGGGATATTCCCTCGACGCAACCCACCGGCCGCATGTCACGTGTTTGCAGCGTTACGTGAAAACGGCTGATCTCGACAAAGTTTACGCAGCCGTCGGCAAAGTCCTGGCCGAGGAGCAGCCTACCACTTGGAAGTTGAAGGCCTACAAGTATTACTATTTGCCGATGCCCGAGACGGGACTCGCTGGCATTGTCGTTGAACCGACCGACGAGCTCCTGCGGCTCCAACAGAAGCTGATCGAGGCGGTGGCACCGTTCACGGTGAAGACGGGAACTGCTGCGGCGTATGTGACGACCACTGACGACCCTGGTATCGTGCCAATGGTGATCAACTATGTGGCCGACTATGTGCCCAAGTACTCCGGCAAGAACTTCAATCCCCATGTCACGATCGGAGTGGCAGGGTTGGAGTTGCTCGACAACCTGCTCAAAGAGCCTTTTGAATCGTTCACATTTTCGCCGGTCGGCGTGGCCGTTTATCATCTCGGCAACTACGGCACGGCTCGCACGGAACTTAAAAGCTGGGACTTGCAGAAGTAGCAAACCCCGCTCGAAGGAATCGCTTGAAAATTATTTTCAAACACAGGAACAAACTTATGACCCGTTTCGCATCACTCGTTTTACTGTGTGGCATGGCAAGCAGCCTGCACGCCCAAGCCACGCAATCCCTCCCCGAACAGAAGTACATCGAACAAACAGCCAAGGCGTTCGTGACTGCCTTCGACGCCGGGAATGCGGGGGCGATTGCCAATCTGTGGACGCCTGATGGCGAATACAGCCTGGGCGGGCAAACACTCAAAGGCCGTGCTGCAATTCAAAAGCAGTATGAGGAACTGTTCAAAGCCAATCCTGGCGCAACGATGGAAATCAAAATCAATTCGGTGCGCAAACTGGCTCCGACCTTGATCGTGGAAGACGGCACGGCATCGCTGAGCGATCCCAAGGGGAACCATCAAAGCGCGAGCAGCTATTCGGTTTTGCACGTCAAAGTCGACAACAAATGGCTGATGGCCGACGTGCGCGAGTCGGACAGCCTGCTGCCTCCCCCCGCCGACGAACTGCAGCGCCTCGATTGGATGGTCGGTGATTGGTCGAGCAAAGGCGAAAACGCGACGGTCGATCTCAAGTTTGAATGGGTGGCCAACAGGCAATTCCTCCAAGCGACAACAACGATTCATCCCAACGAGAAGGACGCCAAGCCGCAACACGGTGGGATACAAATCATCGGCCGTGATCCGCTCACGGGACGAATCGTGGCATGGTTCTTCAATACCGATGGCGGCCATGCTTATGGCATTTGGGTCAAAAGCGGCGATGCGCTGGCTTGCCAAACCCAAGGCGTCACTGCCGAGGGGCTTATCACGATGGCGACCAACGTCATGCATCGCTCGAGCGATAAGAATGTGTTCTCGTGGCAATCGGTTGGCCGCTCGTTAGGTAACGAGCCCCTTCCCAACACGGAAAAGATCGTGTTCGAGCGACCGAACATCAACATCCCCGCCGCGAAGTAACACGCAGCGATACCATAAAACAATTAATCCTTTTAAGGGTCAAACGATGAAACGCATATTCTTCACGGCTCTCGTGAGCTCGCTCTTATTGATTCCGCATAACACTGTTCAGGCACGCGGCGGCGGTGGAGGTTTTCACGGTGGTGGAGGCGGCGGCATGGGAGGTATGGGTGGCTTCCATGGCGGCGGTGGCATGGGCGGCATGCCTGGCGGAATGGGAGGTGGCGGCATGGGTGGCTTTCACGGTGGCATGCCTGCCGGTGGCTTCAGCGGATTTAGCGGCGGGATGCCCGGCGGAATGGGCGGTTTCGGCGGCGGAATGCCTGGTGGGTTTTCGGGGCACGTCCCTGGTATGGGCGGCGGCGGATTTCCTGGGGCCGGTGGGTTCCCAGGTGCGGGCGGATTTCCCGGCGCTGGCGGCGCGGGCCGAGCCCCAGGCATGGGGGCCGGTGGGTTTCCCGGAGCCGGGGGCGATGCTCGTGGCTTTGCCGGTGGTGGCTTTAGTCCCGAATCGATTACGAATGGCTTTGCCGGGCGCGGTGCCGGTGGGTTCCCTGGTGCTGGTGGCTTTGCAGGCGCTGCTCCTTCGGCAGGTCGATTGAATTCCTTCCTCGGATTGCCTTCGGATTCCGGCATGAGCGCCGCGGGGGCGCATAGTATCTCCAATCCGTTTGCGGCTGGCGGTCGCGCGGGCGACATGGGTGGTGCCTCGGGCAACGTCTGGCATGGGCCAGATGGCACGACCGTTGCTCATGGTCAGGCGGGAGAAGCTGGTGGAGCTGTCGGACCAAACGGCGGAGTGGCGGGTGGAGGTCGTGAGGCCAGCGGCACAGTTGTTAAGGGTCCCGATGGCGGTGTGTATGCCCACGGTCAGGCTGCGGCAGGTGGTTTCTATTCCGGCGCCCGAGGCGAAGGAACCTGGCACGCTTCGGCGGCCGATATGCGGGTGCAAGGGAATTACGCTCGCGCGAACTTCAATCACTACAACGCGTTTGGGAATAATTGGTGGCATGATCATCCGAATGCTTGGTGGAATCGCGGGTTCGCTGCGGGCTATTGGTATGGAGCCACCTGGGGCGGGATTAATTCGTGGTTCGGCGTGGCCTGGCCAGCGATGAGCTACGACTACGGCGACAACATCTATTACGATGACGACAATGTCTATCTCGCGGGTCAGCCCGTCGGTACCGCGGCCCAATATTATGACTCGGCCCAACAGTTGGCCCAAACCGGCGCCGATGCCGACATTCCCAATCAGAATAGCGACGACACCAGCGATGCGGTTGCCGCGAATCCGGCGGATGCCCAGTGGTTGCCGCTTGGTGTGTTTGAAGCGATTCAGCCCACTCAAAAGTCGAGCGACATGACGTTCCAGCTCGCCGTCAACAAGGATGGCATCGTTCGCGGAAATTACTTTAACTCTTCGGACAACAATGTTCAGCAAGTGCAGGGCGCTGTTGATAAGCAAACACAGCGGGTCACTTGGTTTGTTCAAGATCGTCCGGCGGTGATTTTCGACACCGGTCTTTACAATTTAACCAAAGACGAAGCGACCGTGCTCGTCCACGAAAGCGCCGACAAGACCCAGCAATGGACGCTCGTGCGGCTCAACCAGGATGATGCCTCGAAGGGGACTGCGACTCCTGCAAGCCCATCAAACTGATCGTATCTCTAGCGGATCGCTGAGCGGCCTGACTAGTACCCATAACACTCCGAAGAAACATAATTAACCAAGATGTCAAAAGAACAGCATAAGCATCACGAACATCAACACACACATCACCCGAAGTCGGCTTGGCACAAAGATTGGCGGACTTGGACCGTTGTCGGTTTGATGCTCGTAGCGATGTTGGCCTACGTGTTGTCGATGGATGAATCGATCGGCCCTGGCGCCGATGAAACCGGTACTGAAACGCCCGCCGCGGCGATGTGATCCTCAAGCGGACATCGCGTTATCAACGCTCGCAGAAAAATCGTTCGAATATCCGTGGTGTTTCCGTTTTTGTTTCAGCACCAGCTCCGGTGACTGTCTTGATGTTGCGCGCTCAGGGAATGGGGGTTTACCTCGTGGATTCCATTTTTCCATACAGTCGTGCAAATTGATTGCTTGTTTGTAATCACAAAAATCAGAAAAGATTTTGGCTGTCTGCATACAAAACGCTTGGCCGCCAGTAGGATGCTGATTGATTCGCGACCAACGCACGGCGCGTGGCCTTGATGGAATTCCGTCAATTGCCACGAAGAGGGATGCTCGTACTGATTACCAACGAGTTCTTCGGTAGCGAGTGGTGCGACTCAAATAAGTGAAAAACTTTACGGAATGAATTCAGATCAATCCGTAGAAAGATACCCCCTTGTCCATAAGAGGATTACTCCTATGAGTGTGCAGAACATTCCATTCGCGCCGGCAGTCAAACTCGTCTTGGGCTTGGTAGCCCTGGCCTTCTACGGCATTCAAGCGGCAGAAGCACAAGAAGCCGGCGGTAAAAAACCGAACATCGTTTTCATCATGGGAGACGATATTGGAATGTGGAATATCGGCGCGTACCATCGTGGCATGATGGCGGGTCGCACGCCCAATCTCGATAAACTCGCCAAAGAAGGAATGCTCTTTACCGATTACTACGCCGAGGCGAGTTGCACGGCGGGCCGCGCTAATTTCATCACTGGCCAACTGCCCATTCGCACGGGCATGACGACGGTGGGTCAAGCGGGAGCCACGGTGGGTTTACCAGCGCAGGCCTGTACGATTGCCACCGCGCTCAAAGCCCAGGGTTACGCGACCGGTCAATTCGGCAAGAATCATCTCGGTGATTTGAATGAGTTTTTGCCAACTGTCCACGGCTTCGACGAGTTCTTTGGCTATCTCTACCACTTGGACGCGATGGAAGACCCCGCTCATCCCAACTATCCCCAAGAGTTGCTCGACAAGGTTGGACCCCGCAACATGGTGCATAGTTGGGCCACGGATGTCGATGACCCGACGGTGATGCCGCGGTGGGGCAAAGTCGGCAAGCAGAAGATCGAAGATGCTGGCACGCTCTATCCCAAGCGTATGGAAACGGTCGACGATGAAATTCGCGACCTTGCCATCAATTTTATCGATAAGGCCAAAAAAGATGGTAAGCCGTTCTTTGTGTGGCTCAATCCCACGCGCATGCACATCGTCACGCATCTCTCTCCAAAATACGAGGCGTTGCGAAACTCGGAGAATGGTTGGTCGGAACAAGAGGCCGGCATGGCCCAACTCGATGACGATATCGGTCTGGTGATGCAGAAACTCAAAGAGATCGGTGAGGATGAAAACACGATTGTTGTTTTCACGACCGACAACGGAACCGAGCTTTTTACCTGGCCTGACGGAGGAACAACGCCTTTTGCTCAGTGCAAAGGAACGGTCATGGAAGGTGGCTTTCGAGTGCCTTGCATCGTGCGTTGGCCAGGTAAGGTGCCGGCCGACACGGTGCAAAATGGCCTCATGTCGGGCCTCGATTGGTTTCCCACGTTCCTGGCTGCGGCGGGTAACACCACCATCACCAAAGACCTGCTCAAGGGGGTGGAGATCGGTGATCGTTCCTACAAGAACCATCTCGACGGCTATAACCAGTTGGACCTGATCACGGGCAAGGGCCCGTCGAATCGTCACGAGATCTTCTATCTTGGCGAAAGCACGATTGGCGCGGTGCGGATCGACGATTACAAGTTTCGCTTCATCGATCAGCCCCAGGGCTGGCTGGGGGAGAAGACGCATCCCGACGTTCCCTACATCACCAATCTCCGCCTCGATCCATTCGAGCGTATGGGTTGGCCCAATAATGGAACCAAGGAAGGTGCCCAGCAATACTTCGATTGGTTCAAGTTCCAATTCTGGCGGTTTGTCTTCGTCCAGCAGGTGATGGGCAAGGAGCTGCAAACGTTTGTGGAATATCCGCCCATGCAGCGCGGAGCAAGCTTTAACCTGGATGCTGTGAAAGAAGAAATGGCGAAGCGTATGGCCCAAGCGGAGAAAGCCAGCAAAGGCCCGGGAAACTAGACCGGCGTGAATATCGCAGCGGGCGGTCCTCCGGGGCCGCCCGCTGATCTCTTACGAAATTGATGCAACACACAGAGAGCCAGCACTCACCACCAAACATTGCATTTTGCTTTGACTTGGTATGAGTCGTTTGAGTTCTCATTAGCGGAAGGCTTGAAAAATGTTTCGGCAACTCGTCGGTGCAGTGATTGTGATGACATGTTGTCTAACGGTTTCCCTCATTGAAGCCGCGCCACGCAAGGGTGGTGGTGGAGGCGGGGGTGGCGGTGGGCGCTCGAGTGGCCGATCCGCTGGCGGCGGTGGTGGTGGAGCAGGGCATGCTCAGGGAGGTCGAGGCAGTGCCGGGGGAATGTCTCAACGGTCACAAGCTCCGAGCGGCAGAGGTCAAGCAGCGCAACAAGGAGGGGGGCTCGGGGGCTCTTGGTCCGACTTTAACTCTGGCGGAACTCACGGAGCCAATCAGTTGGGCGGCTTGCACAATGCTCAAGGCGGGCAAGGTTTTGCAGCTGGCCGCGCTGGCGGCAACTTCCGAGGAACTCAAGATTCAGGCGACAAAAGTGCCGCAGCGGGTGCCGCTTACAGTAATCGCAACGCGGCGGAACATTCCGGCGCCCAGGGCGCTGCCGCTGGTGCCGGTATTGCGAATCGCAATTCCTCGGAGTATGCCGGCAAGCAGGGCGCGGCCGCGGGAGCCGGAATCGCCAATCGCAACGACCCCCAGTATTCCGGTGCTCAGGGGGCCGCAGCCGGCGCAGCTGTGGATAATCGGAACTCACCGCAATACTCAGGCGCTCAAGGTGCAGCCGCAGGTGCAGCGATCGATAACCGTAATTCACCACAGTACTCCGGCGCTCAAGGTGCGGCAGCGGGTGCGGCGATCGACAATCGCAACTCACCCCAATACTCGGGTGCTCAAGGCGCTGCGGCGGGTGCGGCCGTCGAGAATCGGAACTCACCGCAATTTTCCGGAGCCCAAGGAGTCGCCGCAGCTTCACTCGCGGGTGCGGGCTCGCCCAATTATGCCGCCGTGAGGGGCAACTTCAATCATCCCAACGTGTACGGCCAGGGTTGGTACGGCGCTCATCCGACTGCTTGGACTGCCACAGGTTGGGCCGCTGGTACCGCGTGGACTCCGACAGCGTGGGCGGCCATTGCTGCTGCGAATGGATACAACAACGCCTCGACCGTTTCCTACAACTATGGCAACAACGTCACTTGCGTCGACAACAACGTGGTGGTTGCCGGTCAAAGCGTCGGCACGGCCGAAGAGTTTGCTCAAGAGGCCTCTGACTTGGCAGCGCTCGGTGCCACGGCCAATGTCACCGACTCAGATCAGTGGATGCCGCTGGGCGTGTTCGCAATGGTCCGCAATGAACAGCAGCATCCCACTTTGATTCTACAACTGGCCGTCAACAAAGATGGCATTCTGCGCGGCAACTACACCGATGAAGTGACCGACAACACGCAACCGATTCAAGGTGCGGTCGATCCTCAAACACAGCGAGCTGCCTGGACTGTGGGCGACAATCAGTTCTGCGTGATGGAAGCCGGTCTCGTCAACCTGACGCAAAATGAACTCCCGGCATTGATTCATAAAAATGGCACTACCCAACGTTGGCTCTTGGTGCGGCTATCTCAACCCGCATCGGGTGCGCAAGGTGAACCCGCCGCTGCTTTGCCTGAATAGTTCTTATGGCAAGTAGGTGTACAGCAACAAGACATAACGAACTTACACAACCATAGCGATAAAAATCTATGCAGTACTGGAGATCAATATGCCCCTAGCAAAACTCTCTGCATCTGTGGCCGTAGCCTTGACACTTGCTGTTCCTCAAATCGCTGCCGCACAAACGGCCGATAAAGATCCGCTCCGCGTGACGGTTGATAATTTTGACCGCGCGGAATCGGATATGTACTTTGCTCGCTTTGTCGAGCAAGGTGGCTTCGGCAAGTTCCAGCACGAACGGGAGTTGGCTTCCATCGACAATCAAACGGTCGTGCGACTCAATCGCGACACGCTCTATTCGTTCGGTGTGTTCGATCTCAACGCCGGGCCGGTGACGGTTACGCTTCCGGAAGTCGGCAAGCGGTTCATGTCGCTGCAAGTGATCAACGAAGATCAATACGCCACGGATGTGTTCTACGCGCCGGGCAAGTTTACTATCACCAAGGAGCAAGCCGGCACGCCGTACATCGCCTTGGCGGTGCGGACATTTGTCGATCCCAACAGTCCAGAAGATCTGAAGGCCGTGCATGAATTGCAGGATGCTATCAAGGTCGAGCAGCAAGGGAAAGGAAAGTTTGAGATTCCCAATTGGGATGCCGAGTCGCGCGACAAGATTCGCCAAGCGCTTCTGGCCCTGGCCGCAGCGAACGGCGGTTTGGATTCGGCGCGGATGTTTGGCCGCAAGGATCAAGTCGATCCGATCCAGCATTTGATCGGCACAGCCGCGGGCTGGGGTGGCAATCCCGCTGCGGGTGCCATGTACTCAGGCGTCGAACCGGCGGAGAACGACGGTAAGACGATCTATCGTTTGACGGTGAAAGACGTGCCCGTCGACGGCTTTTGGTCGATCAGCGTTTACAACAAAGAGGGCTACTTCGTCAAGAATCCCGAAAACGCCTATTCGCTCAACAGCATCACGGCTAAGCCCGATGCCAACGGTTCCTACACGATTCAATTCGGCGGTTGTGACGGCAAGACTCCGAATTGCCTGCCGATCATGCCGGGGTGGAATTACACCGTGCGGATGTATCGTCCCCAAGCGGCCATTCTCGACGGGTCGTGGAAATTTCCAGAGGCTCAGCCGGTGAAATAAATTGTGAATCCGACCTACGTCCCCAACAACACCATTTACGACACGGGCACGTTTGTCACGGTCCACGGCGCGCGAATTCATTACGTTGAACGTGGCGATGGCCCGACCATCGTGCTGGTCCATGGGTTGGCCGACGATGCACGGACTTGGAATGCCACGATTGAAGCACTGGCAGGCAAGTATCGTGTGATCGCGCCGGATTTGATTGGCCACGGCCGGTCCGATAAACCGCTGTTCAATTACCGCGCCGGCACGTTCGCTGATTTTCTCAGCAAATTTCTCGACGATTTGCGGATTGAACGAGCCACGCTCGTGGGGAACTCGTTGGGTGGTTGGGCGTCGATACTGGTCGCACTCAACGAGCCTCAGCGCGTCGAACGTTTGGTTCTCGTTGATAGCGCGGGCTACGCCGATCAGCATCTCCCCGCCGTGTTGAATCCCACAACGCTCGAAGAAAGCCGCGAGTTGTTGAGCCTTGTTTTCGCTGGCAAAAAATTTACGAACGATCCGGCGCTCGCGGAACTGATTCTTGCCGCGCGGGTTGCAAACGGCGACGGCACCACAATCGCTCGATTTCTGGAATCCGCCCAGCGCAATGAGGACGCCAACGATGGCAAGCTGAGTGGATTGACCATGCCCACCCTGGTCATCTGGGGAGAGCAAGACAAATTGCTGCCTTTGTCGCTGGGCGAGCGGTTTGCCAAAGAAATCCCAGGGGCGAAACTCGCCATCATCCCCAACAGTGGCCACGTGCCGCAGGTTGAATCGCCGCAAAAGTTTAACGAGGTCTTGCTTGGATTCCTGGAGCAGACGGCCACGTTAACAAAGCAGTAAGTCCTACCGTCCCACCGGCTTCGCGCCGCCGAAATTCCACGTCAGATACGAGCCGACCCAATAGCTTTCGACCGACGCGATCGTGCTGGCGAATTGGTCGGAATTTTCGAACATGCCGCCGGCGAATATGTCGAAGTCGATCCCCGGCAAAACGTCGGACACGCCCACGCCGCCGGTGAGGAAGTGCTGGCTGATCGCGGCGAACTGGCCTTGAATATAACGCAAGCCTGGAACGCCATCTGGCACGGGTATGCCACCAATTGAAGTGAGAGCTGCATCGCGCATCGGATTGGTGTTATAGGAATATCCGCAGCGGAGTTTGAACTTACTGTTAACCTCGTACTGGCTGCCGAATTGATAGACCCATTGGTCCTTGTAGAGCGCCTTCAAGAAGTCAGCATCGCCGTACTGTTTGTAGACCACGTCCATCGCCAACAGCAACCGTCCATCCATGAGACTCTTGTCGGCGAAACCGATGCCGACGTTCTCGGGATGATCGAACTTCAGATTGTAGGCCACGCCGTTGTAAACAACTGCGTCGTCGAAATTGAAGTGCTTTTTCGATTGCCAGTAGATACCGACATTGGTCAGATCGTAAAGTTTATATTGTGCGCCGAGCGTGCCGCGAACCCCATAAGCGGGGACCATGCCCCCCGTGTCTGTGAAGGGGCCATCAATATAAGATGTCCCGAACGTAAACGTCGCCCCTGCGGAAAGTTGGTCTGTGATCGGCATGGCTAAGGCTGCGTCCATATCGAGCGCCACATACTCGGCCGACGTGCCGTTGGATTCGGGAACGTCGCGGAAATCGACTCCCGCGCCGGCATTGGAAATCAAGGCGAGCCCAAACACCGCGGGCAAGCCACTAAGAGACAGCTCTTGTGCGACGCCAATATTGCCCACGGCTGAGCCGGGGGTACCTGATTTCGCGCGATAGGGATCGACGCCAATGAGCGGCAGAGGATCGAGTTGATCGATGTTGTATGTTGGTCCGGCCCAGGCACCACCGAAGGTGAAATGCGTGCCTGTGAAATCAGCGAGCGCGCCCGGATTGGCGTTGATGGCTGAGAGAAAATCTTGTGGCATCGCAATGCTGGTGCCAGCCATGCCACCCGACGCTGGCATCAGCGTGTTTTGCAGCTCAACGCCATAAGATTGAGCGTGAGCTTGTATATTGGCGAGACTTAGCATTCCCGCCACCAACACGAGCGCAAACGCCGACCGACCCATCAAATGGCTTGTCATCCCTTTTCCCTCCCCTGGCAGCCCTCATGGTTTGCGGTTTGCACTCCACTGGCTGCCTTTCGTTCATATTCGGCTGGCCGATTTGCGGCGCTGGACTATCACTTTCGCTAGCTGCTACAGGTTATCACCGATTCATGCTGGCAGTGCTGGCAGCCTTGGGAACGGCGTATTGACACTAAGTACCCCCGCTTCCTATAAACCCCGCCTCATACCCGCTTTGAATGACGCGACTTATCGCACCCTTTCCGCAGGGCGACCTATGGCACGATTGCTTAATATCTTTTGGCTTGCGCAACTTTTGGCTTGTGTCATAACAAGTAGCGCGCTCGCTCAATTCACCGCGCCTCAAAACATGTCTTACGGCAGTCAGCAAGTTCTGCAAGTCGCGCCGGATGGTGCCGTGCATTTGGACGGTCCTTACTCCGCGTATTCGAATCCTACTTACACGGTCCCCACCAATCCGATGATGGCCCAACCCATGATGGGTCAACCGATGGTCGCGCAGCCGATGGTGGCACAACCCGCTTCGACGACCGCTTCGGGCCAATTCGCAGACTGGCTTTACAATGAACCGGTGCCGCCGCAGTATCTGCATCGCAGCGGTATGTTCGGCGAACTCCTGTACATGCGGGCTCGCAACGCGGAAGTGGCTTATGCGTTGCCCATCGATGGCCCCGTCGCGCCCGTGTTGGGCAACGAAATCCCCATCGGTCCCACAGCCATTGTTGACTTTGAATACAAACCCAATTTTCGCGTTGGCGGAGCGTTTGCTTTTAACGAAGAAGCGAGCATCGCTGCTCAATACACGTATTTTCGTAGCAGTACCGATAGCGCGGTGAGCATCGATCCCGCCGTGGGCGTGTTGCGATCTTTGGTGACTCATCCCCTTGGAGCCAATGCCGCCACTGATGCTACCGATGCTAACGCCACCGCGTCGATTGACTACAATTTGGTCGATGCCGACTTTCGTGGTTTGGTAATGGGCTGCGAATCGTGCGAAGGCAAATGCGCGAGCGTCGTGAATTATCTCATCGGCGGACGGTGGGCCACGATGGAACAAGACTTTGGTGCGAATTTCGTGGCACTGGGCACAACCTCGGTGAACACCAATGTCGATTTCAACGGCGGTGGTATTCGCCTGGGACTCGAAGGGGAACAGCATTCCACCAGCACCGGTTTGTTTGCCTACGGTCGTGGCATCGCGAACCTGATGGTGGGTGAGTTCGACGCGACCTATACGCAGGCGAACACATTTGCCGGCACGCAAGTTTTTAGCGACTGGTCCGCTGGCCGCGTCGTCCCGGTCTTCGACGTCGAAGTCGGCGTCGGCTGGGTCGGTCCTCGTCGTCGTATGAAATACCAAGTTGGTTACATCGTCAGCACCTGGTTCAACGCGGTCACCACCCAGGACTTCATTCAGGCGGTGCAGACCAGCGATTATTCCAGCCAAAGTGACACGATCACGTTCGATGGTCTCACGGCTCGCGCGACCTTTGAATTCTAATTCGCCGCGTGCTGGCACTCGAAAAGCGGAATTCTTCGCTCTTTCTCGCGGATTTCCTCCGCGCCAACTGCTTGCCACCAGCAAACGACCCCTCTAGGATGGCGGTTCGGTAGCCGGCTTTTGCTGCCGAATTTTCGCGCCATTGGCCGGCCCCGCTTGCTACTTGATTTGCTTCCTTGATGTGGGACCGTGAGATGCTGCGCTGGAAATCTCTCATCGCTAGCCGCCTGACCAAAGGAGTTCGCCGCCAAGGCCGTGTCGCACAGGGTCGTGCTGTACAGGGCCCGCGCCGCCTCGCTGCCGAACTACTCGAAGATCGGCGGGTGCTAGCAGCTGTGACCGTAGGTAACGCCCTCGATGTCGTGAATGGCGATACGTCGTCGATCACCGCTTTGATTGGCAATGCGGGAGGCGATGGAATTTCGCTCCGCGAAGCGATCCTCGCGGCGAACGCCACGCCGGGCGCCGACAATATTGGCTTCATTCCTGGGCTGACTGGTCAAACGATCGAACTCACGACCGGCACCGAGTTGGCGATCACCGAAGCGCTGACAATCGATGCCTCGGCGCTCGCGACCAACATCATCGTCGATGCCAATCAGTTGTCGCGAATTTTCAACATCACCGCGACCTTGGGCGATTTCAATATTAGCGGACTCACCCTCACAGGTGGACGAACGGTTGGCAGCAACTCGGGGGTAGAAACCACTTTCAGTGGCGGGGCAATCCGTTCGGCGTCTGAGGGAACACTGACAATTTCGGACGTAACGATCACCGGAAACTCGACGCTTGGTAACAATGCCGATGGTGGAGGTATACAGTCGGTCGGCGTTTTGTCGATCGCCAATTCCACGATCAGCAATAACACCACAGCAGGTACCACAAGTGGTGGAGGGGGAATCTCGGCGATCAATCTGACTTTGAACAACTCGACCGTATCCGGGAATAGCACGGCTGGCCAGAATTCCTTAGGGGGTGGAATTTACGCACTCAATGCCTCCGTCTTTAACTCGACCGTAAGTGGAAACCAAACTCAAGGTACCAATTCCGTGGGTGGAGGCATCTCAGCCCCAAGTGTTATCCTCAACAGTTCGACCATTAGCGGAAACAGCACGACCGGGACAGGTGCCCATGGTGCTGGCGTTTTTACACAAGAGGGCATTAACGCTTTTCACAGCACGATTGCCAACAACCAGTCGCAGAACGGCGTGGGAGGCGGTTTCTATGCCTCAACGAATGTTGTTTTGTCGCACACGATTATTGCGGGCAACACAGCGACAGGTGGTAATGCGGATCTCAAAGCCGTCGGCACAACCACGATCAGTTACAGTCTCGTCGGCAGCACCGCGGGGACCGGGATCACCAACGTCTCAGGCACGGGCAATCTGCTCGACATGAGCGCCGTGCTGGGTCCACTGGCCAATAACGGCGGAGCGACGTTCACTCACGCCTTGCTCTCTGGCAGTCCCGCCATCGACACGGGAGACCCCACGGCCGTCGCTGGTGTGGGCTCAATACCCAGCTTCGATCAACGCGGTTCCGGCTTCGCGCGGGTTTTGGATGGCGATGGCAGCGGCTCGGCCCGTATCGACATGGGTGCGTTTGAAGCCCCCGTGGGGACAGCGACACCGAAAAACATCACGCTGGACAGCTCGCTGAATTTGGTGATTGCAGATCAAGTCGTTGGTGGTACGAATAACGACTTCGAACTTGCAATCGACGGCGCGAATCTCGTCGTGCGTGATTCGAGCCAATTGCTCACGACCGACGTCGCCGGTTCTTCCGGCAACGGCACGAACGAAGTTCGTATTCCGATTGCCGCCATTGCCGGAAATGGGGTCATCGTCAATGGGCTCGCCGGCAACGACACGCTCACAGTGCTGTCGGCGGTCACTGCCGCGGGGCTTGCCGTCAGTTTCGACGGCGGTGCCGGAAGCGATGCGCTCGCCGTGGTAGGAACGGGCGCGGAAGACGCCGTGTATACGCCTGATGCCACCACGCCGGGCAACGGCATTGTCACCGTCGATGGCCAGGCGATCACCTTCGCGAGTCTGGCCCCAGTCGACATCAGCGGCATGGCCAACGCCACGTTGAATTTGCCCAGCGCTGATGATGTCCTCACGATTCAAGAAGGAGTCGATTTCGCTTCCGGCGGAACCAACCCCGCGTTGCGCGTGTCGGGCACGAGTGGCGGCGTCGCCATCGAAGCTGCGGCATTTTGGAATAACACCAATCTTGTGATCGACACCACGGTCGGCACCGACGGCAACGACACGATCACCGTGACATCGGCAGCCAATGCGCATCTCAATCAGAATTTCACCATGCAAACCGGCACAGGCACCGACGCTGTGGCCGTGAATGGCAACATCACGACGGCAAACTCCGTTGCCATTCTCAGTGAGAATATTACGCTAGGCGCGACGATCACAGCACCGACTTCCGTGACGCTCGATGCCGGTGGTGGCGCGATCACCGATTCCACAGCCAACACCATCAGCAAGATTGAAACCGCTACATTGAGCTTATTAGCCTCCACGGGTATCGGCACAAGCACCGCCGCGATTGAAACCACGACCCCACAACTTATCGTGACCAACGTGACAAGCGGTGCGGTGAATATCGTCAACACGGGTGCGTTGACGCTCAATCAACTCACTGCCGGCGGCAGTGCCACGATCACGGCTTCGAGCCCGCTTACGATCAATGGCAACGTCACGGTCGGCGGCGACAGCACGTTCACCTCGACCGATTCCGCGGCGGCGGGTGATGATCTCACGATTGCAAGCGGCGTCACAATTGACGCCAACGGTAATAATTTAACGTTCAACGCGGGCGATAATTTTATCTTCGCGGCGGGGGCCACGATCACCAATGCCGGCAACGTCGTGGCGAATGCCGACGTCACCGATGCCGATGCCCCCGACGTGGGAGCGATGATTAGCATCCTGGGAACAATCACCGCGACTCAGCTTACAGTCAACGGCGGTGACGATGAAGACACATTCATTGTTGCCCCCAGCGTCGATACCCCTATGCAGATCAACGGTGGCGCCCCCTCAAACGCCCCCGGTGATCGCCTGATCCTGCAACTCTCCGGCATAGCCGACGCGATTGTCCCTTCGGTTCCTCCCACCAACGGCACGATCACGTTCACCGCCAGCCGTAAGACCATTGCCTTCAACAGCATCGAAGCGCTGCTCGCCGGGACGTTAGTCGTCGACAACTTAGAAGATGAAGATGACGGCAATTTTGCAGTCGGCGATTTTTCGCTCCGCGAGGCGATCAATTTTGCCAACGGCAACTCAGGAACCGACACGATAGTGTTTGCCGCGGCCCTTGATGGCCAAACGATCCCGCTCACGTTGGGCGAACTCGCGATCACGGACGATCTGACCATCGACGCCAGCGGGCTGGCCAATGGCATCACAATTGATGGGGCCGGTAATGGTGATTCACGCCTCTTGAACATCGAAAATCTCGCTGCCGACCTTACAGTCACAATCAATGGCTTGACGCTTACCGGCGCTAATTTTACCGGCAACGGTGGCGCGATCTTCAGCTCCGAAACGCTCACCGTACGCAACACGGAGATTGCAGGCAACACGGCCGCTCAAGGTGGCGGGCTTTATGTCACGGGCCCCACGACCTTCGTGAATTCGACTTTGGCCGACAATTCCGCCACGGATAGTGGCGGTGGAATCGTCAGCGACACGGCGCTCGATGTGCCAGTGGTGATTATCAATTCTACGATCTCCGGCAACTCTGCGGTCAATGTCGGCGGTGGTGTCTTCAATTTTGAAGGCCTCACGCAAATCCTGTTTAGCACAATCACGAACAACGCTGCCGCCGTGGGTGGCGGCAGCGGTGTCTTTTCCTCTGGCGATGTCGACGCCAGCACCGAAGTTCATTCGACCATCATCGCCGGCAACGTCAGCAGCGATGTCGACACCACCGTACCGAACACGTTTGTCTCGCAAGGTTACAACTTGATTGGCTCGGGTAGCGCCTTGGTGGAGTTCACCGAACCGGGCGATCAAACCTTGGTGGCTGACCCCATGCTGTTCGACTTGGCCGAGAATGGCGGACCGACGCGGACCCACTTGGCACGCCCCGGCAGCCCCGCGATTGATCTGGGCGATCCCACTGACTTTGCCGGAATCGACGGCGTCCCCGAGTTCGATCAACGCGGCTTGCCATTTACGCGCGTGCGTGATGGCGACGGCAACGCGGTGTCGCGGATCGACATCGGTGCCACCGAAGCCGAGAACCAACTTAATGGCCCGCAAGTGACCGGCGTTTCGGTGAGCGACAACACCAACAGCACCAATGTGTTCTCGCCGATTGGTCCCACGGTCACCGCCCGTACGCTGACGATCAGCTTCCGCGATGTGCCACCACGCTCGAATGTGGGAGACGCCCCCGCGCTCGACTTTGCCTTTGCCGCGAACCCCGCGTTGTATTCGCTGGTGGGCGATGCGACCGGCATTGTGCCGATTACTTCCGTGCAAGTGATTCCCGATCCAATTGTCGTGGGCCAACCCGCGACGGCTAGCGTTGTCTTGACGTTTGCTCGCCCGCTCGCGGATGATCGCTATACGTTGACGGTCTCCGACCAGCTTCGCGATACCGAAGGGAATCGTCTCGACGGCGAATCGAATGCGTCGCAGCCCGTGAACCCAACGTTCCCCAGCGGCGACGGCGTCCCCGGCGGAAACTTTGTCGCGCGGTTCACAATCGATTCCATGCCCGAGTTCGGCATCTACGCCGGTGGGCAAGTTTTCATCGATGGCAATGGCAACTTCGTATTTGATCCCAACACGACCGATCCCACGAATCGCGATTTGGCATTCTTGCTGGGAAACTCGACCGATGGCATTCTCGCGGGCAACTTTTCGCCCGAGGGTTCAGCCACGACCGATGGCTTCGATAAGTTGGCCGTCTACGGCCGTTCGGGCAGTCAATGGCGTTGGCAGATCGACGTCGATAATGATGGCATTCCCGATATCGTGCAAATTGATCCTCTTGGTATTAACGGCATTCCAGTCGCGGGCAACTTCGATGGCAACGCCGCCAATGGTGATGAAGTCGGCGTCTTCACGGGCACGACGTGGTATTTCGATACCGATCACGATTATCTGCTCAATGCCGATTCCGCGGTGACGATCCCCAACATGATCGGCTATCCGGTCGTCGGCGATTTCAACGGCGATGGGCTCGACGATCTAGCAACTTACAGTCCTGCCAATGGAGCGAACCGCTTCTCAATCGCGCTGGCCACCGCGGCCAACACCTGGTCAACGACATTGCTGACCGCACGTGTTGGCACTCCCGAGAATCCCAACGGCTTTGCCGGGGTCCGCGAGCGGCCCGTCGCGGGCGACATGAACGGCGACGGCATCGACGACCTCGGCTTGTATCTCCCCGACGGCGCGATTCTCGCGCCGGGTCAACAGGGACAATGGTATTTCCTCATGTCGGCGGACGACCCTAACACAATCGCCGTCGAAGGGACGATCGCCGACCGCTTCACCGCGGGCAACGGCTTTGTCTCGTTCAATACATCCCCCTTCGGCAACGACCTGTTCGCCCAATTCGGCAATAGCTATTCCTTACCGTTGGTTGGGAATTTCGATCCGCCGGTGGTCGTCAGTGCCGCGGCAGCGCCCACGCCGACAACGACACCGACTCCAGTTAGTGTTGCTGTTGCAACAACCTTTGTCATCCCTTTGAAAACGACTTCGGCCCCAACCACCAGTGCGAACAAAGCCGAGGAGAGCACTCCCAGCGATTCAACGCCGATCGTTGTGAACATCCCTACGAAGGTTCCAGCAACCGTCGTGGAAACAACGCTCGCCGTTCCCGCGACTCCGCCTACCGAACGCTTCACGAAACTTTTGGCTCGCCGCGCTCAGACAACTGTTGTCGCCGAAATCATCGAGCCCGTGATCGAAGCATCGGTGGTCGTTCCCGTGGCCGAGGTTGTGACTCCTTCCGCACAACAACCCCTCACCGCGCCGCCGTCCCGATTCAATCGGCTGACGCAACGTCAAAATGCTTTGTCGGAAGCAACGCCGGTTGTGCCACCTGTGGTCGAAGTTGTTGATGAACCAGTCTCACCGCCCGTTGCCGAGGCCACTCCTGAGATGGTTGCCACCGAGCCGGTTTCGACGCCACAGATTTCCGAACCCCTCACGCCAGCAATCGTCGAAGAAGTCGCCCCCTCTGTTATCGAAACACCAGTCGAAGTCGTCGTTGAAGTCACGCCAGTTGTGATTGAAACGATTGAACCTGAACCGCCAGTGAGCGAAATTTCCGAAGCCGTCGTTTCAGAATTTACTCCCGAGGCCAGCAAACCAGAAACAATCATCGATCCCGTTGTCGTTGAGGTCAGCACACCTGCGACGGTGGAAGTCGAAACGCCAACACCTCGCTTTTCACGACTCGTCAATCGTTGGGGAAGAACCGGCACAAGTTCAACGCCATCCGTTCCCGCTGTGACCGAGCCGTCCGAGGTTGTTATCACGACTTCACCACAAAGTGTGGTGGTCACTGCGACCGCGGCAATCCTGCCGTCCAAGCAAGTCGGCGTTCAGTCGGTTCCAGCAGTCGCTCCGCCATCGGTTACATCTTCGCTTGCTTCTGTGGAAATTGAAGTCGTCGCTTCATCGGCTGCCGAATCTGTGCCATCCACTGCGGCACTGCAATCCGTCCCCGTCTTCGCTTTCTCGTATGTTCGTGAAGCAGAACTGGCGACTTCGATCGTTGCCGATGATTTCGTGGCGACGACCACCTTCGATCTTGCGATCCAAGACGACGCCTTTGCCGCTTACGTTCCCCAGGCCGAGGAAGTCGCCACGACGCTCGCGCGACCCTTCGCCGAGACGCATGACGATGCCGAAGACGAATCTATGGCCGAGCTACAAATTGCCTGGCAGTTCTGAAAGACGGTGATTCCGGCAATTGTTCTTCGCTAGTAGCACTGCACCTGCCCAGCAGCCGGGGTTGCCCTGGACGGATGGGGGCTCAAACTCTAAAAACACCCGAACTAGGACCAGTAACGGTTACGCTGTTCCTGTGCCTTGTGATTGCTAATCGCCAGCCCAAACATGCGTCACGACCGCTAGAGTCGTGTCTAAACTGCCAGCGAGTCGTGGCGACTGGCAAGCTTAGTCGAACATAAGAATTGGGGAAGCAGTGACATCTTAGATGTTGGTAGTCTGCCGAAGCGCGGCTTGGCAACGATAAGTTGCCAACAGCGCAACAGGCCTCCATCAATTTTGAGTGACTATGATGCAATCGCAGCAATGGCTAGCTGAGCTCTCAGGCGGGGCGATTCGGTCCCGCGGCTCGTACTGCGCGCCGCGGCGTCTGTTGATGCCTGAGCGACTTGAGCATCGCAATGCTCCCAGCGCCTTGTTGCCCCTGCTGACAATGCTCTCCTCGGCAAGCGAGTTTGAAAGCAGCGAGAATTATGCATTCCAAGAGACTGAACGTCGCGGACTGGCATACTATTATCAATCCCCAGCGACAACAGATTCACACGACATTGACTTTTTAATGCAGCAAGTCTTCGATGCTTGGCAAGTGGAAGAATCGACTCGGCAGGAATGGAGCGTCCAACAACCGTTGAAGCTCGAAACATTTGAATCGAGAATCCCCCAGGACTTAGTCGCGCTCAATGCTGTGTTTGCTTCGCTCGGCGAAAATCCAACCGAAGAACCTCCACGAGTCATCCAGCCCGTCGAGCCAGGGCCTGAGCCTGAACCGCTTGCAGTGCAACAGCCGATGCAAGGTCCAAATTCTTCGGTCATTCCCAGCGAGAGCACGGTTGACGCACCTAACGAAGCCTCCGACTCTCTGCCTGTGGATTTCATAAGCGAACCACCGACAGTGGAGAGCCCTAGCAATCCGGTGATTGATCTTTCCGAGAAGCAACACACCTCGCCGGACGTTCCCAACGATTCGATTGCAGACGCCCCACCCGTCATTCAGCCCGTCATTACCGACCCCGAGAGCGAGCACAATCAACCTAGCTCCGAGTTTGTCGTCTAAAAAAGGGCTTAAATCGGTCGCTGGTCATAATTGCGTTGCCCAGCCCGAATCCAATGCTGAAAGAGTTGTATTCTCCAACTCAATACCGGCCAAAAAAGCATTTTGCCTTTTGCTGGAGAACCGGTATATTAGTGGCTGGTTCGTTTCTATCAATTTTGGGGAGGAAACGGAGCAGGAACATGAAAAAGGCTCTTTACGCTGCGCTCTGCGTGGTTTCGTTGTCGGCGTTCGCTTCCGCGGAAGTGAAGCAGCAGCCGGTCCACACAGTTTTTCAACAAGCACTCGCCGCAGACATTGCTGGCAACGACCAGCTCCGTGATTCTCTCTTGGCGGACGTGCTCGCCCAAGATCCCGAGAACAATCTTGCCCGTTGGCAAAGTGGGCAAGTCCTCCACAATGGCCGCTGGTCGTCGCTTCAAAAAGTTGAAGAGGGCGTGGCTCATGACCCCAGTTGGCTCGAGTACCGCGAGCGGGTTGCGGCAGGCGTCGACACACTCACCGCCCATGCGGAACTGGCCCGTTGGTGTCAAACACAAGGTTTGCAGTTGGAAGCCCGCTGGCATTGGTTCAACGTCTTGCGGCACGACAACAAGAACAGCGAAGCGTTAGGAGCCTTGGAAGTTCGGCCTTATCGAGGTGAATACCTGACCGCCGAGGAGATTGAAAAATACAAAGCGGATGACGAGGCAGCAGACAAGAATTACAACGAATACGCCAAACTGCTCAAATTGGCCATCCGCGATGCCGAGCGGACCGATGGCAAGGAACGCGCGATTGCCATCAAAAGCATTGCCCAGATCGATGACCCCGGTGCTGTTAATGCGCTCATGGACATCGTGCTGACCGATGCCAAGAATGAGCGGCGAATCCTTAGTAAGTTTGGTAAGGACAAAGGTACGCAATTCTTACGGCAATTGCAGCTGGCCGCCATCACGGCCCTTTCAAGCATACCCGAACACAATGCGACTTTATGTCTGGTGGAGTCATCACTCTATGGTTCGGATGCAGAAATTCGAGCCAGCGCTGCTCACGCGCTGAAGTACCGGAGGCAAACAGACTTTGTGCCGCAACTGATGGCCAATTTGGCGGCGCCGATCGAACTGGGAGTTTCGGTGAATCGTCTTCCCAACGGTTCGATTACCGTGCTGGAAGATTACTACGAAGCGGGGCCGCTCGCCAATTTCAAGCATACCCGTGCCACAACGTTCTTGACCCAATACGCTATGGGCAGCAGGCAAGACAGTCCCCGCCTTTCCCGTGTGCCCGGCGTGGTCACAAATGCACCACGATTTGGGCCAATCTGGTCCGATCAAATTCGTGACGAGGGAAATGCCGCTGCGCAAATTGCTGACGCCAAGGAACGAGTCGCAGCCATTAATGCCGCGCGCGAGGAAGGAAATGCTCGGGTGCAATCTGTTTTGCAAGTTGTCCGCGGTAAGGACGAAGGAGCCGAGGCGATCGATTGGTGGAGGGAATGGAATCTGCATAACGAACTTAACACTTCCGATATTCTGCCAACTTACGAAACGATCGATCAGTTTGATCGGACTCGCGAATTCGCGGATTTGGCTTTTGGGGAAACCCATTCCTGTTTTATTGCTGGCACCCCGGTTTGGACTCGTGAAGGTCCTGTAGCGATCGAAAAGATCAAAGTCGGCACGCTCGTCTTGAGCCAGGACCCTCACACGGGAGAGCTCAGTTATCGTCCGGTCATTGATACGACGGTAGGTCCGCCGAGTCCGACGGTCAACCTTGTGATTGGTGAAGAGACAATCGTTGCCACTCGTGGACATCGCTTCTGGATCAGCGGCCACGGTTGGGAGATGGCTAAATTTCTGAAAACCAGTCAGCAATTGGTTGCCATTGGTGGTTCCTTGAAACTTCAATCTACCAAAGAAGGCGAAGAAGCCGTGGCTTACAATTTGGAAGTTGGCGAGTTTCATACCTATTTTGTTGGTGCATCTCGCGTGTTGGTCCATGACATCGGCTGTCCCCAACCAACAAACAACGTGCTCCCTGGCGTTTCCCCTCGCGCCGATTTCGCGCCCCAGCTGGCGCTCAAGAATTAATTTTTTATTCTTGCATTTCCATTTTGGCCAGGCGATTTGGCCGCGCGCTTGTGGTAAAAGATGAACGTGGACGATGGCCTATAGTACTGTGGCTTTGTACGCCGGAATCCACCGAAGGCGGACGCGTATCTGGCAATCGGCCGCGTATTCGTGTGATTCGTTTTATTCGTGGTTTCATTTTTTTCATGAATTTGAAATCACAAATAATCCCTGCCAAGTTGGAAGAGTTGGACAAGTTGGAAGAATTGAACACACGGCGCTAAGAATGCGCTCAAGCACGATTGATGGAGAGCACATCGCGGAGCTGATCTGCCGTGAAGGGTTTCGTGAGGAAGGCGTCGAACTGGTGTTCGTCACCTTGTGGCTGATATTCCGAGCCGGTCATTCCCACGAGCAGCGGAACATGGCCATTGGCCGCGCGGGATGAGGCGAACAACCGTGGCGCTTCCTCGAAGCCATTTTCCCCTTCGAGAAAGTGATCCACGATCACTGCATCGACGGGCTGTTTTTCGAGGATTTGCCGAGCCTCGCTCATGCTCGCGGCGGCGTGTGGCTCGAAGCCAATCGTTTTGAGCAAACTCAAGAGCGAGCTGCGCACAAGTTCATTATCGTCGATGACGAGCACATGTTGCTCGGCTTCAGAGGTAGGTTCAGTCATAGTGGTAGGTGGAGAAGCGCATGCAGACTTGTGGATTTGACAGAGAGCAGCGCTCAATTCGCGCGATCCTGCCGGCTTGGCGATGAAACCGCTGATTCCGGCCAGTTTGGCGGCATCTTCATCGACTTGCCCTGCGTCCCCCGTGATCAGCAGGATCGGTAACTTAGGATGACGGCTATGAACATGTTCGGCAAGCTCCAATCCCGACATTCTGGGCATCGTAAAATCGGAGAGCAGCACGTCGAAAGGTTCGCGAGTGTGTGCCATGCACGACAGGGCCTCTTGGGCGGAACTACAAGCCGTCACTTGATGCCCCAGTTGCTTCAGCACAAGCTGCATCGACTTGAGCGCCAGATCGTCGTCGTCCACGAGCAAGATATGCGATTTCATGACACCTTGCTCGGATGTTTGGCCGTTGCGATCGTCGAGTTGGTTTTGATCGATGCACGGCAAGAGCACCACGAAGGTCGTTCCTTTGCCGACGTGGCTTTCAACCTTGATCGTGCCCCCCAGGTCTTGAACCGTGCCGTGAACGACCGAGAGTCCCAGCCCGGTCCCTTCGCCGTCGGGCTTCGTGGTAAAGAACGGATCGAAAATGCGGTTCAAATCGGCGGGAGAAATTCCTTGGCCCGTATCCTTGACGCTGATTTCGACGTACTCCCCCGCCGGGAAATCGTCGGCCTCGAAATGCTTCTTATGAGCCGAGACGGTCAGCGTGCCTCCCTGCTTCATGACATAACAGGCGTTGCTGCACAGGTTGGACAAAACTTGATAGAGTTCCGCAGCGTCGGAATTGATGATGCCGCAATCTTCGTCGATTTGAATTTCCAAGCGAATATGCGGAGGGACCGACATCCTAATCAACTGCAAGGCGTCGTTGAGCATCGCCGTGACTTGAGTCGGCACTCGCTCGGCACGTTCCCCCTTGCGGCCAAAGGTGAGAATCTGGCGCACAAGCGTTTTCGCGCGATCCGCGGCTAGGTAAATCTGTTGCACCTGATTGGCTTCGATGCTGCCTTCGCGCAGGCGTGTTTGCAGATTTTCCGAATAGATCAAGATCGGTGTCAGCAAGTTATTGAAATCGTGGGCGATCCCGCTGGCGAGCATGGCGATCGATTCCATCCGCTCGGCCGCGGTCAAGCGCTCCTCGGTTGCCCGCTGTTTTGTAACGTCGCGGCCAATGCACTGGATTTCGCGCAAGTTGCCATTGGCATCGAAAATCGCCCGGTCGATCCATTGATTCACGACCACTTTGCCGTTGGTCACGTCGCAATGTTCGTAGTAGAGAACAGGATTGTCCTTGGTGAGCCGTGCGAAATTCTCGCGCATGCGGTCGTGATCTTCGGGAGGAATATGCTCCCACAAAGGCCGACCAATCAATTCACGCCGGCTCTTCCCCAGAAATCGGCAATAGGCGTCGTTGGCAAAAACGCGAATGCCGTCGGGCGTGTAACGGGCGATCAAATCGACCTGATCCTCCACAACGCTCCGGTAAAGTTCTTCGCTTTTAATGAGTCGCTGTTCAATTTGCACCCGCTGCGTGGCATCGGTCAGCAGGGCAAGGGACATGCGTTCGTCGTGAAGTTGCACATCGCTTAAAGCGATTTCCAATGGAAACTCGCTGCCATCTTTGCGCTGGCCGTGGAAGTATTTTCCGACGGGAGGGACGAGCGTGTGTCGGCCATCGACCTTATCCGCGAGCGATCGGAGATAGGAATCGCACAAGTCGTGAGGAATCAGGATTTCCAGTGGCTGCCCCAACAGTTCGTCACGCTTGTAGAGAAACATCAGCTCGACAAGCGAGTTTACCAGCGCGATTTGGCCATTCTCGTCGACGGCCACCACGCCTTGAGCGGCCGAGTCCAATAAAGCGCGCAGCATCTCCTCAGTACGGCCGACATCGTGGGTCGCCAGGGTCAGCGAAGCCAAGTCGGCTAAGGAAATGACAAATTCTCGATCCTCTTCGGTCCAATGCCGCGGCTCACCAACATGTTCGCAACACAGAACGCCACGAAGTCGCTCACCCACACGCAAAGGCGTATCGAGCATCGAAGTGATGCCGTGCTTGGCCAAATAGTTTTTGTCGAACTCTTCTGTTTGAACGTCGGTAGGGGCATAATCGGCCGCGATCACCCCTTCCTGAGCTAAGAAAGAAAGGTAGCGAGGAAATTGCTTGGTAGGAAGTTCTCCCCCCGCAAAGTGCTGATCATCGCTGCGAACGTAGAGGTTCAAACAGCGCAGCGCCGTGTTGTCGCGGTCAAGAAACCAGATGCTGGTACGCTCAACGTGCAGGAAATTGCCGACTTCTTTGGTGAACGTGCGAAGCTTGGCATCGAACGATTGGTTGGGATTCTGCTGCGAAAGGGCCAATCGCAATAGAACGACTTGGCGTTCCTTGAGCTGGCTCTCGCTGCGGCGAAGCTGTGCCAGCTCGATCTGCAAATCTTTGATGGGTTTGACCAACTCGGGCATGGGGATCCCAGGGCTCTCGACTTGCTTATGTATCGCGGAATTTCAGTTTAACTACGGAGTTCGTTCAGGGAAAGCGCAGTGTCGACCAGGCACGATCTTGAGCCTTGAATCACTAGCTCGTGCATGACAAATCAGAAAGATTAGCGTTGAAAGACAGGGAGCAATTGATTAGGTGCTCCCAACGCCAACAGACAAATGGCCGACGTATAGGCATTGCCAAAATAGGTATCACGCCCATGATTTTCGGGCTGCCAATAGCCTTCGGCACTTTGACCGGCGAGTACTGCCTGCACGGTTCTGGGGTAAAACTCGTGCCACGGCGCTCCCCCCAATTGATACATCGCTTGGCAGCAAGTTAGCAACCCATAGTGGTAGCGATCGTCGTCGCGCCGACTGACGCTCATACCACCGTAACCATTATATTCGTCGAATCCACTTTGCAGGATCCATTCGCCGGCGCGTTTCGCCTCGGGCGTGCCGTGCAAACCTGCATGGGCGAGCGCAAGGACTCCTGCCCCCGACATGCCGCGCGAAATGCGTTCTTCAGGCCCGGTTTTGTAAGAAAAGCTCCCCGCTTCGCGCCGGAAACAGCGACGGACATAGCCGATGGCCCGAGTGATTGGCTCGTCCGCGACGTCGAAGCCAGCGTTCTTGGCTGATCGGAGGAACATAAGTTGCCAACCCGTCACCGATAAATCCGAGTCGCGGTCGTCGTAATCATCCAAATAACGCCAGCCCCCTTCGTCGACTTCGTAATCTTTCGGCCAGTTCTGCATCTCGAGCGTCGCATCCAAGGCGTGCAGGATAAACGGCTCGATTTGCTCGGCACGCTTGGCACCGTTCATGGCGTAGGATTCGCAAAGCACTAGGGCGCCGATCGCGTGGTTGTAAACCACGGTGTAGCCGATTTCGTGATCGACATTGCGGCTAAGCGTTTCGCCGTTGGGGGCGACAAGGGCCAACAATCCGTTGCGTTTTTGGCACCCGACGATGTAGTCGATCGCCTTATCAAGCTCCGTGCCGTATTTGCCTTGCCCGGGGACATGGCCATGTGCCATGAAGGCTAATACACACAAACTGGTCACGCCCGGTTGCGCATGAGGCATGGACGGAAACGAGCCATCGGGGTTCTGTTGTCGCGCCAGCCACTGAAGCCCTAGGTCGACGGACTCATCCACGGATTCCCACTCTTCGGCGGAGAGAACGTCGGCTGCAACTTCCACGGGCTGCCAATTGGAATCACGTTGCTGTGAAAAACTATTCACAGAAACTGCGATAAGAATTCCCACAGCAATGAGCAGGCGCTTCATGGTTTGGCATGCCAAAAGGTTAAATAAGCAAAAACCTCAACGCTGAAACACAGGCAACAACTGATTCGGTGCGCCTAACGACAGAATCGCGAGCGCGGTTGTGTATGCGTTGCCGTATTTGGCATCCGCGGTATGACTTTCTTGAGACCACGAGCCGTCGGGCTGCTGATTAGCGACGAGAGTTCGAGCCAGCGGTGGGAAGAACTCCCGCCAGTAGTCGCCGCCCATTTGATACATCCCCTGGCAGCAATTGAACGCGCTGTAGTGGTAGCGATCGTCGATCCAGCCTGTCCTGCCGAAAGTTTCCAGACCGTTGTACTGGTCGAAATCGTAGCGCAAGATCCAGTCACCAGCGGCTTTGGCCTCGGGGGAGCGATGACGGCCAGCGTGCGCGAGCGCCAAAATGCCTGCCCCTGCCATACCACGGCTCTGACGATTTGCCCGTGTCGCCATGAGCTGAAAGATTCCATAATCGGTCTGAAAGCACCGCTGCACGAACCCAACAGCGTCGTCTATGGGTTCTTGTGGCACGTCGAATCCTGCGTTTTTGGCGGAACGCAGGAACATGAGATACCAACCTGTGAGCGACAAATCAGAATCAAAATCCTCTTCCTCGCCGCTGAACACGTCGACATACCGCCAGCCGCCAAAATCGATGTCACGGCGTTTGGGCCAACGCTGCATGAGCAGCGCCGCAGAGATCGACTTTTCGATGACCGGTTCGAGCTTTTGCGCGACGTCACTTCCGCCCACCGAATAGTTCTCGCTGAGCACCAAGGAACCAATCGCGTGGTTGTAACTTGCCACGCTGCCAATTTCGTGGCCCACTTGGCGGGTAATCGTGGGGCCATTTGGACCGATTAGCGTCACCAAGCCATTTTGTTTTTGGCAACGAGCAACATAGTTGACGGTTTTGGTGAGTTGATCTCCGTATTTGCCTTCACCAGGAAGATGTCCGTGCGAAAGAAATGCCATTTCGCACAATGCCGAGATCGCCGGTTGGCCATAAGGCAACGTCGGGAACGAGCCGTCGGGCTGCTGTTGTTTGGAAAGCCAAACCAATCCACGTGACACCGCCCGATCAACGTCTTCCCACTCTTTTTCAGAAAGCACATCGTCCAAACCTTGCGCTAGGCAAGCATTGGTCACGAACAACATCAATCCACACAACAGCAAAAGTCGCGGCACGATGCACGCACCTCTTAACGCTGAAAGATCGGAATAAGCTGATTAGGGGCACCCAACGACAACAGCACCAACGCCGTCGTGTAAGAGTTGCCGTAAGGTCTGTCATCGAAATGGCTTTCGGGATTCCAGGAGCCATCAGGATTCTGGTTTGCAATCAAGGTCCGCGCCAGGGGTGGAAAAAATTCCCGCCAATAATCTCCCCCCAGTTGGTACATCGCCTGACAGCAGTTAAATGCACTATAGTGATATCTGTCGTCGACGAAACCTACTTTGCCAAAAGTTTCTTGGACGTTGTAGTTAGTGAAGCCATATTTCAGGATCCAATCGCCAGCTTCCTTGGTTTCGGGGGCGTCGTGCAGGCCCGCATGAGCGAGTGCCAAAATTCCCGCCCCCGCCATGCCCCGGCTGCGGTGATCGGATTTCGACGAAAACAGCAAGAACGCACCGTAGTCGGGAATAAAACACCGCCGGACAAAACCAACGGCATCGTCGATTGGCTCCTGCGGCACGTCGAAGCCCGCATTCTTGGCGGAACGCAATGACATGAGATGCCAACCCGTCGCGGACAAGTCCGAATCCAGCGCCTCGGAAATTTCGGGGGTGACATTGATGTACCGCCAACCCCCTTCATCGACATTGCGGCGTTTGTCCCACTTTTGCATCTGCAAAGTCGCTTGAAGGGCTTTGCTAATGACGGGATCAAGCTGTTCGGCAACCGAGGCCCCACCCATGGCATAATTTTCAGTAAGAGCCAACATAGCAATCGCGTGGTTATAAGACGCGGTGCTGCCGTGCAGATGGGGAATGTTCCTGTTAATCGTGGCGCCGCCCGGTGAGACCAGCGCTATCAAGCCGCTTTCTTTTTGGCAGCCCGCGACGTAGTCAATCGCCTTATGAAGCCGTTCGCCGTATTCGCCTTCATCGGGAACATGACCATGCGACAAAAAGGCCAGTTCGCAAAGTGCTGTCACACCGGGCTGACCAAACGGCATCGTGGGGAACGAGCCGTCGGGCTGTTGTTGACTCGCTAACCAAGCCAAACCCTTTTCTACGGATTGATCGAGGGCTTGCCACTCTTCTTCCGTGAGAACATCATCGGCCGGTGCTTCGTATTCGCCCGCACTTGCAGTATGGAAACAGTAACCCAACAGCATCGCGAGCGATACGTAAAATAATCGTTTCTTGAAATTCAGCTTTAGCATTGTTGTCAATTCAATCTCAGTCCAATTGAGAATTTTCAGGCCGGCTAATCTGGCGGAAGTATTGTTCGATGGCACGGCGGTAACGCTCAGGAGGAGCTTTATCCGCCCCCTGTTCCAAATCGTCTCCGAGTTGCGATAGCAGTACGTTCCAATCGACCGTTTCCTTGGCAAGTTCCAATTCATCATCCGGCGCTTCGATCGCTTCGCCTTCTTTCAGGGCACGAGCCACCGCGCGGCGATAAGCACGATCCAGCCGACGTTGCCGCATCCGCTGTTGTTGCAGCATCTGATTCATCATCATCCGCTGGTTACTGGCGGTGGCGACCGAGTTGTCTCCCCCCAATCGCATGAAGTCGCCGCTAATTTGCAAGTTCGATGGCCGATTCGGAATTCCCAAGAGTTCTTCAATCGCGAACTCTTGCTCCAAACCGGCCAACAATTCGTCAAGCGTGGGGTCTTCAAGCAAGCTGGCGATCGGATCTTGCACCGGGAGTTTGTCGAGTTCTTTGATGGCCAATTGGATCAATTCATCATAATCCTTGCCGGCCTTCTCGATCGCTTCGAGCGCCGTAGCTTGACGTTCCACGGCGCGGGGGAGTTGATTGCGTCGCAAGGCATAAACGGCCGACAATTGATTGGGACCTGCCTGCTCGTCGAGAGACGCCAACAACTCCCGTGACTTCAAGGCAATTTCCTCGGGAATCTTGTTATCCACGCGCTGCAGCAGAGCGGACATCTGCTGTTCCAGATTAGCGAGCTTACCCGCCATTTCGTCCGTCTGCGTGGCGAGCCGATATTGCTCGACTTCCGCGGCGTTCTGATAATTCCCATCTTGATGCTGTTTGAGTTGCCGCATCCATTCCGAGGTCGAAGCGATCAAGTCGCGCGTTTCGACCATGCGATTTGCGGCGAACACGGCCAAATCCGAACGGTCTTGTTGCATACCCAGTTGGCGCAGCGAGACTTCCAAATTGGCAAGTTGGTTGTGAAGAGATTGGGCATCGGCGGCAATGTCTTCGACTGTGACGCCCGCATCGACGACGGGTGTTTCCCCCGCTCCCGCGGCAAGTGCTTCCTCATCACCGGATTCTTTTAAAGTCGCTTGCTGATTCTGGATGATGTAGGCATCCGCATCGGCGCTCAACTCTTGCGTGGCCGTAGCGACATCTTGCAAGAGCTTCGCCGCGGTCTGCACATCGGCGTTGTTCATCTCTTGCGCTAGCGGCAGCCAAGTGTCGAAGCGATCTTGCAACACGGCCGCATCGACCGCCAAATCGGCCGAAGTCTCGGCATGGCGTTGAAGCATCATAGCTTGCAGTTCTGGCTTCGCTGCTTCATCGGCTTGAGACCAAGCCGATACTTCGCGATTCAATTCGCGTTGGCTTTCAATCATTTCCTCAAGTTCGTGGCGTAATATTCGCCGCCGATTCTGCTGCGAATCCAGAAAACGTCGTAGCAAACGAGGGTCATCCGCTAGGATCTTGGCGAGTTCGGCTCGCATCTTGTTGCGCATCTCGATAACTTCCTGCAAGCGGGCGAGATACTCCTCATCGAGTTCGAACTCCACTCTTTTACGGCTATAGGGACTGCTGCCGTTTTCGTCGCCGTTGCCACTCAGCATGGCCATCGAATTCTCAACAAACACCTGATACATCTTTTTGACTTTTTCAACCGATTCGGCGAGCGCATATTCCCGTCGGGCGGTTTCAAATTTGGATGTGATCTCGCCCAACATTTCCCGCGCTCGCACCGTGTGTTGCCAAGCGTCTCGAGTAGCTGTGACGCGGGACTCGGCATTGGTTTGCAACGCTTTCCAATACTCTCTCCGTGCAGGCTGCATGTGGGCCTTGCCGATGTTGACAAGTTGCAAACCGACGAAGGCGTAAGGCGTGCCATGAGTTTTTTGTTCTAGATCTTCGACAATTTCCAGAGACTTAGCGATCTGCTGGCCCGCGCTATCAATGTCGCGGCCCTGGGCGTCCGCCCATTCATTTCCCGCATCAAGATGATCGAGCACATTGCGAGAGAGCTTTTCCGCTTTCTCCAGCAGGAGATCGATTTCCTGGAGTTGCGGTGAGATAGCCATTTCCAACTGAGCCCGTTCCTGGCCCGCAAAGCTGCCGGCCCATTCATCGACTTTCAGCCGCATCCGATTGCTGGTCGACGACTGAGCAGGAGGTGGTATATCAAGTTGATTCATGGCATGGTTGTTGGGTGGTGGCGTACTCCCTGCCATTTGGTTGGACTGTGGTTCTTGCGGTTGATTTTGCTGATTGTTAGCGTCTTGTGCCGATTGGTTGTTCGGTTGTTGATTCGGATTGTTTTGCGAATCGGCCATCTGCTCAGATGTAGACTCGGAATTGGACTCCGCCGATTGGGTACGTTGTTGTGGCTGATTGGCGTTGGCCTGTTGCGAAGGTTGATTGCCAGCCATCGGCTGAGGAGAAGAGTTGCCAGCTTGTGGCGGTGAACTCTGAGCCACTTGCTGTGGTTGATCTTGGTCCGCCTGCGGAGTCGTTTGTGGTTGGGCCGTTTCGGAACTGGCTGTACTCAGCGATTGGCGATCGCTGGTCGTTTCTTTATTGGCGGTGGCATTTGTACCTGCTGCCGTGGAAGGCTCGGTAGATGTCGAACTCGATTCAGGGTCAGTATTTTTTGCTGCTAAGTCTTTGAGCTTCTCAGGCATGGCTTCGGCAATGGCTTTGGAGATGGCCGAAGGTTCGTCAGCAGGTGATGTTGGCTTCTCGGATGCAGAAGGATCAGCAGGCGATGTCGGTTCGGCCGACGCGACAGATTCTGCTCCCGGCTGTGGCTGCGGAGCTTCAGTATTCGGAGAAGAGGCTGTTTGTTCCCCTGCTGGTTGTGGCTGCGTTGAGCTAGGTTGCGTTTGCTGTGCGTTTGCAATAGTCGAGGCGTCTCCCTCGATCATTTCGCCTTGCGTGACTTCACCACCACTGAGCGCCGGTTGTTGGGGCATGACCGGCGACAGCAAGCTACGATCTTCGCGGACCCGCACGGCGAAGCTGAGTTGAGCCCCGTCTTGGACTTTGTATTTCGAGAGATCAAGTTCGACCGTGGCTTTGACTTCGGTCGCCCCTTCTTGGTCACCCAACGGCACGGGAATCGTATCAAGAATTCGCGGCTCGGCGCCAGGCTTTCCTCCTTCGTCGAACACAACTAATTCGGCGCTGCCAACGCGAACATCATCCTTGGCCACAAAGGTGACCGGCACTTTTTCGTCGGGACGAACGGCCACTTCTTCATTGGGAGTAAGGATTCGCACGACAGGTGGCTTGTCGGGCCGCGCTTGGACGTCGCACAGTGGCGGCCGCCTGTTGGTGAGCCCATGCTCTTCTTCCAAGATCGGGGACAGCGAAATGTTCTCCGACACTTTGACTTCCCATCGATACCACCCATCGGCATCTATCAGCAACGGTTGCTCTTTGCCACCGGATAAATCGAGGTGCAGCTTGGCGATGGGATGCATTGGTTTGAACGCGAACTGGAGCGTGCTTCCCATGAGTGCAGACAAACGCCGCGGGAGTTTGTCAAACTCCTGGGGCTCTTGTTGGGTGTATGTAGGAGGGATCAATTTGAGCGCTGCCGCCGCAAGTTCGGGGCGATCCGCTACCGCAACTTCTTGCCAATCACTCTGACCGTCGCCGGCTCTTAAGCGATACCGCAGCGGCTCTTTGACGGATCGTACCCGATGCGTCAGCCGATTATGCTCGTCACCCCGCGGCACGAGAGTGATTGTTTGCTCGTCAGCCCCTTCCGGACTGAGGAACAAGGTTGCTTCGCGGACGGGTGTACCCTTCAATTCGGCTGCGATTTCCAGCGATTCGCCCCGCGCGACGACACCTTCTTGAGCAATGGGAAGAATCTCCGTGGCCGAAATGTTGGCCATCGGCAACCAAAACCGCTTGAATAACACGGCCGTGCGATGCGAATCCATCACCACGGCAACCGCCAAGATTGCCGCGACCGCCGTCAGACACCAAGCAGCGCGGAATACGCCGTCGGGCCGCACAACTTCGTGGGGATCAACTTGAGATGAATAGTTGTTCGCCTCGGCGGCCACTTGACGGAACATCGCGGGGTGAACGTCCCGTGCTTTTTCGGGCGTCGAGAGATGAGCGATCGTGGTCCAGCGTTCTTCTAGTTTTGGCACTTGGCGATCAACATCTGCGGCTACGCGCTCGACACGATTCACATACCGCCATGCCGCCACAATCCAGGCAAGGACGGTGAATCCCGTCGCAGCTAAGGCTGAAAATGTGAGCAGCGATCTCCACGTCGGGCTGTACAACGTGGCCCAACGGTCGATGGCCATGGAGATACCCATCGTGGCAAGGAGCACAACGATTCCACTGACCGCAGCCGTGAGAAGCCGCATCTTCCACGCCCGCGCACGAACGGCTTCCAGTTTATCGGCAACGGCGAGCGGCACGCGAAAATCTTGCGAATGGCGAGTCATGTTTCCTCCTCCAACGGAGAATTTTTCAACGTCAATTATTGTGGCCTACACAAAGCCCTTGGCTTTGCGCACGATCCATTCCACGAACAAACACCCGAGAATAATCCACAGGTTGGCCCAGCGATCCCACAGCGGAGTTCGTTCCACGGATTCATGAACTTCGGGCGACAGCGATGCAAGTTGCAAAACTTCCGCCACCGCCGTGGGCGGAATGACTTGCCCACCCGTCGTCTTGGCAATTTGCTCCAACAGCGCCCGGTCGCAGCGAGTATCCATCATTTCCAGGCTGTCGCTGGATTCAATCGAGATCAGCGAGCGGACATCTTTCTGCTCCACTTGGCCACTCAGCAATTGATCGATGATCGTCCCCTCGACCAAGATCTCGTAAGCACCCGCGGGCAGACCTTTGAGGACGGCGGAGTAGCGTCCCGCCATTTCGTCGTCGGCCACCAAGGGCACACTGGCAACGGTGTCGTCCAAAACTCTCGCGGCCACTTGCACTTCTTGATCAGCGAGTGGCCGACCCGTTTGATCCTTGAGCCATACCGTAACTTCTACCGGTTCATTCGTGGCGTAATGGGTTTGATCCGTCGAAAGCCGGACCAGATCGAAACCGCTTCCTAAGTTCGTGGCAGTAATCCAGCGGAGCATCTGCCCCCAAAAACGATGATGCCGACGATCATCGCGACGAAAACGAAGCTTCCAGGTTTGGGGACTAGAGAGATAAACGACCTTCCCCGCCCCGGCTTGATGCCAACAGAGAAACGCCGCTTGTTCTTGCTGATCTTCGGGAAGTTGCACCGTCGAACCGTACGGAACAGCTTCAATCAATGTCCGCGCGGTCTTCTTGGGCTTACAAAATAGCGAGACCCCACCCAGCGGCTTCTGATCGTACACGTCTTGCCAGGCCATCTCGCTGAGTTTGGCTCCATCTTCGATGGCGAGTGCGCTGTGGACACGGCCCTCGTCAGTGAGCGCCACGGTGTAGCTTTCGTAGACCGTGCCAGAGAGTGGCTCGACCGGGAGCAGTCCCATCAATGGCTGGCCTTCATAGGCTTGTGGCATATGATCACGGCCAGAAATTAGAATGAGATGCCCGTTTCGTTTGCGAACATATTCCACGAGTGATTCCTGGCTCGCGCGCGGCAATTGTTTGGGGCTGATGTCGCCCAGAATCACCACGTCGTACATCGCCCAATCGTCGACCGTTCTGGGAAATTGCGGCTTGGCGGCAAGGTTGCCCGTGCCACGTAGCCGAGGGAAGAAGAGCAGTTCGTCGCATTCCACGTGAGGATCGCGGCGGAAGAGTTGCTGCAAATAGCGATATTCCCACTGCGAAACGCCATCCGACAACAAAACGCGGAATTTATTTTTAACGACTTCCCAAGAAACGGGCGTCACGTTGTTGGCTTGGCTGGCCTCACCGTCGACGGGTTCCAAAGCCAACTCATATTCTTGCCACCCCAGCTTGTCGGCGTAGACATCGAACTTCACCCGGCGATCAATGCGATCACCCGTGAAATCGACCGGTTTGCGATCGACGATTTCACCGTTATGCCGTAACACGAGTTCCGATTGCAAACCGTCGCAATCAAACGCGGTGACAATCGCTTCAATCACTGCGGAGTCACGTTCCACGACGGTCGACGGCGCAGTCACGCGATGCACCACCAGATCACGAACCAAGGCTGCGCTGCCGACTGGCACGACGAACACGGGCAAATCGTGTAATTCCGCGGCGGCTTCTTGAGGCGCGACGCCATCAATGGCCGTGTGGCGGCCATCTGTGTAAACGACGGCCAGCCGAGTGGCGTCGGTGGTGCGTGCTTTGGAGAGTTGTTCCAATACGCCACTCAGATTTGTGTTTGGATTGGCCGGTTTTCCAGTACGCGGTTGCGAATCCGCTTCCACATTCAATCGCTGCGACCAAGGCTCATCTCCCGACACGGGCGTCAACATCGCATCAAAACGAAAGCGATTCACGCGCACGTCGTCGGGCAAGTCCGTCAGCGCGCCTCGCTCCAAAGCCCGTAAGGCTTCCGATGTTTTTTCTTGGCGATTTTGATTTTCGTCCGTCGCGAACACGCCGCTATTGGCATCGATTTGTTCGCGGAGGAGATCGCTCGCCAAAATATCGATGCGACGCTGAGCACCTGTCAGGCCTTCGCCCAACTGCCCCAAGGATGTCGTTAATTCTTCAACAACAGAATCACCCCGATCAGTCACCGCTTTTTCAGCCGCGTCGAGCGATTCCGCGATCGGGCCTTCCAGCAGCGTGTCAACGCGAGCAAGCCGTTCGAGCATGTCGTCGCGCGTCCCTGCGAGTTCGTCGCTAATGGTTTCGCAATGTTTGCTAGCCCGTTCCACCGCGATTCGCACCGATTTCAAACTTCCACGGAGCAAATTCAAGGGCCGATGCTCTGCCAGCATTTTCGCGGTGGTTTGGCAATGTTGATTGGCCACGGCCAAGGCCACTCCCGCGCGGTCCGCGGCAATCATGGCGATCTCTGCCGCTTGCGGGTCGCTGGTCATTTTCTCAGCTGCTAATTCCCAACGGACGCTTTCAGCGCCGTCGGGGGGATCAACGATGTTCATGCTCTCGCTGTGATCGGCAATAATCGCAATCGATTGCGGTGTGCTGCTGCGCTCGACTTTTTCCATCGTGGGACCGACCGCCATCCAGAGGGCTAACCCCACCGCACCCAACCGCGTGGCCCAAAACACAGTGGCCCAACCCGTGCCTAAGGCGTTACGGTCACGAATCAATAACCACGTCGTGAGTCCAATAAGCAACAACCCAATTACGATCGCCGTCGGCAGCGAAAGCGCGCCGTCGAAGATCAAGTTTTCAGATTGTTGGCTGGGAGACATGATTGAAACTTAAAACGAGCTGTTCAAGGCTGGGCCGCTCCGTTGTCGTGTTAACCACGATGAAATCAACAATTCAGCGGCAAGTAAAACGATGAGTGCGACTAAAAGTGTCTGCCAGATCGGCTGCTCCCGCACGGTGGATTCTTCGGTCACTTGCGCTTCGGGAAGTTCCGTGCCAAACACGAGCCCCGACGCGGCGAGCGAATCGCGCTGCTGCTCGTCGAGAAACCTAAGCTGTGATTCCCGTGGATCACGAGCAACGTGAAAAGGAATGCTCGCGGATTGGCCACCGTCGGTATACAGAACTCGATATGCACCCGGCAAATGAGTTTGCCAGTAACGAACCACGTGTGAGTCTTCAAGTTCTTGACCAACAAGTGGCACGGTGGTACCCGCAGGAGTAAGTAACTGAATCTCGTCACCATCGGCGCTAGTCGGTAACGTAGCGACCAAGGCACTTCCCGACGCAAGATTAAAACGGGCCGACGTGGGCGCCGTCAAATAATCCAGCCAATCAGACACCATCACCACATACGATTTGAGTTGTGGTAAGTTGCTCCACTCCAATCCCAGCGGGAAAGATTGAACGATGACTCGTCCTTCCCCCACGTAGTTCTCAACGACAAGTGGCGTGCCGTCGCCCGCTTCGAGCAAAACTTTGGTTTCTGCCGCATTTTCCTCACGCGGAGCAAACAACCAATGCGTGTTGATACGGGCTTCATCGATATCAAGTTGCGCGGTGTTGGCTAATTGCACCGTCGCGGGATGATCGCGGCCGGGCGGGTGAATTTGGCTCGCTTCTTCGGTGGCCGAGTCATTTTCTTGCAGGCTTTCCAGCGGCAACGGACTGAGCCCATCACCATCGTCGAAAAAATCGCGATTGAAATTCGAGCGATCGACATTCTCACCCAGCGCGATCCACAATCCGCCCCCTTCTCGAACGAAATCATCGAGTCGCGAAATCGTTACATCATCTCCTTCGAGGACCTCGGTAAGCACAATGGCCCGATACTGGGCAAGATTCGTCTCGGCTAATTCGCTTGTTTCAATAATCGTAGGGCGATAAACCGCGTGCCAAGGTTGTGGGTCCGTGCCGTTGTACCCCAGCGCTGCGGTCAAAAAATCGCGGGATGATTTCTCGCCATTCGCAAATTCGGGGTTATGGACCACTAATACGGGAATTTCATCGGTTACTTCCAGAACCGTTCCTTCTTCCTGATCGAGCGGCACTTGATCGTCGGCCTCAATGCGGCAGCGAATCAGATAAGTCCCGGCATCTTTTCGCCGCAGCGACGTTGAAACCTCGGTCGTGGCGCCTGGTGATAATACTCCCAATGAACTTGTGCCCACGACTTCATCATCGACCAGCCACTCGACAACTCCCGCAGGACGCTCAACTTCTCCCAGATTGATCACTTGCGCACGAGCTTGAATCTCTTCACCGGGCCGAGCAATCTTTCGCGAAACTTCGATCCCCTGTACCGCGAGATTGTCTACCTGGTTGTTTTCCAATCCACATTCCATAACTTGGATGGTTGTAGGAACATTCGCGTTTGTGAGTGTTTCTCCCAATTGTGTCCAGGCTTGTTCGGCTTCGAGTTGCCAGCTTTGTTCTTGATTGTCCGTAAACACGACCACCCGCCGTGACGCTGGCTTGTCCTCGGGTTGCAGGTGAACAACGGAAAGCAGACAGGTCAGCAAATCGGCCGAGCCGCGAGACGGTTCAGCCCCTTCGACGAGCGAGCGAATTTGATTCACACCCGCGTAATCGCCGGTGAGACCCTCGGCAGTGAGCCATTGCCCGCCTCCGGCCGCAAGCATCACATGCACACGGTCGTCGCCGGAAAGTTCATCGAGAAACGCCACGGCATTATCTTTGAGTTGATCGAAAGATGAAGTATCGGCGACCGTGCGTGACATCGACAGCGAATTGTCGAGGATCAACACAACCTCGCGGCTCCCGGCCGAACCCCACCAACTGCTGCTCACCAGAGGTCTGGCCAGAGCAAAGATCAAAGCAATCACCACCGCCGTCCGCAGCAACATCAGTAGGATTTCTTCGAGCTTTTCCCAACTGCGACCCTTAGTGAGTGCCTTTTCCAAAAACTGCATGGCCCCCCAATAAACCATGTCGTGTTGCCGTCCCCGATAGAGATGGATCAACACCGGCACGGCGGCCAGCGGCAAGGCGAACAGGAATAGTCCACTGAGGAACGACACGGCGATCTTCTCAAACGAGGATTTCGGTTTAACGAGTACGAGCTAACGTGGCAGTCTTCTGTGCGGTACGCCGGCGCAGATATTGAGCCAATGTTTCCCCCAAATCTTGGTCTGTTCTGAGCGTGACCAAATCGGCACCAATATTGGTGAGCATGTCGCGAAATTGCTCGCGAAAGGCGCGAAACTCGGCGAGGTACTGTTTGCGTAGCGTGTTGGGATTAATTTGTAGCCGGCGTGGGAGTTCCAAATCCTGAAAGAACGATTCCCGTTTGAAAGGGAATTCCAATTCTTCAGGCGCTAAGACTTGAAACACGAGCACGTCATGACCACGCAGGCGAAATTGTTCGAGGACGTGTTTCAGCTTGGGGACGTCTCCGAAACAATCGCTCAGCAGAATCACCATGCCCCGACGTTTCAAACGACCGGTTAATTCTTGAAGTGTTTCGTCGAGCTTCGACTTGCCGCTGGCGTCGATCCCTTCCAGCACGTTGATCACCCGAGAAAGATGATTGGCCCGCGGCAAGGGTTTGACATAGTCGCGCAGCTTTTCACCGACAACGGCGAGGCCCACTGAATCGCGTTGCCTTAGCAATAAATGCCCCAAACACGCGGTAGCCATTTGCGCGTACCGCCATTTCGTGACGGTCGACATGCCAAACTGCATCGAACCGCTGGCGTCGACGATCAGCAAAGCTTGGAGATTCGTTTCGTCGTCATAACGCTTCACGTAGTAACGGTCGGTCTTGGCAAACTTTTTCCAATCGAGCTGCCGGATGTCATCGCCTTGGGTGTAGGGTCGATACTCGGCAAAGTCGGTGCAGCCACCTTTATGCGTGGAGCGATGCTTGCCTGAAAGCAGCCCATCGACAACCGTGCGAGCGATGATTTCCAATCGCCCCAGCTTCGTGAGCATCTGAGGATCGAAAATCGGCTTAGTCGGCACGCCTGCACGCGCTGCCGGCATCGGCATGCGAACCGTGGGGCTAGGGCGTGGACTTTCCCGCGCTCGCAGAGAATCGACAAATTGTTGCACGCGGGGTTGTTGTTCCACGATAACTCAAATGCTTGCCATGAATTTTATGCGCTGGCCGCGAGCGTGCTCCGCTCGACGAGTGCGTTGACAATATCATCGGTGTCGAGACCGGCCGCCTCGGCATTGAACGTCGGGATAATTCGATGCCGCAACACGGGCAGCGCGACCGCTTGAACATCAGCCGTCGTGACATGACAACGCTTGTGGAGCAATGCCCGAGCTTTGGCCGCTTTGAGTAGAGCGATGCTCGCCCGCGGCCCCGCGCCGTATTGAACCTTATCGCGCAAGTCGGCGGGGAGTTTGCCTTCGTCGGGGCGAGTCATGCGGGCCAAATCCACGGCGGCTTCGTAAACGTGATCCGCCACCACCACCTTGGGCACAAGTTGCTGCATGGCGAGGAGTTGCTGGACATCGATCACTTGCTGCGTCGTGTGCGAGTAATCGGTCGTTTGCCGTCGGCAAATTTCCAATTCACCGACGCGGTCGGGATACTCGACCTTGATTTTCATCAGAAAACGGTCGAGCTGGGCTTCGGGCAGAGGATAAGTTCCTTCCACTTCGATGGGATTCTGGGTCGCCAGCACAAAAAACGGATTTGGCAGCCGATAGGTTTTCCCGCCGACGGAAAGTTGGCGTTCTTCCATCGCTTCGAGCAATGCGCTTTGAGTCTTGGGCGGGGTGCGATTGATTTCGTCGGCCAACACCAGATTGGCAAACAAAGGGCCCTGCAAAAAGCGAAACGCCCGTTTGCCGGTCGTGTGATCTTCTTCCAATACGTCGCCACCGGTGATGTCACCGGGCATCAAGTCGGGGGTGAACTGGATGCGATGAAACGTGAGGTCCATCAATGACGCGAGTTGCGAAATCAGCAACGTCTTCGCCAAGCCCGGCATGCCCTGCAAAATACAGTGGCTGCGACAAAGGATGCCGATCATCAATTGTTCGGTCACTTCATCCATGCCGACGATCACACCAGCCAGTTCTGTGCGCATCCGTTCATAGGTGGCATACAGATTGTTCACCATTCGGGTGACTTCTTCCGTGCTGGCGTGGGGAGCAAGTACGTGATTGGAATCGAGCACGGTTTGATGATTCTCACTCATGATAAGTTCCGGAGGCTCTGGGGTGGGAATGTTAAGGCGACGTCTATCCTGGATAGAGCCTATCGAAGATAGATACGCCGCAACCGCGGATTTGTTTATGATACCGGTTTTTGGGGTAAAACAATGGGAGTTCGCTGAGATCGTCAAAATCTTGGCAACTATTCCGTGGCTTCCTGGTCGCCAATCAAGCCATCACCGTCACCATCGAGTTGCTTGAATTGCTCGCTGGTCCCCAAAAATTCGCTCCGGGATACGTCGCCGTCGCGATTGCGATCCATATCCGTGAACCACGCTGGCACGCTGGCTGCGGGCTTAGGTACAGCGTTCGCAGTCGCACCAACACTGGCAAAATCGCGCGCCGCCGACGTCGGCTCAGCAAGCATTTCGTGGGCATGAGGGCCACGGGTGATTGAAACGCGAATGGCAGTGGGTTTTTCGTGGGAATCAATTTGTCCATCACCATTCCGATCGAGTGCCGCCAAAACGGCCGCCATATTGCGACACTCACGAGGTGAGAGCCGACGATCACCGTTACGATCTGCCAAGCGGAACAGGGGATAGCCATCCACAACAGCTCCAATGGCGATCTGAGTTGCCACCGGTTCGGCGGCATCTTGCTCCTTCGCATCGCCCGCAGAAAATTCCAAATACTGCGCACCTTGAAGGGCGGTCACCATATTCTCATGCTGCAAATGCTCGCCCGCGTTCATTGCCAACAAAGCAACCTGTTTCTCACCGTCTTGCTTGCCGAGCGAAACGCGCAACTTTATGTCGGCGGTTTCTTCCACTAAGCTCTGGATTTCGGTCTGTGACACATTCAGTTGGCCACTCGCGATACGATTCAAAAGCGCCGACGCGGACGAGGCGGCTGATCCTTGCTGCCCCGTCTCGCGTCGGCTGTAGGCAGCTTGCAGATGGGAGTGTAATTGCTGCCAATTTGTTTCCCGATCGATCACCACGGCAAGTGGGTGACCAAAGGGTGCCGTCGTGTTCCGAGAACCCATCGCGAAGAGTTCTTCCAACTCGACGATGCTGTTTTCATCGACATCCGCCTGGGCGAGACGTTCCGCGGCTGCGGCAATTTCAGCCGCGCTTAAGATTCGATCGGCATCGACATCGATGGCATTCCAGAGTGGAGCGAAACCAACCCGTTGCCAATTCATGGCTGGGCCCAGTGTTAAAATCGCTGGGCCACCCGTCCACTCGGCAAGCAGCCAACGTACTTCCTCGCGGTCGGCTTTGACATCCGCCGAAGCCATATAATTGACTAATCGCTGAGCAACGCTTCGTGTCGCTCGTTGCTGCACGTCGACGACTGGCTTGTCAGGATCTTTTTTGGCCTCTCCTTGATCTTCCTCTTGCGATTTATTTTCTTGGGATTCTTCATCGTTGGAGTTGCTCTCGGCGACCTGTTCGGTTTCTTTTACATCTTCTGGCAACGAGACTTTCACGGCATCGCGAACGAGAGTTTCGACCGTTGCATCATCCAACAAGTCGTCGATTAATTTCTCCCGTGCTGCGGTGAATGGTTCGCCATCAATGAAAATGGCGATATCAACCAGCAGCGGCTGTTCAGGGCCTAAAATAAGCAGCCGCACATTGGGATCTGTTCGATCCACTTGCTGAGGGATCAGCCACTGGCCATCGGCACTACGGGCATAATTGTCGAGCGTCGTATCCGGCGGTTGTTGATATCCGTTGAGGACCACGGCCTGCGTCATTTCATAATTGTCTGCTTGTGCTTTTAGCTCTTGGACGGCGCACGTGGCGAGAGGCTTTTCGCTCTGCACATCTTCAGCAAATATGAGTTGCTGCATACCCGCAAACACTGTCATCAAGCCAATGAAGCACGCCCGGCACGACTTGTTGAGTCGAGCTAAAGAATCGAGCGTGTTTGATTGAGAGAAGTGCATGGAAGTTATTTCTCAACTCACTAATTCATCGATTGCCATTCCGTCGACCATCGCAATGGGTCGGCCGGATGTCGACATATTCTGCGTTTCCGGGGCCACTCCGAGTGCGGTACATAAGGTGGCAAGAACGTCGGTCACCGAAGTTTCTGCCTCCTCGACGTGCATGCCATCTTTGCTGGTTTTGCCGTACACTTGTCCACCTGCAATCCCGCCACCGGCCATGACGCATGACCAAGCTTGCGGGAAGTGATCGCGTCCGCCGGATCCATTGATCTTGGGAGTGCGGCCAAATTCGCCCATCCAGATAATGGTGGTCGATTCCAACAAGCCGCGCGAACGCAGGTCGTCCATCAACGTCGCCCAGCCGGCGTCGAGTTCTTTGGAAAGGGCTTCCACGGCCGTAAAGTTGTTGGCATGCGTATCCCATCCGAAGCTGCCGTTGGAACTCGTATTGAGCGAGACTTCCACAAACGGCACGCCCCGTTCGACCAATCGCCGCGCGAGCAAGCAACCTTGACCGAACATGCCCTTGCCGTAGGCCTCGCGAACTTTTTGTGGTTCTTTCGACAAATCAAACGCCGATGCGGCATCGCTGTCGATCATCCGCAAAGAATTTTCGTAAACCATTTGATGAGCCCGCGTCGCCTCGGCCGGATGACGCCCGAGAAAACCGTCTTCCATGGTCTGCCAAATTTCCAAGCGACGTTCCATTTGGGCTTTCGTCACGCCATCGGGTGGTGCGAGGGCATCGACTTTCAATTGAGCGAAGTCGTCACCGGCCACGGGGGCGCCGCTATTGGTTTCGCCCACGAACAAGGGAGCATACTTCGGCCCTAGGAACCCAGGCCCAAATGCTTCGGCATTGAATGCGCGGTAGGGTGCGATACTCACATAAGGGGGTAAGGCGATTTCACTTGACGCAAGTTGTTTCGCCAGAGCGGCACCAATAGCGGGGAATTTTTCCACACCCATCGGCGCGCGGCCCGTCCGCATCAAATGCGTTCCGCGCCCGTGATCTCCTTCTTTTGTGCTTAGACCACGGATGATGGCTAGCTGATCGGCTTGCTTGGCGAGCTGTGGCAAGTGTTCGCTGAATCGCATGCCTGGCACATTGGTGGAAATCTCTTTGAATTCGCCGCCATTTTCATGCCCCGGCTTCATGTCGAAGGTATCGGTTTGACTGGGTCCACCAGCCATCCACAGCAATATGCAATGCCGTCGACGCTTGGGGTCGGCGGCCAGTTGCTGGGCAAACGACGGCAGCCAGCCGCTGACGCTTAAGCCACACAGGCCGAGCGTAGCGGATTGCATCCATCGTCGGCGATCCATTTCGTTCAACTTGGCCATGATTCACACCTCGTATTCTGTAGCTGGCCTGAAGGCCGGTTCAATTGTTCAAGCTTCTGACCGAGGTCACAGACCTCAGCCACAGATTCCTATCAGTGAATAAAAGTAAACTCTGCACTGTTGAGCAGCGCCCAGAGAACGTCGCCCAAAATCGCGAGCCGCTCGTCCGCGTTATTGGCACTCTCAAGATAGTCAAGCAGCTTTGCTCGTTCCGTTGGTTCTGGTTGTCGAGAGAGCGTTGCTAAGAACAACGTGTCGAGTCGCTGTTCGTCGGTGAAGAAAGGAGCGTTCAAAGATTTGAGTAGGCCACTGCTTTTCAAATCCGTCGCGCCATGCACGACCGAACCGTGCATCAGGGTGAGAGCCTGAGGAACCCCCGCTTGATACTCGGTGCGATTTTCTCCCGCTGCACGGAATTGTTCGATGAAGGCCTGGCGACTCATATTTTCGGTGCGTGCTAGTGCTCCGTCGGGTGCATTCCCCAGCATCCCTTCATTTCTCGTCGCCACGGCGATACAGTCGAACAGCTGATCCGCGGTGAAGTTCTTCATATTCATCCGAGCAAAACAAAGTGCTTGCGATGGCTCGTCCTGGGGCGAACCGCTCGAGAGTTGATAGGCATCGGTGAGCACCAAAGCCCGCAGCAAACGCCGCAGATCAAAACCACTGGCGGCGAAATCACGGGTGAGCAAATCCAACACCTCGGGACAGACTGCCGGATTGTCAGGCCGCATGTCGTCGACGGGATCAACCAAACCTCGACCGAACAGTTGCTGCCAGACACGATTCACGGCCGCACGCGCAAACAGGTCGTTATTCTGATTGGTAAGCCAATCGACCAACTGCCGTCGTCGAGAAAGGTCAGTTCCCTCGGAAGTTTTTTCTGTGGATGCGGTTGTCTCTTTGCCAGGCAAGTGAGGAGCGATCACGGTTTCCGTATCTGGTAGCATCACTTCGCCATGATGGTTGTCATGCACCCGCAAGACGGGCGAAGTCATTTCCATCTTTCCTTGGGGCCGCGAGATCTGAGCGAAATGTGCCGCGAAACCCCAGAAATCGGTTTGGGCAATGCGGTCGTCAAACGGATGGTCATGGCACTGGGCACATTCCATACGGGTTCCGAGAAAGACTCGCGAAGTCTTGGCAGCCAATTCTTCGGGATTTAATTTCAACGAGGCATAGAACAGAATGGGGCCCGATTCGCTCACGCGGCCTTCGGCCAGCAAAAGTTGTCGCACGATTTCGTCATAGGGCAGGTTTTGCCCGAAGCGATCGGCCAGCCAAGCGTCAAATTTGTTCGTGCCGCCATAAAGATTAAGGTCAACTCCCTCGGGGAGCAGCACGGCTCGCCAAACGGCAGCCAGATGAGTGGCATGATCGCGGCGCGCGAGTAAGTCATCCACCAAACGCTCCCGGCGATCAGCACCAGGATCGTCCATAAAGGCGTAAACTTCGCTCACCATGGGAATCCGACCGGTGAGGTCGAGATACACACGGCGCAAGAATTCGGCGTCGGATGCCGGTGCCGCGGGGCGAATTCCTTGAGCCTGCCAGAAGTCGGCCAGCCGCGTGTTAATTTGCGTCACCAACTCCTGTTCTTCGAGCGGCTTGGCGAGCGGTGCCGCGGCTTTGAATTTCAGAGCAGGCGTGTTGGAGGCAACCCGTTCTTCCGTCGCAACGGCGGGAGTGGTCGACTGACTGGGCGTGTCGGTCGTTGGTTGCGCGGTTGGTGATTCAGGTCCAGCCGCGACAACCAACTCCTCGACCACAACAGCTGACTCCGGCTGTTCGACCCCAGCCAAGGCCACTGCCACCGGCTTCGCAAGACTTGCTACAACAACTTTGGCTTCCCGAGGCACGCCCAATGCGAAAATCGAATCGGGTCCCTGTTGCGGATACGAGAACTCCAACGATTTCTTTGCTCGTTGGCGCTCATCAAGCACCCGGCCACTCACGGGAAGTTGCGTTTCCGAATCAAGCAAGAAAACTAGGCGAAGTAATCCCTTGTTCTTCTGCCGCAGAGTGACCTGCAATTCGATGAATTTGTCGTTCTCTTCGAGAACCTCGCGCCATGATTCCTCGACGACCTCCAAATTCGTGGCATCAACATTGGCGAGCGCTGACGGCAGTTCCTTCATCCCTAACAGCAAGGCCAGGAACTCACCTGAGAGTTGGGATGGTTCAGTGAGTCCGTGCTGATAGATCGTTTGGTCCGCGGGATCAAAGTTCTCCGCCGTATTGGTTTGGAAATTAAGATAGACCCGTGCTTGACCTTCTTCGTGCGCAGCCACCTGCGCCGATTGCGAAAACCAGCCGATGGCCGCTTGCGCGCCGTCATTGGCCTGCGAGTGCGAGATCGCTTGCACCCAGTCGCAACCTTCGAGCGCTTGGATCATCGCGGCCCAACCATAAGCAGGCCGATCACTCCACAGCCCCACGGCGACCAAAAGCGTCGCAGCGGCGACGGCCGTGCCGAAGATTCGCAGAGTCGAACGCCGTTTTGTGGCCGCCTGAGATAAAGGAATCGTGGCGGGTTCCGCATGAGCTACGCCATTGACTTCCGAACTCGAAAAAGCGAACTCGCGATCGAGCTGCTGCGAGATCCGGTTGACAAAGTCGGCCGACATCGGGGGCGCGGCGAACGTGGTTCTCAGCAACTGCTCGACCCGCCGTTGGCTGGCCTCATCTTCGAATTGTTCATGTCCTGTATTCATACCGACACCAAATCTTTGGCTGTTGATCGCTTAGGTTAGGGGAAGTTGAACCGGCGGCAAGCTGGCCACCCCGTTGACGGGAAGTTCCCGTTCACTCAATTCGTAGTACCGGCGAAACTCGCGCCGGGCACGGTAGAGTGAGGCTTCGATCCCCTTTTCTGTTTCATTCAATCGTTCGGCGATTTCACGGACGCGTAGCCCTTCGGCATACTTCAATTCGAGAATCAGGCGCTGCTTGGGTCCAAGCCGCTCCAGAATTTCGATGACTTGCTTGCGAGTTTCAGCCGTTTCAAGTGCCCCCGCGGGCGAACTGGCGAAACATTCCGACGACGGATCGCGGCCGATTTTTTCCAATCGATCTTTAAGCCGAAACGATTGGCGATGGTGGTCGGCCACTTTGTTGCGAACGACTGACCGCAACCAAGCGGCGATATGGGCCGCATCGGCTTCGATTTGATGAATGTTCTTGAGCAGAGCTAACATTGTGTCGCTCACCACGTCCTCGGCCACATGTACGTCTTGAACCTGGGCGTACGCATAGCGCCATGCCAAAGGCAGATAGCGCGTGTAAAGCGCACACCAAGCCTCGGCGTTATCATTTCGCGCCGCACGCAGTAGTTCAGCGTCGGTCAAACTCGCACCTCAGTGGGCCGTTGTTGCCAACGGCCAAAATCGCGGTTAGCCAGTTCACTCGCCTGGTCGAAGGACAAGGTTATTTCGGACAGGTCCGCCGGGTCTTGGCGGTCCCGTCCTGCTAACTGCCAAGATAGTCGTTCCTGCGAGCGAAATCACTCAGTCGCGGAAATTTGGCGGATTAGGCTAGTCGCGACAGCTGTCGAAGCCTGTCGAAATTGCGGTCGGCTAGCTAAAATTGCTCTATGAGCAGCACAATATTGGAGAAAATCGTCGCCACCAAGCATCAAGAGGTGCTCGCCGCCCGTGCGCAGCTTGCGGATTCGGAACTCAAGGCCCAAATTGCCGATTCCCCGCCCGTAAGAGATTTTTTCGCGCCACTCGCGGCGGACGGCCCAATCAGGCTCATCGCCGAGGTCAAAAAAGCGAGCCCTTCAGTGGGGCTGATTCGGGCTGACTTCGATCCCGTGGCGATCGCTCAAATCTATGAACAGCACGGCGCCTCGTGCCTCAGCGTTCTGACGGACGTGCCTTATTTTCAAGGCAGCCTCGACTATCTGCGTGCCGTGCGTGCGGCGGTCGGTATCCCGGTACTGCGGAAAGACTTTATCATCGATTCTTACCAGATATTGGAAGCCCGTGCCGCGGGAGCCGATGCCGTTCTCTTAATTGCCGAGTGTCTGGACGACTGCAACTTACGCAAACTTTTCAACGAGACGTTGGAACTCGAGATGACGCCGCTCGTTGAGCTCTACGAACCGGCGAATTTGCCGCGCGTGCTTGAGGCGGGGGCCAATTTAATCGGCGTCAACAACCGCAACCTGCACACGTTTGAGGTCGATCTCGAACATACATTGCGTCTGCGTCGAGAAGTCCCCCCAGATTGCGTGCTCGTGGGTGAGAGCGGCATCAAGAATCGCGCCGATGCCGTACGACTGGAAGCGGGGGGCGTGAATGCGATTCTCGTCGGCGAATCGCTTATGAGGCAAAAAAACATAGGCTCAGCGGTCGACGAATTGCTCGGCCGCTGAGCCTTGTTTATAGCTTCGAGGGTCTGACGACCTTCGTTAATTCTTTAGCGCTTCCGCGTGAGAAATACTCCGCCAAAGGCGATTGCACCAAGCATGAATGTTCCTGGTTCAGGAACTTCTGGGCCGACCGGTACCACCGATACGCTGAAAGATTTTTTGTCGATAAGAGCCGTCGTTCCAATGCCTGTTGTTGAAGCGGTCAAGATGTTATCCAAAGAAACGAGAACTTTGGTCACATTAGCAGGCATGGCGACAGATAGCGCACCTTGCCACGAAGAGGCATAAGTAGGTCCAGTCGCCAAGGCGGAAAACAAGAAAGAGTCACTCGGCGAAAAGGTAAAAAAGTGGTTCGTCGTGGGCGAATTCACGACAGAGCCGCCAACTTCTAAGACCTTGATATCGGCATAAGCCAGAACCGAAGTGAAGGCATCGCCACCAAAGGGAGCCGTAAGCCTCGTGACGCCCGATTCATCGACCTTGATCGTACCAATTGTTTGACCTGGTTTGGCCTCGATAATGAACGACAGTTTACCGTCGGTTTGATCGGGAGTGCCGCCACCGGCCGAGGTTGCTGAGAATCCGCCGGTTGGAGCAAAGACCAGAACATCTTGAACCGAGAAGGGCTGATCATACAACGGCAAGGGGTCACCAGTGGGTGATCCTTCTTTAATGTTCGTGAACCATACCGAACTACCATTCACATTGCTGTGAATAATATCCGCCGATACCACGGAACTTAAAGACGTTATCACCAAGGCGATAAGCAGAGACAAGCTACCTCGTCGAAAAGGCGAGGACTGTAGTTGACCGAACGGGACCCTGAGTGATGCCATCATAGAACTCCAAGCAGTTGTTAGTACGTTATGCAATGATCTATCTCCAATTTCGGTTTTCGCCACGGAGCAAACTCCATGGCAAAAACTGTCGTCGCGACCCGCCCACGGCAATGCCTTGTTGGTTGCGTCGATACTTCACTTTCAGTTACATCAGCGCAAAGTGCGCTTATCTCCACGCAGGTGTATGCCACCTACGACGGTGTTTTTTCTGCGGCCGCGCGTTACCGTGCGGCGCTTGCTATGAGCCCGCAGAGTTCCTGTTTTCGCTTCACGACGGAGCCGCGCCGGTCGGGCGATCGATCCGTTCGTGTATTCCGCTGCGGTTTCTTCCTGTTCGCTCATTTGTTTCTTGATCATGTCTGTCAGTGCTCACGACGGTGTAAGGGGAGTTGATCACACGACTCAGAGCTAAAACCTATTCATTTCTGCGAGGTCATACTTGTTGGTGACTCGTCAGCGATAGCCATCAAGTTCGACATTCACGAGCGCTTGATTCGCCACAGCCTTACGGGCATCACCAAAGACAAGTTCCAAGCCTGCCAAACCGTTGTCACCCGGCAGATAAGCCCAGGCACCCAACTGGCGAGCCCAAATTTCTTCAGCCGGATTCCCGCCTAATCCGCAAATAACAACCAATGAGTTACCAAGCTCTGATGTCCGTTGAGCGGCCTCCTTCAGCAAGGCATAGCTGCTCGTATCAGCGTTGGGCAAATCCACAAACGTCAAGGGGACACGTAGCACATACAGATTCCGCAGAAACTCTCGAACATCGATATTGACCGTTGCTTGCCAAGATTCGTTCGAAGCCGCGGAACGCAGCAACTCTGCGCGTCCTTCGGACCAGGTCAGTACCAGACAACGCAATAGATCGGGCAAAACAAGCGTGCGCGGAGGCGCATTGGTCTTACCTTCAGGTAACGTCAGTCTGGCGATAGGCGTTTGTGAGACAGTTTCCACGGACTATGTTTCCAGGCACATGTTTGTTGAGTAACTCACGGTGTTCGACATCACAGGCTGCCCTAAAAATCAAATCAAAAACCACGGACGTAGCATTGCTTTGACAACACACACGACCATTCAAGAGGTTTATGTCCAACTGACGCAAACGGCGCCGGCGCATAATGTCTCTTAATCAATCCAAACTTTTACGGTAAGCGACGAGTACAGCTTTACCGCCGCATGCACACTCTGACGACAATGTCGCCATCACGTGCATGCTCAAACCAACGAGATGATCGTTACCAACTAATCTTCCGACGACGACGACGATGAATGCCGTTTACGGACTGAGGACCTTTGCCACGACGCCGACCTTGGGTCGGGGATTGTTGCCGGCTCGCCTTAATTGGCTCGCTACGACGAAAATTGTCAGTGCTGTAGTCTGCTGCCAACGCTTCGTAAGATTGCATGTTGCTCATTCGCATGTCTCCTTGAGCTAGGCGAGATCGTGACCTGTGACGTGACGATCAGCCAAAACACCCGTCACCATATTCGGTGACAAACGTCTCTTGCCGTGCTGCCAGCGACAAGCTGGCGCACCCGAGTCGACAGAGGCCGACCCTTCCTTACAACGCGTGCGCTGTAAGGCGAACATTTACTTAGCTAGTGCCGTGCCCAATTAAGCATGCGAGCTATCATCAATGCTAAGTGTCGTATGAGTTAGCACTTACGAAGAACACGAGCGACAGCAACCTGAAAAGGGCGATTCACTGTATTGGTGAGAAGAAATCAGCGTCACAACTGATGCACGCTATGATTAAAGAGGTTTGTCAATGATTCACCAATTTGTGAAAACGCCACCAAAAAGGTGAGGAAGTCTTGAGACTTCCAAGCGCAGAGGGCCAATAAAAAAAGCCGCCCCCGAAGGAGCGGCTCTGTATGCGTCATATCTTATGGTATTAATCTACTCTTCCTCAATTTGAGCAAGGATTCGCGTGAGCGTGTTGGGATGAACTCCCAGTAGTTCCGCAGCACGGCCTTTGTGGCCACACGTTGTGCGAAGTGCTTGCTCCACCGCAACTTGGCGGAGCCTCCCCAGATTGGTGAAGGGAAGCTGCATATTGCGATCGTTCTGCTCGGGCACGCCTGGAAGCATCGGTTCGCATTGCAAAACGTAGCTTTGCTCAATCACAAAGCCCAATTGGCGGATGTTGCCTGGCCAACGGTATTCGCAGAATCGCCGCAGCATTTCAGGGCTGGGTTCCCAGGCTGGTTGATCGTAACGAGCAGCGAATTTCTTCGAGAAATAGTTGATAAAACTGGGGATATCTTCCACACGGTCGCGTAGTGCCGGCATACGCAATTCGACGAGATTGAGCCGATAATAGAGGTCTTCACGGAATCGGCCTTCTTCTACGTCTCGCTCCAGGTTGCGATTCGTGGCAGCGATAATTTGCACATCGATATTCAGAGGGCGAGCCGCGCCCACGGGTGTCACTTCACCTTCTTGCAGAACCCTCAACAGTTTAGGTTGCAATTCCAGTGGCATATCGCCAACTTCGTCGAGAAAGACGACGCCATTTTGTGCGGCGCGGAACACACCAAGGCTTTCCCCGGCTGCACCAGTAAATGCCCCTTTTTCATGGCCAAAAAGTTGGCTTTCCGCCAAAGTGGCCGTTAGCGCGGCGCAATTGACGGGCACGAATGCTTTGTTGTGTCGTGGACCCACGCGATGCAGCAGTCGGGCCCAAACTTCTTTGCCCGTACCGGTTTCCCCGGTAATTAAGACTGTGCATTCCACTTGAGCAGCGCGCTCGGCGTGGTGCGCAAGGCGATTGACCGATGGATCTCGCCCCAGCAGAAGGCTCGCCGGATCTTCAGGCGCCAACGACGCCAAATTCTCCAGAGAGGACGAATACATAGTTGCCATTTCTCAGCTCCAGACGGATGCAGTTACATCCGCCGACGAAAAGCCCCGTCGGTTTCCACGCGCTGTTCCTGCGTAGGAATCCGATCTGTGATTAACTCACTGGCGACCCAGCCCATGAAAAGAGTAAGTAAAATAGTAGCAAAACGAGACCGAGATACTTGGCCCATTACCCCTTGTCTCAGCTCCTCATTATAAACGCAACTTTCCGATTGCTCAAAGATTTCGTGTTGAGAAAGACTACGAATTTGGGCAGGACGGTGGGGTTGTGCAGGCAACTGCCTTTTTGATGCAAGGTCTTTGTGATAAATGACTTATGAAAAATGTTCGCTAGTGGAAAATAGCAAGTATAGGGCTTACCACCGGAAGAACCGGCAAGAGTGTGGAAATTCCTTCCCACGGGAAAGTGCGATATTTCGCTATTTCAAGCAGCCAGGCGGGCAACTTGTGCCTCGTCCAAAGCCACTACCGAAACATTCAGCCGACGCGCTGCTGCAATGAATTCCTGTTGGTCGAGCAGGATTGTCTTACCGGCCTCGATGGCCAACACTTTCCCCCCCGCAGTGGCAATTGACTCCAAAGTTTTAAGTCCTACTGTGGGGACATCAAAGCGCATATCTTGTGACGGCTTGGCCACTTTCACGATTGTCATGCCACCTGCCGTGCAAAGCTCGCCCGCTCGGCGAATGCAGAGGTCGGTTCCTTCGATAGCTTCCACCGCAATCACGGTTTGATCTTTAATGCATACGCTTTGACCGATATCGAGGCCGCCAATAGCCTTGGCGATCTGCCAGCCGAACTCGACGTCTTTATGTTGTTTGGCAGTAAGTGGTTTCCCGGCGATGTGTCCTGCTTGCACGAGTAATTTCGGCGCAATGTCAGCCACATTCTGAAACGCAATCCCCTCGGCAGCAAAGGCATTCACTAGCGCGCTAAGTAATGTGTCGTCCTTGCGGTCGGCAAAGCCGAGCAATTGCGGATAGAAGGCTTTCAGACATTTCCAATCGGGACGATGTTTGATCCACCAATTGGGTTGGTAGTACATGACCTTATGCAACTTACCAGCCATGATGGCCTGCTGCGCTCCCCAACGTTTGCACAGCCGTATCGCTTTGCCAATGCCGCCGATGCCGATCCAATCAAACTGCTCGCAGTAATCGGCCAGCTTCGGATCGGCGTGATCTATGATGCCGATTCCCACGATCCGCCGATTTTGTTTCTTCAATGCCTCGGCTACGGCCAAAGGATAGTTGCCCCAACCGGCAATGACGGCCAATGGCCGTTGGTCATCGGTGAGCAAATCGGTTTCTTGTTTGTGCAAACGGAAAGGCATGGTGTCTTACAAACTTAAGCCGCTTGTTCGTCTGGTGTTAATTGGTTTTCAGGGCCCTTTTGTTTTTGCAATGCGTTCAGCTGCTGTTGCAAATGGCGAAACTCCCGTCGCATTTCCGGTAGTTTCGCGATCGCCGCCATTTGTAGTTTCTGCCGCCGTAGGGAAGTCGCCGGTTGGCCCAGCATGATTTCGCCGTCGGGAACATTGTTGGAAATGCCGGCCATCGAGCAGAGCACGGCCCCTTGCCCGATATGAACGTGATCTCGGACGCCGACTTGTCCCGCCATCACGACGTAATCTCCGGTGGTCGTGCTGCCCGCGATACCGACCTGCCCGCAAATCAAGTTGTGTTTGCCAAGTCGGCAGTTATGCGCGACCTGGACCAAGTTATCGATCTTCGTACCGTCGCCAATCGTGGTCGCACCATAAGTGCCACGATCCACGGTTGCGCAAGCGCCGATTTCCACGTCGTTGCCTAAGATGACATAACCAAGTTGTGCCGAAATCCTGTGCGAACCATCGACTTGCTTGTAGCCGAATCCATACGCGCCGATCACGGCGCCAGCATGCAGGATCGCCCGCTCACCGACTTGTGTGTCTTCGTACAGCACGACGTTCGGAAAAATCGTCGTGCAACGACCGATCACGCAGCCGGCCATGATTCGCGCGCCGGAGTGAATTGTTACGCCGTCGCCGATCACCACGTCATCGCCAATCGACGCGCCGGGATGTACTTCGACGTCCTCGCCCAACTGAGCGGATTCACTGATCCAAGCTGCCCCACTGATTCCTGCCCGTCGTTTTGTTCGTCGGGGGCGAAAATGATTCACCACTTTCGTAAACGCCGCGTGGACGTCATCCACAACGATGGTTGTTTTCTCGCCAGTTGGAAAATCATGGGGAACGATCGCCGCGGCGGCCACCGACTTTTGCCAATGTGGCGCGCGATCGGCGTGATCGACCAGCGTGATTTCGCCCTCATGAGCCACGTCGAGAATCGCAGCTCCACGAATCACAACGGCCTCGGCCGCGATCGAATCAGCGCCGCACAAGCGGCCTCCGACAAGTGTCGCCAATTCGGCGAGCGTGGTCGGCATAGTGGCATCCTTTCCCCTGAATATCGTGGCCGTCGTCCTGACTGCCAGCGTGCCTGCACTCCACCCAGTAAGATAAGGGTCACGGCGGAGAGATGCCGGATACTATCTCCAGCCCCATCCAACTCGCAAGATCAGATCACATGCTAGCAAGCGTTATTGGACCTGCTGTCTTTGGGCAATGTGCATGGCTTGCTCGAAATGCTTCTGCAACCGCAGAAACTCCTGCAAATCGCCCCCACGGTCGGGATGCATCGACTTCGCCTGTTCGCGATAGGCGGCCAGCACTTCTTCCTCGGTGACCGGCAATTCCAAACCTAACGCCCGCAAGCAGGCTGGTCGTTGCATCAACGCCCAGTACGGCACGACGGGCATGGCTTGCGAAACGACCACCAGCGCCCGACGGAGTGAACGCAAGTAACGTCGAAAATCAATTACCATCGCCACGTAACCCAACAGCGGAATACCGAACATCAGCGCCAGCACCGTGACAGTGAGCGAAGCATCGATTCCGTCGGGCCACTGGGGGCTCGCTCCTTCGGCAAAAATCTGTGGGAAGAAAACGCGGATCATCCTCACACTTTGCACGATGGCAAACAATTTGTCTACGGACACAGACGCTAAGCTGCGAGCGACTCCGTTGCCAATTCAAGATTTCCAACTTGTCCAACTCTTCCAAGTTGGCAGGGTTTATTCGCGATTTCCAATTCATGAAAAATTGAAACCACGAATAAAACGAATCACACGAATAATTTCTATTTGCACTGCGTTGCTTTTCAGGTTTGCCAGCTTGGCGAGGTTTGTTTGGTTTGCGGCCCTCCAATTGTTGCAAAGCTCGGTGAAGGACTGTGGACGATGGACAGTAGACTGTAGATTTTCTCTACAGTCATACGGTCAACGGTCCCTTTTACCACATCGAGCGGCCAATTTCGACAAAGATCTTTGGCCACTTCTTGATCTCATTTATGCAGGATCAGTTTGTTGTTGCGCGTGATGTACAAACGATACTGCACACCTTCATGGGTAATCACAATGGTTCGCTCGCCCTGGAAGATCTCAGCTGAGCCGATCTCGCGGACGGCTACGGCCTCCGACTTGGGAGCTGATTCAGGCTTCTGATCGGTTGTCATATCTTTCCCGTGATTGGTGGGCGTTAGACAATGCCACAAGCTGCGGCTGTGTCCCAAAAAAATTCTGAAATCTAGTGAGTAGCTCCTTGCGAGCGCTCCGAGAAGCATTAAGATAATGCTATTGATACTCACTATCAAGTATAAATCTAGATAAACGCAGCCAGCTAGGTTTTTATTCCAGCCAGCCACGTGATGCCCGCCAGATGCAAATCGGCGGCAAAAAACCGTGTGTTTGGAGAGAAAACTGTGTCGCTGGCTGTTTCTGATTGGGTTTGCTACCGCAAGGGCTCCGTGTTCGCCCGCTACGATTCTCAGGCGGACCACCTTCGTTCTGACGCCAGTCCTGTCGGTCGGCCATGCACGTTCTCTCGCTGCTCTCCCTGTGAAAGGATTCGCCGCGCATGTCCACGAAACAAAGTTGTGATCTTAGTCGCCGGGCGGTGGACCTCCACAAGGCCGGGCAAACTCGTCAAGCGATTGATGAGCTTCAGGAACACCTGGAAGAGCGGCCCCATGCCGCCAAGCTCTGGGAACTGTTGGGGGTCTTGCCGTTTGCGATCGACGACACCGAGCTTGCCCGTGCGGCGATCGAACAAGCCAGCATCATGATCCCGCTTTCCGCGCGGGGACAACTGGTGCTCGCCAAGTGCTACGACGCACTGGGATATCGTGAAGCCGCCGGAGCGATTTACCGCCACGTGGCAACCCTCGATTCGTTGGATGACGAATTGATGGAACCCCTGGCCGCTGGGTTGGGCCGCTACGGCGAATATCAACACGCGCTTGCCATTTGTCGGACAGCGGCGAAGCGCATGCCTGATAATCCCGAGCCGCTCAAAGGGATCGTGCACTACATGCGACGATTGCACATGCCGGTCGAACGCATTTTGCCGACGCTGTTTCGCGCTCATCATTTGGCTCCGGAAGACAAGGACTGCCGAATTACGCTTGCTTGGCTGCTCCATGAAACGGGCCAAAGCAACGACGGGGCCGCGCTGTTGGTAGCGGTCGACTCGGACGAGTTTTCCTGCATCCGTTGTCTGACGCTCATGCAACATATTTTTGAAGCCGCGGGTCACGACGATCGCGCGAACGATTGTCGCAATCGGTTGAAGGTGCTCGCGGGTGAGTGGCCTGGGGCTTAATTAAAAGCATTACCAACACGGCATCGGGACGATGCCGGCTAACGAACAATTGAGGAAATATTATGTCGCGATATACGGGACCTAAGGCTCGCATCAATCGCCGCTTGGGGGGCATGATCTTTGAAAGCGCAGGCGCCATGCGGGCCACAGATCGACGCCCGCAACCGCCCGGTATGACACCGGCCCCACGTAAGCTCTCCAAGTACGGGGAGTCGATGCGCGAGAAGCAAAAGATCAAATACTACTACGGCCTCGGCGAGAAGCAGCTACATCGGCTTTATGACAAGGCTCAACGGCAAGCCGGCAACACCGGAGAAAATTTGCTGCTCTTATGCGAGCGGCGGCTCGACAGCGTCGTCCGCTTGGCGGGCTTTGCGAAAACCCGTCCGCAAGCTCGCCAAGGGGTCGGCCACGGCCACTTCTTACTGAATGGCCGCCGGACGGATATCGCTTCGGCGTTGGTTCAAGCGGGCGACGTCATTCACGTGAAACGCAAAGGGCAGCTCGTAGATATGTATCGTGAGCTGTTCGCCAGTGGAGAAGGGGAGAACGCCGATTGGCTTGCCGTCGACGTCGAGAATTTGCAGATCACGGTATTGCGATTGCCCACGGTGGCCGACATCACCCTACCCGTCGACGTGGGCCTCGTGATCGAGTTGTTGTCGAGATAGTAGATTTACTCCACAAGTCATTCAGAGGGAGCCTAGGTCCGTCGGAGGCGGAAAGATTCTAGATTCAAGTCTTACGTGTTCTCAACGCGCAAGAGTGTTCGAACCAGATCCCTCGGCTCCTGGAACTCACCTCGGGATGACATATAGAACGAGTTTTCAAAGGTTTATCGCCATGAAATCTGAACTTGAGAAAGGACCCTGCCTCTGAAGTATTGCTGCTAATGACTATTAATGCCGACGCTTGGACATGACCAACCGGAGCGGCACTCACCACAGCGATTGTTTCTTCCTTTTTTATCTCACCTAATTTCCTACCAAGGTTAAGACTAATGAAACTTATGAAATTCTTGGCACCCGCACTGTTGGTTGTCCTCTCACTATCTTCCGCCGCGCTGGCAGGCTACACCGCCACCGGCGCTATGTTCATCGAACCCGCGGGTTGGAATGTGGGCGATGCCGGTTCAACGAGCCAAACCTGGGATGCGCTGGCTGCGTCGACAAATAATGCGCCAGATGCAGGTTTTTACTCGACGAATCCTGCCATGGCGACGTTTCCACTCTTGAGTGTCAGTTCCCCTGGTTTCCGTGCTAGCTCCGGCAACTTCTATTCGTTCAGCGGCAACTATCCCGTCTCGGCGAATATTTACAACCACGGCGCAGGTGCCGGCACGCACGTGATCGTGCAAACGGCCGCCACTTTGGGCGGCACGGGTCAGACCGTGCTTCCCGGTACGCTGCAAATCGTCGACCTGGGTGGTAGCCCCATCACCGGTGGCGTGAATTCTGCGGCACTCATCAATGGCGATGAGATGTTCAATGGATCTGTCTCATCGAGCATGGGTGAAGTGACTTTGGCCGTGCAGATTTGGGAATTCTTCTTGCCGGGTTACGCAGGTGATTTCCGTGTGCAATTCACGGAAGAAATTCATTCGAGCTTCGACCAATTGCGCGTCGACTCGATGATCTCCGGCACGGCTTTCGCGCCATCATTCGTTCCCGAACCAACTTCGCTGGCCTTGGCCGGTCTGTGTGCGTTCGGATTGGCGTTGTCGCGTAAGCGTCGCTAATTTCTTCCCGCAAAATGGGTCGCCCGCGATTCTCAAAGGCACTTCTACACACCGCTGCCAACAGCGGGCGGCCCTTTGTGGGATATTCCGTGGCTCAAGTATGTGTCACGATGTCAGATTAATAGTGATATCGACAAGCCAGTATACGAATTTTATCTTCGCTCACTTGATAGACGAGCCGATGCTCATCATCGATACGCTTAGACCAGCATCCAGCGAGCTCATGTTTCAGCGGCTCAGGTTTTCCAATACCACCAAAGGGATCGTCAATCGTCTCTTGAATGAGGCGCAGTATACGCAAAGATTTTTTGCGATCTGATTGAACCCACCACGCAAGATCGTCAAACGCGGCGGGATCAAATTCCAAGTTTCTGACGGACTTCGTCAAGCGATAGACCTCCCGTGCGATCCTTAGCTTCAAGAAGCCGTTTGCGCATGGTATCGCTCTTAAGCAAATAAGCCGTTTCGCGCTCCGATTCTATCTCGTGCCACACATCGATGGGAACAATGACCGCCACGGCATTGCCACTCTCGTCAGAAATATATTGAACGGGTGTTTCGGCGGACATGAAATGCTCCCCTAAGAAAACAACGGCTTGCACTTATTTTAGTCGCTGCAAGCTGGAGGAGGTAGTTTGCTGAAAAATCAAAAAAAAAGAGGGCCGACGAGGAGCGGGAGACCTCGTCGACCCTCGGAGGGGGGAGACTTTAAGGTGGGACTTTTCTCGCGATCGACTGACCGTCTTGGCTCGGGCCTGGATTACCCGCGGGTCTGAGCCGCCTGTCGACCACATTCTCTTCTACCGCCCTTTTGTTAAGCAAAGGGGATGCCAAAACCGATCTTCCCAGAAAAGGCCGACGATTTTGCCAAATCGTCGCAGGGCCTACGCTTCGCGTTGTAAATGTTGCAACGCACGGTTGTAGGATATGCCAACTCGTCAGAACTTTTCGACAATTCCCGGCGTACTAGCACTAGCTATCACGGTAAGATCGCCTATTGCGCGATCCACGGAACCGCTAGATTCGCTTCTTCGCTGGCCATTGTTTCGGACAAGACTGTCCGACTCGCTAGCATCATTACACGTCAGGCCGCCCTCCATGCTTCACATTCAGAATGTCCGCAAGTCCTACCACGAAGCCAACGGCGAGTTGTTGCCCATCTTGGATATCGACTCGTTTGCGGTCGGGGCAGGGGAGCAGGTCGTGCTGCGGGGCCGCAGCGGTTGTGGCAAGACAACACTGCTCAACTGCATCGCGGGGATGACCACGGTCGATTCCGGCAGCATCAAAATCAACAACACCGACATCGTCAAACTGCAAGAAGTAGGGCGCGACCGGTTCCGCGCTCGTTACATCGGGTTCGTGTTTCAAACATTCAATTTATTGCCAGCATTCACGGCCCTCGAAAACGTACAGCTTGGCATGTCGTTCACGGGGCAGAAACCCGATGCCGCACGTGCGGAGAATCTGCTCAAGGACGTGGGGTTGGGGCATCGGCTCGACCACAAGCCCTCGGCACTCTCGGTGGGAGAACAGCAGCGGGTGGCGGTGGCGAGGGCGCTAGCAAACAAGCCGGCACTTTTGCTAGCAGATGAACCGACGGCCAATGTCGATCCGGCACATCAGCAACAGATTATCGATCTCTTGCGCGAATCCTGTGACCGTGAAAATATTGCGATGTTGCTGGTGACACATAGCACTGAGGTCGCCAGCCAGTTCCCGCGCGTTGAGTATTTGGAACAAGTTAACAAAGCCGTGGGGCTAGTGAGCAGTTCTTAAAGCCCTCCCCTAGCCCCTCCCCCCATCATGCTGAACGGTTGGCAGGGAGGGGGATCAATTGAATCTGACCTCCGACCTCTTTCCCCTGACTACTTCTTATGAGCTTCTGGAAAATCGCCTGGCGAAATATCAAGCAGCGAGCACTCTCGTCATCGCTCACCGGTTTGTCGATGGCGCTTGGAGTGGCGCTGATGATTCTGGTGATCGTGATTCACGACGTCACGGTCGAGCAGTTTTCCAATGATGCCCAGGGCTATCATCTGATCGTTGGGGGCAGCAAAGGTGGCGATCTACAATTGGTGATGACGACCGTGTTTCACTTAGGGCGGCCGTTGTATCCGATTCCGTACAGCTACTTCGAGAAGTTCACCGAAGGCGAATTTGCTCCTTATACGGAGGTCGCCGTGCCGTATTGCCTCGGGGATAGTTTGCAGGCCGACGGGCAGCAATTTCGCGTGGTGGCCACGACGCCGGATTTGTTCGACAAAATCTCCTACGGTGCCAACGCCGACGGCACGAATAAGACCTACAGCTTCCAAGAAGGTCGCAATTTCCAAAGCGATCACTTTTTTGAAGCGGTCATTGGTTCGGTCGCTGCCCGCAAGACGGGCTTAAAAGTCGGCGACAAATTCCAACCGACCCACGGCATGAGCGCCGAAGGGGATAAGCACACCGAGTTCACCGTCGTTGGAATTCTTGCCCCCACGGGCACCGCCAACGACCGGGCCGTCTTCGCCAATATCGAAGGCTTTTATTTGCTCGAAGGTCATGCCCTGACCCCCGAGGAAGGCAAAATCGCAACCTCGGTGGATAAAGCTCTCAAGGATAAATCGCTTTCGGAAGCTGTTGATCCCAACGATCCGAACTACGGCATGCAACCCTTGCCGGAAGATCAGCGCGAAGTCACTTCGATTCTTGTGCTGTGTAAAGAAGATACCGGCACGGAAGCGATGACGCTCGATTCGAAGATCAATAAAGGCCGCGACCGGATTGCCCAGGCCATCGCGCCTGGCTTTGTCGTCGAGCGCTTGTTGCAGGGCATTGTTGGGCCGGTACAGATCGTGCTGTTCGTGCTGACGATTTTGATCATCATCGTGGCGGGGATCAGCATCTTGGTGAGCATCTACAACTCGATGAGCGAACGCTCGCACGATATCGCCGTCATGCGGGCCCTGGGGGCGAGCCGCACGGCGGTGATGGGTATTATCTTGGTCGAATCGATTTTACTCTCGCTGTTGGGTGGCTTGGCGGGAGTCTTCTTAGGCCATGCCGTGCTGGGGATCGCGGGTCCGATTGTCGAGTCGCACACGGGGATCGCGCTGCGGTTCTGGAACTTCAATTGGCAGGAAAGTCTACTGATTCCCGGGCTGGTGGTGTTTGCCTCGCTGGTGGGATTTTTACCGGCGTTGACGGCCTATCGGACCGATGTCGCGCGAATCCTGGGAGGTGGGCGATAGGTCGTCCACTGGGCCGCTTTGGTGTTCGCTCGGTCCCTGAAACGGTACAATAAGGTTTAGCAATTTCGGGTGGCAAGAGATTATCGGCATGCACAAAACGAATTCGATTCTTCGTCGTGGAACAATCCTGGCACTCGTTTGTTTGTTCAGTTTGGGCGATATTCTAAATGCCTGGGCCTGCCCCTTCTGCGACGTGACACAGCAAACGATGAGCGAAGAGCTTTCGGCTGCTGACGCCTCGGTGATTGCCGTTCAGGTCAAACCGGCGGTACCGGTGGCCGAGAAATCGGCAGCCGCCGAGGGAGATGGCGAGCGTGATCCCTTTGAGGAAGATGAAACGGGGGCCTACAAAGGGGCGGAATTCAAGGTCGTCGAAGTGATTCGGGGCGACTTCAAGCCCGGCGACATCATCGAGACGGTCTACTTTGGCGAAGATGCCCCAGACAAGCAATTTTTGATTCATGGGATCCAAGGCGACAAACTGGAGTGGGGTACGCCCTTGCCGTTGAGCCCCGCCGCAGTGGAGTATGTCAAACAGTTGCCACAGATTCCTCAATCGGGCCGCGACCGATTGCACTTCTTCATGAGCTATTTGGAGAACAGCGATCCGCTACTCGGCCAGGATGCCTATGACGAGTTCGCCCGGGCGCCGTACCAAGATTTGATCGATTTGAAAGACGCGCTCGACCGCCAACAACTGGTCGACTGGATTTTGGATTCGCAAGTTGGCCCCACGCGGCGGCGTTTGTATCTGACCATGCTCGGCGTGTGCGGTACTCAGGAAGACGTGGCTATGCTGGAAAAGCTGCTTAAGTATGATTACGAATCCCTCAAACCGGGACTCGCAGCGATGATTGGCGTGATGGACTTGGGGGGCTCGGCAATTGGCGCCCCGCTGGTCGACGAGTTGGTGCAAGCCGACGTGCGAGCCAAACAGCAATGCCTCGACGCGCTGATTGCCGCCTATTTGAAACTCAAAGGCCCTGATGGCTTGGAAGTCATTGAAGAACGCTTTTTGAAGAATCCCAAAACAGAATACACGCAGCAGTATTCGACGATCATGGCTCTGCGGTTTCACGGCGAAGAATCGTCGGAAATTCCCCGCGAGCGGCTCGTGCAGTCGATGCGGCTGCTGTTGGACAATGAAGAGATCGCCGACCAAGTGATCCCCGACCTCACCCGCTGGGAAGATTGGGAGATCATGGACCAGCTCGTGGAGAAATTTAAAGCCTCGGACAAAGATGGCTGGATTCGGCAGCCAGTAGTGTCTTACTTGCTAACCGCGGCGGAGCAGCCAGGAGCCGTTGGCGAAAAGGCCAACGCCGCCGTGGCGGAGCTGGAAGGGATCGATCCCGAAGGAGTGAAACGAGCTCGCAGCTATTTGGCATTTGGTTTGACACCGGGTGGAGGCAAGGCCGCCGCGAAAAAGACAACGGACGAAACCACAGCGGCAGAACCCGTGAAAAAAGAATCCGACACGAAAGAGCCTAAGGCAATTGCATCCGCCAAAAAGCCAGCTCCCGTGAAGCAAAAACTCACCAATGGCAGCCAAGTGCTGGCCGCTCCCAGCAAGATGACGATGATTGTTGTGCCTGTGATCGTAGGAATTCTATTGATGGGGTTGTTCAACGTCATGCTCCGCGGTGGCCATGCGAGTCATTCGCAAAGCAATTCGCCACAGCCTCCCACCTCTTAAGTTCTTATTCCCGTTTTAATTTTGTAATTCCCATGGCATTTTCTGAAGCAATATCCGATTTCCCTTCCGCGCTCTCCAGCAATAACGAACAGTTCGAATACCGCTCGTTCAGCACCAGCGCGATCGCCTCGGCCATCTTTGGCGTGTTGTCGCTGCTCACGATCGTGGCGGCGCGCGACAGTTTTGATTCCGCGCTTATGATCTGCCCGATTCCCATCTTGGGTGTGGTGCTAGGAATTCGCGCCCTGTCGGCGATTCGCGCCAATCCCGATCAAGTGAGCGGACGAAAGTTCGCCGTCGTGGGGATCGCGTTGTCGCTCGTGGGCATGTTGACGGGGCTGAGCTATGCCGGCTACGTGCATGCGACCGAAGTCCCCGAGGGCGCGATCCGCACGTCGTTTTATGAATTTCGCCCCAGCGAGAACGACCTCGATGCTGGCATCCCGATTCCCAAGGACGTGCAAGCACTCGATGGCAAGCGAGTCTTTATCAAGGGCTACATGCGGGCGGATTCGACTCCCGTGCGGCGGAACGTGCGGCGTTTCTTGTTGGTGCGCGATAACAACCAATGCTGCTTCGGCGATTTGGCCAGCGTGAAATTTTATGACCAAGTGCTGGTCGATTTTGACGATAAGGTAACTACTGACTATTCGACGGGCCTGTTTCGGATTGCCGGGACGCTTCATTTGCGACCCCAAAACGTCAACTCTCCTTCGCAAGCCCCTGTGTACACCATTAAAGCCGACTACGTGCAATGATCATGCGTTACGCATTGTTGCTAGCACTGTTACTTGCTCCACTCGCTGGGTGCGATTCCGCCCCCGTTGTGGCTGGTGCTTCGGCCCCACGCAAAGTTCGCACGGTGAGCAACACCCAAACCGTGGAAACGTCGTTTGACGACATCAAATTTGAAATGGAAATTGATGCCCCGTTCAAGCGATCGTTGCTCACCCCCAAAATCGAAGATCTATTCGGACAACGTATCAAGATCCGCGGGTACATGTATCCCACGCTCAAGCGTCGCGGCCTGACGGGCTTTGTCCTCGTCCGCGATAATCAAGAATGTTGTTTTGGACCCGGTGCGGCGTTGTTCGATTGCATTCGCGTGCAGATGCACCCCGACAAAACAGCGGAATATTCCATCCGTCCGATCGCGGTCGAAGGCGTTCTTAAGTTCGAAGAGTTTGCCGACATGGACGGCACCACTCGGGCGATCTATCTGTTGGAGCAAGGCACGGTCGAGAACTAGCGAGCCGTCCTATTTTTCTTTTTCGTCGTCGGCTTGCAGTCCCAGTGCCGAGAGCCATTTGCGGCGCGGTTTGCCGTCGGGAGTGTTAGGCGCATCAGCGGCAGCTTGCAGTGCAGCCTGGAGCTTGTGCTCGATGTCGGACTCCTTACGAGCAAGAGCCGCGCGCTGAATCGACATCTCCATTTCCGCGGTCCGCAGTTTGTCGTGCCATTCCTTTTGCAGGGCTGCCAGCTTGGCACGCTCAGCGGCAATGAGCTCATCTTTGTCGATCACTTCATTCGATACGTCGACTGGCGCGACGGCCGCGAACGATTGATCGACCAACTGGGCTCGCAGGTCGGCAATTTCACGCTCTTTGTCAGCGATGACGCGGTCCGTGGTCGAGATTGTCTCTTCGATACTCATTCGCTCTTCACGACGCTCATGGGACAGTACCTCTTCATCTTCCGATTCAAGCGTGGCGAGCAACCGGGCTTTCTGCGATTGCCAATCCATGGCACCGCTTGTCGAGGCGGAATGATTTGCCGCCTGCGGTGCTTTGGCCAGTTTTTCGTGGAGTTGAGCATTCTCCTGCTTCAGATGGCGCACATCCTCGACGGCCATCTCAAATCGGCGCTGTAGATCCTCCATCCGGCGTTCGGCATCGGGATCGACGACTTGGGTCGGCGTCGCTTCGAGTTCAGCCACGCGGCTGGCCAGGGCGTCGCGTTCCACGCGCAAGCTCACCAGCTCGGGCGATTCGGCCTCGGATTTTTCCGGACGACGAGTAAGTTCTTCCTGCAGTTCAGCGTTCTCACGCTTGAGTTTCTGAGCATCAACTAGCGCGAGTTCAAACTTCCGCTGGGCCTGCTCCAACTCCTCCTCGTGCGCGGTCGACTCGCTCAACTCGGCGATCTTTTCCTCGGCATTCTTCAACAGTGCCGCGTATTGTTCCTGCTTTTCTAGCGTCTTGGCAAGCGTCGCTTCGGTTTCTTTATGCCGTTTGAGCAGATTCTCAAATTCGAGCGCCAGTTGATTGCGGCTCTCTTCGGCGGCTGCACATTCTTTTTCGAGCCAGGCCAGTTCATTGACTTTCGCATCGTCATGCGTCGTAATTTCAGCACGAACTTGCTGAAGTTGCTCGGCCAGATCGTCGCGCTCGGCGGTGATCGAAGTCAGTTGATCAGCGAGCAATTGATTCTCTTTTTCGGCCGCCGTTTTTAATTCGGCCATCGCGGTGTCGTCGGCCAAGTGCTGCGACACCAATTGCGATTCCGCTTCACGCAAGCGACTGAGATCGTCGGACAATTCCGTGACCTGGGCCAGTAACTGTGTCACCTGGTCGCTCGACTGCAACTCGCGTTGAGTCGCCGAGGCGAGCTTTGTCTCCGCTTCACGGGCCGTCGTGAGTTCAGAAGTCAGTCGTTCGATCTCTACTTGCAACTCATCGGCCTGCAATGCCGCAGTCGCTTCCCGGCTTTCCGAGGCCTCCAAGTTGGCCAAAGTTTCATCGAGCAGTTTTTGAATCTGCTCGGCGGCGAATTGCGATTGTGCGAGCAGGTCGTTTTCTTGACCCTGCTGGGCGGCAAACTCCGCGGCCGCCGCTTGCGATCTCAAAACTTCCTGGGCTAAGTCGACAACCTTGGATTCGAGTTCCAAGATTTGCTGCTGAGCCTCAGAATTTTGTTCACTCACGGTAGCCAACTCGGCTCGGAGCTTGGTGCAATCCTGGCACCCTGCGTTACGAACAGATTCGATCGCGGCGCGAGATTGAGTGAGTTCCGCGGACAAACGCGACCGGGTGGACTCGACATCGGAAACCTGCTGCTCGAGTTTGGCCAACGTGGCATCGCGTTCGGTGAGGGTGTCGCGCAGCTTTTGTAGCTGCTCATCGCGCAGGGCGAGCTGGGCTTCTGCTTCGGCTGCTTGTTCTTTGGCCATCTCCTCGGCGAGTTGCATGAGACGCGACGTGAGATCCACTTCGATGTCGCTCACCCGACGGCGATGCGTTTCGAGCTTGGCCCCTAAGCCCTCGCGCAAGGCGCGCAGCGCTTCACCGGTCTTTTGAGACCGATCGTCCGCGGCGCGAGAGCCTTGTTCCAATTCTTCCATGAGCGAAGTTGCCGATACGAAGCGAGTATGCACACGGGCATTACGAACGGTCTCTCGTCAGAGACCGCCAGGACAATGCCGAGCGATAGTTTCCCAACCGTATATAGGTTGCCGCTCACGGTGGGTCAAAAAGCGTGGTTTTCCGAGTGACGGTGGTAGGGAATGTGCGGGTCAGGGTGGTAACTTTATCCCCTTACAACGCTCGAACTATGTCCAGCTATCAGAAAAGGTTAGAATTACGCTATCAGCATGAAGGACGCATTTATGGTCGCAAACCGCAGTCAAATCTTTAACCTCATCGAGCAGCACCATGAGCAGCTGCGCAAATTTGGCGTGCGCAGATTGCAATTGTTCGGCTCGGCGGTTCGTAACGAGCTTCGCACGGACAGCGATCTCGATTTTGTCGTCGAACTTGCCGACGACACGCTCGATTCCTACATGGGAGTTAAGTATTACCTGGAAGATCTGTTTGGCTGTGGCGTGGATCTCGTGTTAGCTGACACAATCAAACCGTTGCTGCGCGAACGAATCCTGGCGGAGGCCGTCGATGCCCCGGGATTCTGATGTTTATCTTCAGGACATCATAGACTCGATCACTCGAATAAAGTCCTATACCCAAGGGCTCGATCATGCACGCTTTGAAGAAGATCAGCGTACCGTTGATGCGGTGATTCGCAATTTAGAAATCATTGGTGAAGCGGTGAAAGCTCTCCCGCAGGATTTGCGTGATTTGCATAGCGATGTACCCTGGAAGAATATTGCCGGCTTTCGTGATGTGTTAATCCATAACTATTTCGGTATTAGCATCGCTATCGTTTGGGATGTGCTAACCAATCATTTGCCACCCTTGGAAGTCAAGGTGAAACAATTGCTAGGCGAGCAGAGCTAGCGATACATCGCGTCAATTTCCCTCGCGAAATTCTGTGAAATCACCTCCCTACGCAAACTGAATTTCGCGGTAACTTCGCCCGCATCCAGTGAAAAGTTGCGCGGCAGGATCGTGAACGGCCCTACTTGCTCTTCGTGGGCCATGTCGACTAGCAGGCGGTCGATTTCACTGCGAAACAGTTCGCGAACGCGAGGATGATTCACCGCTCGGCGTTTGGACCAGACCCACAAGCGATTGTCCTTGATGAATTTCTTGAGCGCCTGCGGATTGGGAACGATGAGCGCCGCCAAATGGCTGTGGCCGTCCCCCACCACGCACGCGGTCTCGACATAAGGCGAGCCTGCGAGCTGTTGTTCGACGGCACTGGGGCTGACTTTCTTGCCGGTCGTGAGGACTATCAACTCCTTGTGACGGCCCACGATCCGCAGGTTGCCGGCCAGATCAAATTCGCCGAGATCTCCCGTGTGCAGCCAGCCGTCGACCATCGCTTCGCGCGTGGCCGCCTCATCCCGCCAGTAGCCCTGCATCACGTTAGGACCGCGTACGAGAATCTCTCCATGGTCGGAGAGTTTAACTTCGACACCCTCAAGCACTCGGCCCACGCTGCCCGGTCTGTAGTTTTCTTTGCGAGTTGCAGAGATCACCGGCGCGGCTTCGGTGAGCCCATATCCCGACAACAGTGGCAAACCCTGTTCGGCAAACAGCCGTTCGACTTCCGGCGCGACGGCCGCCCCGCCGCAAAAGCAAAGCCGCACCTGTCCCCCGAGCAGTTCCTTGAGCGCCTCCGGCTGGTTCGCTTTGCCAGCGACATGCAGGGCTTGCGCTACTTTTTGATAGAAATAGGGCACACCATTAAGAACGGTTGGTTTGACGATTTGACAGTCGCGCAGGATCGTCTCGCGACTCTCGGCGAGAACGATGCGCGTCCCGCGGTAGAGCCACGTATAAAGATCGCACGTACGGGCGTAAATATGACTCAAAGGCAAGAAGCAAAGCCGCGTTTCTTCATGAGGCGAGCCAACGGCTTCGGTTGTGGCGATGGCGTTGCTTGCTAAATTGCCGTGGCTGAGCATCACGCCGCGTGGATGGCCCGTCGTGCCGGAAGTGAAAAGGATGGTGGCGAGGTCAGAGGATTTTGGATTTATGATTTTGGATCTATGATTTTCAGAATTCCTTAACAGCTCTTCATGTGTCACGCATGAGATTGACCCTTTCGACAAAAATTGTGAATGGGCTTCTCTAACTAACAGCTGAGGTTCAGCCAACGCAATTTGCTCACTAACCTGCGTCATTGGCAATGTCGCATGGAGCGGCACATGCACGGCTCCCAGAGTAAGAATGGCGAGATCTGTGACAATCCACTCGTAGCTGTTGGGCGCGTATTGGACGACGCGATTACCCGTTTGAACTCCCGCGGCTTGGAGTCCGGCCATCGCCCGCTGCACGTCGACATTGAGTTCCTGCCAGGTTTTCCAAGAGAGCACGCCGTCGCGAATTCGTCCCGCCGCCGGTTGTTCCGGTCGCCGCGCAACGGTCGCTTGGAAAAGGGCCGGGATGGTGGAATTGGTGGGTGACGGCATAATCACACCCCATTGCACTTAAGCCCGAAGTTGCCCGCCGAGTTCCTGGGCAAGCGCGGCGACCACTTTGTCGCGGACGCCGTCGGCTTCTTCATTGGTGAGCGTGCCAGTCGCCGAGCGTAGCTGGATCGAGAACAGCAAGCTTTTTTTGCCGGGGCCTAGCTTGTCGGCACTGCGATACTCTTCCTGGAACGTGAGGATTTCCAGCAACTCGCCGCAGCCGGCGCGGACGATCCGCTCGACGTCGGCCCACAGGATTTTCTCTTCAACAACGAGGTTCAGATCCCGCGATACCGGAGGATAGGGCGAAAGTTCCTTGGCTCGCCGCACCAAAACGGCGGCTTCAATCAGCACGCCGAGATCAAGCTCCGCCACGGCCGTTTCGCCGCGGAGTTCAAACTGCTCGCGACCTTTTGGGCTGACCACGCCGAGGTAACCAAACCGCTGGTTGCCGAGTTTTAGCTCCGCCCCCTGCCCTGCCGTGAAGAACGGCGCATCGTACGATGTCGCAGCGAGTTTCACGCCAGGAGCGATTGCCGTGACCAAGGTTTCCAGAATGCCCTTGAGTTCCAAAAATCCGCCGCCACTGGTGAGACCCAGCATGCGTCGCTGGTCGGGCAAACCGCCGGTTTGTGGCAGATAAATGCTGGCGATTTCAAACAGCTCGATCACGCTGTTGAACAATGTTTCGTTCGTGCGGCGGCTGGCCAACAGGCTTGGTAGCAATGTTTGCCGTAGGCAATTCGCCCGGCGTAAAACGGGTGTGCTCGTTGAAAGTGGCTCGGCGGTCGTCCACGGACGAAACGCATCGACCCATTCGCGGTCGACGGTACTAATCGTCATGGCCTCGTCGAATCCAAGCGACGTCATGGCATCGCGGACCTGATCAAGCACGCGATCTTCACGGCTGCGGGTCGAAGCGACCATTTTGACCCCCGCATCCTCGGGGATTTCGTCGTAACCGTTGATCCGGCCTACTTCTTCGATGAGGTCAATCTCACGTGTCAAATCGGCCCGCCAACTCGGCGGCACGACTTTCACGCAATGATCGCAAGCGTGCGTTTCTTCGTTGCCCAGGGCTTTTAAGATTTGTCGCACGCGGCCATCGGGAATTTTGATCCACAAAACACGTTCGATCTGATCGAAACGAAGTTTCACCTGTTCGCGTGGCTGCGGTTGTGTGCCGAAATCGATCACTCCCTCGGCGAGTTCACCCCCCGCGAGTTCCAAAATCAGTTCGCAACAACGCCGGCTAGCCCAGTCGATCCCCTCGGGGTCGACTCGCCGTTCAAAGCGATAGGACGACGGGCTATGCAAATGCAGCCTTCTTGCCGTATTTCGCACCGAAAGTGGGGCAAAATCGGCCGATTCAATCAAAAGATCAACGGTCGAGTCGGAGACTTCGCTCGTCGCACCACCCATCACGCCGGCGAGAGCGACCGCTTTTTCGCCATCGGCGATCACGCAGGTATCGGCCGCAAGTTCGTAGCTTTGGTGATTGATGGCGGTAAATTTTTCGCCCGGCTTGGCGCGGCGAACGATGATCTTACCACCGGCAAGTTGCTTGAAATCAAACGTATGCAAAGGCTGGCCGCATTCCATCATCACGTAATTGGAGATATCAACCACGTTGTTGATCACGGCGATGCCCAAAGTCTGCAGCCGATCAGAGAGCCACTTTGGGCTCGGCCCAATCTTCACGCCCCGAATCACGCGAGCCGTGTAGCGCGGGCACAAATCCGGACATTCAACCGTGACGCTCGTGATCTTGGCAACATCCAAACCCTTCGCTTGCGGTTTAGCGGCAGGAATCTTGAGTCCAGTGTCCCAAAGCACCGAAACCTCACGGGCGATCCCAATATGCCCCAAGCAATCGGGGCGGTTGCTCGTCACCTCGACATCGATGGCCACGTCATCCCCTACCGGATGAAACTCTTCGAGGTTAAGCCCCGTGAGTGTCAAACGGTTGGTCAGCTCCTCGACGGTCATCGTCAGCGGGACGTATTCTTTCAGCCAATTCCAGGAAACGATCATCAGAATTGCTCCAGGAATCGCACATCATTTTGATAAAGCGCACGGATGTCGGTGATTCCGTGCTGCCGCATGCAGACACGCTCCACACCCAGCCCGAAGGCAAAACCGGTGACTTCGTCGGGATCGTAACCGACGGCACGCAAGACGTTGGGATCGACCATGCCCGCGCCACCCATTTCCATCCAGCCCCCCTGCCAATTCATGTCGACTTCGACACTCGGCTCGGTGAACGGAAAAAACGAGGGGCGAAAGCGGATATGCACTTCATCGTCACCGCCAAAATAGCTCTGGCAAAACAGCCGCAAAACGCTCTTGAGGTCGGCCATCGTCACGCCGCGATCCACGAGCAAACCTTCGATTTGATGGAACATCGGGTAGTGCGTGGCGTCGGCCGTGTCGGGGCGATAAACGCGACCCAGCGAAATGATTCGCACGGGTGGCGGCGTCGATTCCATCACGCGGATTTGCACGGTGCTTGTTTGCGAACGAAGCAACAACGGCGAGCCCCCACTCTCCGAAGACTCAGGAGCGGGCGGTGCAGCATCACCACCATTGGTTGAATGCGCCACGCTCAAATAAAAATTATCGAGCGGATCGCGCGCGGGGTGAATCAACGGGATGTTGAGCGCCTCGAAGTTATGCCACTCGTCTTCGATCTCGGGACCTTCCACCGCCGAAAATCCGAGCCGCCCCATGATTTCCTTCATCGAGCGGATAGTCTGTGTGATCGGATGCAGATGCCCAAGGCGTTTCGCGCGGCCGGGAAGGGTAACATCAAAGGCTTTGGCCGTTGTTGTCTTGCCCGAGCCAAGCCGTTCTTGCGCGACCGTAAACGCTGCTTCGATGGCCGTTTTGACTTCGTTGAATTTCTTGCCGGCGGCGGGTTTATCGGTGGGCGGCACCGAACCCAAGCCCTTTTGCGCATCGCGGAGCTTGCCGGCTTTGGCCCCCAAATAGGCCACGCGAGCCGCTTCCAGCGCAGCAGCATCCGATGCGCCGGAAAAGTCGCTTTGCGCAGCTTGGGTAAGTGAATCAAGGCTGGCGAGAAATTCAGCGAGGGCCACGAGTCTGTGCCTCCGCGGAATTAGGCAGCCAAGGCTTCGCGGGCCTTTTCCACGACGGCATCAAAGCCCGCTGCATCGTTGATCGCCATTTCGGAAAGCGTCTTGCGATCGAGATCGATGTTGGCTTTCTTCAGGCCGCAGATGAACTCGCTGTAACGCAAACCCCGTTCGCGAACGGCGGCGTTGATGCGGATGATCCAGAGCTTGCGGAACTCACGCTTGCGGACGCGACGATCGCGGAACGCGAACGCGCCGGCACGCAGCAACGTTTCCTTGGCCGTACGCAACAGATTGTTACGACCGCCACGGTAGCCCTTGGTCTTTTTGAAAAGACGATTCTTGGCCCGATTACGGGCACTGCCTTTGGTGGTTCTCATCGAAGGAACCCTTTACTTTTCGGTGTCGCGCCCAGGCCTCTTCACACGGTGGAAGATGTTCTGTTGCCCGGCGTGCTTGATCAGTGCGGTACGAGTCTCCGACTCGTAATTCATGGCGAAATGCGACTCGAAGAGTCGCACCACACTGTTAGTAGCTGTTGCCAGCCAGAGCAATTTTGATGCTCTTGTTGTTGGCTTTCGCCGTGGCATCGGTGCCACGCAACTGGCGTTTGCGCTTTTGGCTCATGCGGGCGGCCAAATGGCTCGTACCAGCCTTGCGGTGCATAGCCTTGCCGGTGGCAGACAAGCGGAAGCGCTTCTTGGTGCCTTTGTGGGTTTTCTGCTTGGGCATGTCACACACTCCAACAAGGATCGATACAAATACGGAAGCCCCGCATTCTAGCAGAATCCCTGGCCCTGAAAAGGGCGTCCCAGAAGAAACGCCGCTAATCCGCAAGCGGTCGCTCGCGGTTTAGCGGCGTTAAAAATCTAAGCCGAAAACGCTTATTTTGGCGCCAAAATCAGCACGATCCGGCGGCCTTGCATCGAGGCTTCTTGCTCGACCTTGGCATCTTCGGCGAGCTCCGCCACGAGCCGCTTCACCAGCTTGAAGCCTTCGTCGACGTGCGCATTTTCGCGGCCGCGGAAAATGACCGAGCAAATCACCTTGTCGCGGGCCTTCAGAAACTGCCGCGCGTGGTTGACCTTGGTCATGAAGTCGTGATCGCCGATCTTCGGGCGGAGGCGAATTTCTTTGTTCTTGCCGTGATGCGTATGGCCCTTGGCAAGCCGCTTTTTCTGCTGATATTTGAACTTACCGAAGTCCATAATGCGGCAGACGGGCGGCTTCTCCAACGGAGCCACCTCGACCAAATCCAGGCCAGACTCGCGGGCTCGTTCAAGTGCCTCATCGCGAGTAATGACGCCTAATTGATCGCCTTCCAGTCCAATCACTCGCAAAGGAGATGTACGAATCTGTTCGTTGATTCGTTGCTGTTTCGTTTCGATCGCAATTGCCTCCGCAGGGTCTTTTAAAAACTCAATTTCCGCCAAATCCGCGTAACATCACAGTATTGGTTATGCAGGCGGGGGTCGTCAACTCGCTCAGGCCTCATTATTTGCTTAAGCGTCAATACTCGTTCTTCACGTCACGATCCACCAAGGCCGGGCCGCTGCTGTCCGCCACCTGGCGAACTGTCTTGGCGTCGACTTCCTCGCGCAACTTGGCCAACGCCTCGTCGAGCGCCAAGGCTCCCAGGTCACCCTCGATCCGATCCCGCAGCGTCACGGTGCCATTTTGGGCGTCTTTTTCACCCACCACGACCATGTAAGGAATCAACGCCAACTGGGCCTCGCGGATTTTCGCCCCCAGTTTTTGGCCCCGGTAATCGCCGGTCACCCGGAAACCGGCCTCCTTGAACCGCTGTTCGACTTCTCGGCCATAAGCTTCGGACTTTTCGCTCACGGTCACGATGCGAGCCTGCTCAGGAGCCAACCACAGCGGGAATGCCCCCGCAAAATGCTCGATCAACACCCCCACAAAACGCTCCATCGAGCCGAGCGGCGCTCTGTGAATCATCACCGGCCGGTGGGGCTGGTTATCAGCACCGATGTACTCCAGAGCAAACCGCTCCGCACTCGGCAGATTGTAGTCGAGTTGCACGGTCCCCAATTGCCATTCGCGTCCAATGCAATCGGTCACCACGAAGTCGATTTTCGGCCCGTAGAATGCTGCCTCGCCCGGCTCAGGCTCGCGACCTGGCAGGTTCATTTCCTCAGCCACGCGCTGAATGGCGGCTTCGGCACGGTCCCAGACTTCGCTGCTGCCGACGTACTTGTCGCTGTCGGGATCGCGGAAACCAAGCCGTACGCGGTAGTTTTCCATGCCCAGTGATTTCAGCACAGTCAGTGTCATTTCCAAGCAACCACGGACCTCGTCGGCGACCTGATCCTCGGTGCAGAAAATATGGGCGTCGTCCTGGGTAAATCCACGCACGCGGGTCATGCCGCTGAGTTCGCCCGATTGCTCGTAGCGATAAACAGTGCCAAATTCCGCCAGACGCACCGGCAAATCGCGGTACGAGCGGGGTTTCGCCTTGTAAATCATGATGTGATGCGGGCAATTCATCGGCTTAAGGAGATACCGCTCCCCTTCTCCCGGCTTTTGCCCTTCCCGTTCGCTCAAATCGATTGGCGGGAATTGGCTCTCGCTGTAATACGGAAAGTGCCCGGAAATCTGGTAAAGCTCGATTTTGCCGATATTCGGGGTGTAAACCGCGTCGTACCCCCGGCGGCGGAGCTCGCTCTTGAGATAGTCTTCCAAGGTCTGACGAATGACGGCCCCTTTAGGTAGCCACAGAATCAAACCCGAGCCGACGATCGGGTTCACGGTGAACAGCTCCAGCTGCTTCCCAAGCACGCGATGATCGCGGCGTTTGGCTTCTTCCAGAAGGCGCAAATGATCTTCAAGTTCTTGCTTGTCGAAGAACGCGGTCGCATACAAACGCTGTAACTGCGGCCGCGAGGAATCGCCTTTCCAGTACGCTCCGGCAAGGCTCAACAGCTTGAACGCTTTGCCAATGTGAGAAGTGCTCGGGATATGCCGGCCACGACAAAGGTCGAGGAATTCTCCTTGCCGATAGAACGATAATTCCGCCTCATTGGCCAAGCCTGATTCAATGTGCTCGACCTTGAATTCCTGCCCCAGCTCTTGGCACATAGACAGGGCTTTCTCTCTAGCAACATCCAGACGCTCAAATGCCAAATCTTCCTTGACGATCTTGGCCATCTCGGCTTCGATCGCGGGGAAATCTTCCTCAGAAAGCGGCTTTTTTAGCTGAAAATCGTAATAAAAACCGATTCCGGTCGAAGGGCCAAAGGCAAGTTGCACGCCTTCATGCAAACGCATCACCGCTTGGGCCATCACATGCGCGCACGAATGTCGCAAGATGCCCAGCGACTCCGCATCGCGCTTGGTGAGCAAGCGCAACTGCACTTCGCCATCGTTCGGCAAAGGAGTGGTCAGATCGATCTGCTTGCCATCGACTTCGGCAGCAATCGCTGCTTTCAACAGGCCCGGGCCGATCTCAGCTGCGATTTCACGAGGAGTGACAGAACTAGGGTATTCACGCCGACTACCATCCGGCAAAGTGACTTTTAACATGTTCGGTTGCGCTGCTCGCATGATCGCTTAGGGTGGGGAAAGACTGAACTTAAGAACTCGGGAGTATAAAGCGTGCCAAGCAAGTCGGCCATCGCGAGTTTTCCGCGTGACAACCAACTCTTGATCCGGCCTTTATCACAAACGCCGCCTCCCCATGAAAGGTAGGGCGGGGCGGAGAGTTTCCATGAAATGAGGATGGTTTCGTAGGCATGCAAGTTCACAAAAAGGGCTGCGGGAATAGCGAGTGCTAGCACTCGGCACAAAATTTGCGCTGACGCACTTTTGGGACCAGCGAAGAGTCCAGGAGTGCCAAGAAAAAGCCGCAATTTCTCACTTCAGATACATCTTCCCCATTATTCGCAAGTGTTTACCCCTCAAGAAGAAACGCCATTTTCCTGATGCGGCCGGATTTTTTTCCCAAAATTTCTCTCCCTTACCATTGCCAAAACTGTTGCAAGCCCGCAATTCCTTGGTAAAGTGTGAGAGGAATGGCAGATCGTCTGCCGTTGATGGGTTTCTTGTCTTGTCAGCAATCCGGAGTTTTTAGCCGTTTTTCTCTGAGAAATGGACACCACGGTGACTTAGGGCAGTTTGGCCCGTGGGAAGTGTGGCTAAGTTTCGAGTGATTTGCTGTTAAATCAGCCGGATTGCACACGCGGGGGCAGAATCTGAATTCTTAATCGATTTTTCGCGTGCACGCCGCGTTCAGCGTCAGTACAATGAACGCAACCCCAACAAACAAGGAATTCTAGTAACAAGATTTATCTTCGACCTATTGAGATGGGGAAACTGGAGTAATGAACATGAAGCGAAGCCTACTAATGTCTTTCTGTGTCGTTGCCATCGTGGCAATGTCCCTTGGCCAAGCAATGGCCACGATCAGCCTTTCTTTGAACCTGCGATATACCGATCCTGCTAATGCTGCCGGTGGCGGTACCTGGGATCTCTTGGCCAAAACCGACAATGTCAATGGCATTTCGGCTTTGGTGGTTGTCCTCGACAACATCACCTTTGGTTCAACAACCTTCAACAGCGCCATTGATGGTATCCCCATCGAAACCAGCCAATCGGGCACCTTGACCGAAATCGTCTGGGGCTACGATGTGAACGCGACTGCTGGTGTTGGCAAATTTGCTGATGTCGGAAATGGTGCTGGAACTCCCGGTAATGTTCCTAACGATGACCTCTTCGGTTCCAACGCTACCTACAACAACATGGCCTTAATCATGTCAGGTGCCTTTGGTGCAACTCGTCCTTCGTTCGGCAGTCTTCCCGGCGCCGGTGGTGGTCCTAGCACTGGTCAAAGCTGGAGCAGTGGTGCCATGACTGCAGGTGGTCCTGAAGAAGCCATTGTCCTGATGGGTGGTGATGGCGTTCGCGGTGACTCGGTCGCTGTTGATGGCTTGCTCCTCGGTGACTCGAATCGTGACGGCGTTGTCAACAACACCGACTTCGGTAATGTCATCAACAACTTCTTTGCCAGCCCACGCACTTGGGATCAAGGCGACTTCAACAGCGATGGCGTTGTCAACAACACCGACTTCGGTTTTGTCATCAACAACTTCTTCGCATCGGCTCCGAATCCAGCTTTTACGGCTGTCCCTGAGCCAGCCAGCTTCGCCTTGTTGGCCGCAGCTGGGGCTATGTTGGGCTTTATCCGCAAGAGATAGTCTCCCATAGACCAAAAATTGCACCGTTGTAACTACTGATAATTCAAAAAAAACTTTACGACCTCGAGGATGTTCTAATGACTAGATTTTTGAAAGGTATGTTTGCAATCGCCCTGGTGGGTATGATTGCTGCTCAGGCTCAAGCTGGTTCGTTTACTTTGACGCCTGTTGTGTCCGCTTCCTATGACTTGGCCTTTACCCAAGATGCCGCGACTCGTTCAACCACGGACAAAACTGGCGGTCCTGGCATTTGGCAAGTTGATATCTTTATGACCGTGGATTCGCTTGAAGCTGGTGAAGCTGGCTTCGCCAACACCGGTTTCAATGCCATCTTTGATGGTGTTAGCGATGCGTTTGATGCTGGTTGGACTGCCAATTCCGCAACTGTTGATTCCAACGGTGCTCTTCCTGGCGGTATCGTTCCCTTGTTTGCTACCAACGTCGATGCAGGTACTCCTGGCGACGAATTGGGCATCTTGGTTTCGATCGCTGGTGGTGTGACTGGTGCTAACGATCCACGCCGCAAGGTCGGACAGGTCGGTGGCGTTCCAGGTTTCCTTGGTTCCTTGTTCGTGCAATGGGATGCAGTTGCTACAGGTAAGCTGAGCATTCAAGACATCCTGTTCCAATCGAATAGCACCACTGGTCAGTTCGGCAACACCGTTTCCGGAATTTCTTCGGAGGTTATTTTCGGTGTGCCTGAACCAAGCACCATTGCCATGGCTGGTTTGAGCCTGCTCGGCTTGGCCTTCCGTCGCCGTGCTGCCTAATTAGCAACACATTTCGATTTTACAACAAAACCCTCGCTGCCTTTGGTAGCGAGGGTTTTTTTGTTTTTCTATTGAGACTACTCTCAACAAGAGTTATGTTGGTTGTAACTGGCCAGTAGCTTCCCCCTCGGGGTAAGCGATCCTCGCAGCAGTCGCTTATTTTTGCATAACGCAACTCATCAAGCGACATCACAAGGACAGGTGCATGAGGAGATCTCCAAAATGTTCGCTTATCTCAAGAAATTCGCTATTGCTTTGATCGCTGGCAATTGCCTGGGCATCGTTTCCCAACAATTATCCGCGCTCACGGTCGATCTTATCCCCACAATTGTCGGGGCCTACAACAACGCGACCGAATTTAATCCAATCCCTATTCCGGACATCAATTCCTATCCAGGGCATTCAGCCGTCTATCAAATCGACTTTTCGATTTTTGTTTATGACCTGGAGCCAAATGAAGCCGGCTTCGCCAATATCGGCTTTACTGCCGTAACTGAAAATTTGACAACGGAACTTGGTGGGTGGCAGCAATATTTTGCATCTGACAGTAGCCCTCCGATCCTCGGTGTTCTTTTCGCGACTAACCTTGATGCTGGTACTCCTGGCGACAACATTGGTATTTTGACATCGATCGCCGGAGGCGTAACGAACCCCTCAGATCCGCGCCGCACGGTCGGCCAGACCGCACCTCAATGGATAGGCTCGCTGTATCTGACCTGGGATGGCGTGACGCCTGCCAAGCTCACGACCGATGGCATCTTATTTCAATCGAACAGCCTGACGGGTCAATTCGGCAACACCAAGTCCGGCGTCTCGACGACCATCTTTTTCGGCGTACCCGAGCCAAGCAGTTTGATTTTATTAGGAATGTGCGCGGCGGGTTGCTTCTTCAGCAGAGGTCGTCGAAGAGCTCTTTAAGATCATTGCGAAAGGACGAGCCATGCTGCTCACGAGCGGCTATAAGACGTGTAATTTCGTCAAAGCCATCTGTTTGGCCGTTGCTTGTTTCACATCGCAATACGCGCAGGCCTTGACGGTTGATCTCATCCCGACGGTCGTCGCGGCCTTTGATCAAACAACTTTTGACTCGATCGTACCTGTTCCCGATACGAAGTCGCTTCCTGGCTATCCGGCCGTCTATCAGGTTGACTTTTCAATCTTTGTCTACGACCTTGAGCCGAACGAAGCCGGCTTCGCGAACATCGGCTTCAATGTGTTAACCGAAAACCTGACTGATATTGCTGGGTGGCAGCCCGATATGACCGATATTGATATTCCGGGCCCAAGACCGGCAGGCATAATTCCCTATTTCTTTGTAAATTTGGACGCAGGCGTTCCAGGAGACAACTTAGGAATACTGGTTTCAATAGCTGGAGGCATCACAAGATCGAGCGATCCTCGCTACACCGTCGGACAAACGACACCAGCGCTAATGGGATCGCTATTCGTCCTGTGGGATGGAGTCACACCTGCCCAGCTCACGACCGATGGGATCTTATTTTCATCCAACAGCCTCTCAGGCCAATTCGGCAATACCAAGTCCGGGGTTTCAACGACCATTTTTTTCGGCGTGCCCGAGCCAAGTAGTTTGGTTCTGGTAGGATTGTGCGCGGCTGGCTGCTTCAATATGAGAGGTCGGCGAAGAGCTCTTTAAGATCATTGCGAAAGGACGAGCCATGCTGCTCACGAGCGGCTATAAGACGTGTAATTTCGTCAAAGCCATCTGTTTGGCCGTTGCTTGTTTCACATCGCAATTCGCGCAGGCCTTGACGGTCGATCTCATCCCTCAGGTTGTGGCGGCTTACAACAACGCGACCGATTTTAATCCAATTCCTATTCCGGACATCAATGCCTATCCAGGGCATTCAGCCGTCTATCAAATCGACTTTTCGATTTTTGTTTATGACCTGGAGCCAAATGAAGCCGGCTTCGCCAATATCGGCTTCAATGCATTAACCGAGAATTTGACAACGGAGCTCGGTGGCTGGCAGCAATATTATGCACCAGCAATCCCACTTTTCTTTGTGAATGTGGATGCGGGAATTCCGGGGGATAACAAGGGCATTCTTGTGTCGATTACTGGTGGAGTAACGAACCCTTCAGATCCGCGCCGTACGGTCGGCCAGACCGCACCTCAATGGATAGGCACACTCTATGTCACCTGGGATGGCGTGACGCCTGCCAAGCTCACGACCGATGGGATCTTATTTTCATCCAACAGCCTCACAGGCCAATTCGGCAACACTAAATCAGGAGTCTCGACGACCATCTTTTTCGGCGTACCCGAGCCGAGCAGTTTGGTTCTGGTGACGCTATTGGCCGCGACAATCGGCTTCGCTCAAAGAGACCGCAGAACAACTCTACTGTGCGGCTGAAAAATAAACACGAACCATGTTGTACGTGAGAATTTCGCGTAGAACTTTGCAGGAGTTCTCATTCCTGTTCAGGCGAGTAGGTGGCCGAGAGGATCATTACAAAGATTCGCAGGGATAGCGTCGCATTTGGATAACAGCTGGAAACTTGAATATCAGGCGACACGGTTCCCGTGGCCTGAGTTGAATTGGATGACGATGGCTCGCTCTAAGGCCGAGTGAAAGCTCGCGCAAATATTCTGTTTGCCGACATGTTGCTCAAACTCTGCCTGTTTCATCAGTTTTGCTGGCTGAGGTTGTGCGCCGCAGAGAATGAGGGTGCGATCGGCAAGCCGGCATTTTTCAGCCAAGTCCTCCAGCGACTGGAGCCCCGTCGCGTCAATCGCAGTCATGTTCCGCAAGCGTAGAATCAGAATGGGTGGCAAATCTTGCAAGCAATCGGCAATCAGCGAAACTTTGTCATTGCTGCCAAAGAGTAACGGCCCATGAATACGAAAGATTGCCACATAATCGGGAATAGGCATGCCTTGAAGGATATGTAACCACCCTTCTTCGACATACTGTGAGGTGACCCGTGTAACGGTGGTGGTTCCCGTCACCTTGCGGATGTATAAGAGGGCCGCGAGTACGATCCCACTTCCGACGGCAATCGTAAGATCGGCAAACACGGTCAACGCAAACGTGATTGCCCAAACGCTGACATCTGCCCAAGTGAGACGCACGAGCTTTGGAATCTCGTGCCATTCACCCATGTTGTAAGCAACGACTAGCAAGATCGCCGACAGGACAGCGAGGGGTATAAATTTTGCCAAGGGCGCGGCAAACAAGAGTATGCCAAGGAGAGTGAGCGCGTGAATCATGCCAGCAACTGGCGTTTGAGCCCCCGCCCGAACATTCGTGGCAGTCCGAGCGATGGCACCTGTGGCGGGGATTCCTCCGAAGAACGGACAAGCGATATTGGCAATCCCTTGAGCCACTAACTCCACGTTCGGGTTGTGTTTGTCGTTGCTCATTCGGTCTGAAACAACAGCCGAAAGCAAAGACTCGATGGCTCCCAAAAGCGCGACAGTGAGTGCGGAGGGAAACAGGGATTCCAACATGCCAAATTCGAAGTGTGGAACGGTGATTTTCGGTAAGCCAGTAGGAATACCACCAAACCGGGTGCCGATTGTGTCCACAGTCAAACCAAAAGCGACAACAGCAACCGTCCCCAGGACCATCACAACGATGTAAGCCGGCACACGCGGCAAGAATTTTCGCAGGGCAAGGATTGTCGCCATGGCGCTGAGTGCCAGAAGTGTGGACTGCCATGAGAAGTTGTTGATGTTTGAACAAACGGCTTCTAATCGTGCTACAAACTCGCCTGGAACTTTATCGATGGGAAGTCCGAAAAAATCCTTCAGTTGGGTACTTGCAATCAGAACCGCGATGCCGTTGGTGAATCCCACGATCACGGTTCTAGGAATGTATTTGACAGTTGCCCCCAATCCGGTGAGGCCCAGCATCAATAAAATAAGGCCTGCCATCACCGTACAGACCGCCAACCCATCGAGACCGTAACGAGCAACAATCCCGTAGACAATTACAACAAATGCACCAGTTGGTCCGCCAATCTGAGTTTTGGAGCCTCCGAACGCGGAAATCAGAAAACCGGCAACGACAGCCGTATAAATGCCAGACTGAGGTGGAACTCCGGATGAGATAGCAAAAGCCATTGCTAGTGGCAGGGCCACAAAGCCGACGGTGATCCCAGCCACCAAATCACGAGAGAAAGCTCGCCAAGAGTAGGTATGCCAGCATTGCGCGCTTTTAGGTAGCCAGTTATTCATTGCAAACGACCGCAGACTCGGGCATGTCAAACCTGCGCCTTTGTCATCAAAACACCAATCGCAGGCCCTCAGCAATTTGTAGTGCCAGGGAACGGCCAGGCATTATCTGCCATCTATTAATAAACAGGCAAAACAGTTACGTTAATTCGACATAATTATAGCGGTAAAATATTAAATAACTGTAACCTTCGGAAATGTAATCTCATGGCACGTACTTTTCTTGCAGTCGTTGGCGCGATTTATTTGGGCTTGGCACTATGGTGCATGGCTCAGCCGGAGAAGACGGCGGGCTCGCTGGGACTTTCGCTCAAACCGGGCTCAGGGCAAAGCGAATACTTTACCGTCTATGGCGGGATGCAGCTGGCGCTGGGACTATTCTTCCTCGCGCCGCTTGTGCGGCCGGAAATGTTGTCGACGGCTCTCTTGATTTCGCTGGTGTTTCACGGCTGTTTGGTGCTTTGCCGAACGGTGAGTTTCACGCTCTTCAGCGGCGTGGTGAATCCAACTTGGTATTTCGCAGCGAGTGAATGGGTGCTGTTCCTCGGCACGCTGGCCTTCTGGTGGCGTGGCCGATAGCAACTTACTTGCCCTTCACGAGTTCGATCATTTTTTTGCCAACGTCGGTTGAGTGCATGAGGCCGGAGAAATTTTCGGAACCGGGGCCGTAGCTGATGATGGCGACGGGCGTGTTCGTATGCGTGCCGGTGCCCCAGACGACGTGTTGCTGGCCGCCAAGAATATGGCCAAGCCGATTGAAACGCAGGTTTTCGCCATAGACGAAGAAGTCCTGCTGATCGGGCATTTGCGGCACGGTTTCGGTACCGAGATAGGGATGGCCCTTCTTGTAGTTGCGGTTGGTCGTGCGGGTGAGAATCTTGGTGGCGTCCTCTAGCGTGATGCTGTAGGGAGCCACCGATTCGTTGACCATCGTGACCAAGGTTTCGGGAGTCTTTAGCTTTTCGGGAAGTGCATCATAGGTTGTGAAAATTTCAAAGAAGCTCTTCTTCTGGGCCGCGAGATTGTCGAGCAATTCGTGCGCTGCGTAGTTGAAATTCGGAATAAAAGGGACTTTGCCAAAAGCCTTGCCGCTCAGTTGGCGTGGTTCAGGCAGGTCTTTGCCCGAGTAGCTAAAGCCAAACGAACCAGTTTCGTGATCGGCGGTGACCAAAACCAGCGTGTCGTCGCGCTCGCGGGCCCAATTCATGACGACGCGAATCGTGTCATCGAGCTGCAACAGCTCGTGCAACATGACGCCAGCGTCGTTGTTGTGCCCACCCCAATCGATTTGGCCCCCTTCGACCATCAAGAAGAAACCTTTGGGGTTCTGGCTTAACAATTCGAGGGCCTTCTCGGTCATTTCCACGAGAGTTGGTTCGATTCGATCTCCGCTGTCGAGAGCTTTGTTCTCGCTGATCGCGTCGAGCATTTCCGAATTGCCGAACAGTCCGAGAACTTTGCCTTCTTTAACGTCGGCGAGGCTTTTGTAATCGAAAACAAGCTTGTAATCGTTACGGGCTTCGAGCAGCAAATTGCGATTGTCTTCACGCCGTGAGTAGGGTTTGTAGACACCCCCCATCATTTGAATCAGAGCATCGTAGGCGGCAGAGTCGGTATCGTTGACTGCTTGGGGAACGAAATATCGCAAGCCACCGCTCAGGAGAACGTCGACCTTGTTCTCAAGCATGTCGACCGCGATCTCGTTTTCCATCGAACGATCGCGTTGATGAGCGGCAAAAGAAGCTGGCGTGGCATGAGTCAGTCGCGTGTCGGAGACAAGGCCGGTTCCCTTGCCTGAATCACGCGCGATTTCAACCACGGTTGGTTGAGCATTCCCTTCAAAATCGACGCCAATCATTTCTGAGCCCGCATAGGCCCCCGTCGCCAGTTGCGTCGCCGCCGCGGCGGAGTCGACCACGAGCGCGCCGTGTGGGTCGGTGCGGACCATCCCAAGTTCGCCATCGATGGCCATTTGTTCCATCGCGGCGATGCGATTCGGAACCTTCGAACCCGGTGCGTGACGGGCATAAGCAAACAGCAGGCCCATTTGCTGAGGGCCCATGCCGTCGCCGATGATGAGGATGACATTGCGAATCTTCGACGACTTGGCCGTAGCCTTATCCGTTGCCGTGAGAGGCGAACCAGCGGAAGGAGATGATACAGCAACTGCCGAGGCAGCCGAGTCCTTCGCCTGGGCAGTCGGAAATTGGGTAGACAAGCATCCCCAGCAAAGGGCAACGAGCATTAGCAAACGATGATGAGATACCATGAATCACTCAAGCGAACGGATAGAATCAGCTAAGAATGGCAAACCTTCATTATAACTCTCCCAGCGGAAACGCGCTGAGGGGCCATTTCGCGATTTTCCACATCAGGCGCGGTGATCGAGAGACACCGTATTTCTGGGTTCGTCAACGCGTGCCGCCAGCCCCGCGGCGATGAGTCGCAATACGAAACCAAGCAGGAAAATCGCGGCAAAATGGTCGATTTCGCCAAAAATCGACGGGTACGCTGCCTGTTGGCTGGCCCAGTCGAAGAGCAGGCCCCCTGCCACGGTGCTGAGGGCATACACGAGTTGAGTCCAGGCAAACCAAACAGCGACGTAGCTGGCGTACAATTCGCGTTTCGTCAGATTGAGCACCAGATTCGGCATGGCGACGTTGATCCCGGCGTAGGCAATCCACATGGCGTACGCCCCGGCGATCCACCAGCGTTGCTCGGGCGTGGCAATCACGAAGAAAAGCAGACCGCCCGCGACGAGGAGCTGCGACACGACCAGCACCGGCACGTTGCCCCGACGATCGATCACCCGCCCAATCCACGGCATGACTGCCGACTGGATGCCCTGAGAGGTTCCATCCAAGCCGATGCGTTGGGCGTAGGTGATGTTCAACACGCGTATTTGAAACAAGGCTTGCGCGGCGCCCGTGATTCCGTTGGCCAAGGAAAACCAACCTCCGTAAATTAAGTAGCGCAAGAAGGCTCGATCAAAAAATGGCGTGAAGATCTCTCGTAGGTGGGATTGTTGGATTGCGATCGGTGAGTGAACGTTGGGAACTCGCAGCAGCGGAAAAGTGGCTAAGCTGAAAATCATGGCACCGCTCACCACGCAGATGACATACCCCAGCCAAGCTTGTTCGGGGTGTCCTTGGTTCTTGGCATGTTCTTGCCAAAACCATGTGATCGCTGCTCCCAAGAGCATGCCAGCCACCTGCCCGGCATTCAAAATACCGGACCGCTTGCCAACAAATCGTCCGCGAATCCGTCGTGGCACGAGATCGCCGATCCACGACCAAAGGGCGATCGTTCCCAGGAACTCACAGAAGTGATAACAACTCCACAGGAAGACAACAGCTGCCAGCGATACCTCGGAGGACGGCAAAATTTTGGGTGCGGAAACCAGTGGGAGCGCCAACAGGAAAGCAGCGCTAGCTAAAAAGCAGATGATGGTAAAACGACGGCGATTCCCAATCCATGACATCAGCAGGGGAGTAGCGAGTCTCAGCACGCCGATCAGCCGCGGGGCCGCGAGAATCAAGCTGATAGCCAATCCCTTAGCGCCATAGAAACTAGCCAAATATATGACTAGTGCTGAGCCGACAAGTCCGTTGCCGAGCCCCCACAAGATCGCGTTGCCGTAGAGGCAACGTATTCCCAAACGGCGCAGTTTGGTTTTCTCGGCCAAAGAAACGGTTGTGGTGTCTTCACCCATACGGCTCAGAGTAGGGAGATTCTCGTCAAGACACAAGCCAGCGGCAGTTTACTTCTGGTCCACCTGGCACGCCGCGAAAAAAGTTTCTAGTTTTGCGATTCGCTTGGCAGTCCACCACCGCAGGAACTGCGACTGCAATCGCATAAGTGCCTTACGTTCGCTGATAACTCGGCCGGCTACGGCGACGGCCAGATCATCGGGCTCCATTTCAGCAAGCCAACTTTGATAGAGGCTCTGCGCCGTGGCATGGTCGTTGATGTCGCCCAAGCGGCTTTGCAACTCTTCGATTTGTGGATAGATATCGTTGTGAAGTTCGTCGGGAAACAAGCCGTGGAAGATCTCTAGGGAATAACGCAGTCGCTTACCAGCAATCCGCAGCTGGTGCAGCTCGGCAGTCGTGGGATTATCGAGCCGCATCAAGCGGGCAAACGGCGCGTAAGCCAAATGGACTGCCCCATGACCGTACTTCGCCAAGTTTGGTTTTTTGGAGGGCTTACCAAGGAGTTCCAGCGTTTGCTCTAAAACCTGATCGAGTTTGCCACTGGTGGCTTTCTTGGCAATTTTGACCAAAGGCTTCTGAGCTTGCTTACGCTCATCACCCAATCTGGCGATGGCATATTCCGTAACCTCGTTGGCTTCTTCTTCGGAAAAGCGTGCCAGCAGGACATCTTTATCACGGGCAGGACCGGCGGCATCGCGGATGCGGCTTAACCATTCTTTGAGCTTTTGCGGGTTTTCGTTCATCAAAGGAGCGAATGCCCTGAGCGCGGCCGAGGACCTTCGGCAAGCGACGCGGAGTTGATGCACGTGTTCCACATCATCCCGGTAATGATAGGCCGCATGCGGGAGTAACTCTTCCACGGAGTTGACTCGTTCGGTCAATATAGCTCGCGCAAATTCCCGTGCCGGAACATCGGGGTGACCATCTTCTGCCCATTTAGTGCTCATCCTGCCAGAGTAGTCTGGGGACGAGCCCGAGACAAATTTCAGGGGAGTTCCCGCTCCAGCCAAGCCAAATAATCCGCAGTGGCCGCGACAATCGGCGTCGCCACGATCTCGGGGCATTGGTAGGAGTGGACTTCGCGAATGGCCGTGGCGACTTTTTCGAACAAAGTCTCGCGAGTTTTGAGCGTACAGAGCCATTCTTCGCCGTTTTCGATCCCTCCCTGCCAATGGTAGACACTTGTGACCGGCCCGGTGACTTGTGCGCAAGCCACGAGTCGCGTTTCGATCAGCATCCGCGCGATCTGCTTGGCTTCGTCCCGAGTGGCTGTGGTTGTCGCGATTTGGATGAAGGGGGTCATACTTTAATTATATCTCGCCAAATCCCCCTTAGAATCGATTACAGAATTCCGCCGGTCCGTCCCCGGTTTCGTGGACAATTCGACCACGACCCGTAGTGGCGGGGGTGTTGTATCGCCACCGCCGGTTGTGGTTTCCGAGATGCAAACGGGCGATTTTTTCGAGGCCTTTTCCTGACGAGGATTTCCGTAGGTTTGCGATAAAATTTTCGGTTGTCAAAGAACGCGCCTACGATTGGGCGAACACCATTATCGTGATTAGAAAGCGCACCGCCACAACGATTATTGGCCGGGGTGTAGGGATTAAGCTACAGAGGACACGGAAAGCACGGAGGGAAGGTAATGAACCGTTAACGCCTGTGTCTGATCTCTGTGAAATCGGAAGTTACGGCACACTAAGTATTGAAGGTTTCTGCTGACGGTTGCGAAGAAAATATTTGCAATGTGTAATGTTAGTCTCGCTTCTTTTTAGGCTGAAATTCTGGCAAATGAATTACCGCCTCAGCAACACGCCAAACACGATCTTCTATAAGACGTAGTAACCAGTTGTTGTGTATTGCCAATACCTGAATTTCTTTGTTATCAACAGGGAAGTGGTGTTTTAGTTCCCTCAATTCGCTTTGTTCTTCGCCGCCGGTATGGGCAATTGCATTACGAACAAAACGGGCTACCTTTATTTCATGCTCAGTCCAGCAATCAGCGGCTAACTGTTCATTCAAGAAACGAGCAAGGTGACCAACAACTTTCGGCTCTTCCCTTGGTCGTTTATAAGTTGGCTGTCTGAAAGCAGCCCGGGTGGCACCTAGTAAGAAGTTATCGTAGGCGCTAAATGCGGCAGCGAAGCATATTCGTTGGGTCCCCCAAACTCCATGCCGAAAAAGTACATTTTCCAAAAAGCTTTGCCATACGTCCTGCACCGGTAGTTCTATGCTTGTTTTGTCAATTTCGTGTGTGTTGATTCTGATATTTAATAACGCGGCTTGTACCTTTGCTAATGAATCTGGATCGAGTTGATTAGCGAGATCGCCAATAAGCCGACGATTTACTTGTTTCACGACATCTGGAACGCAGGTAGTATCTCGTTTGCCGTTCAGATAGCCGTCATAGAAACTTACTATTGCGGAAGGAAGAAAGCGTGGCCATGTGGCAGCAAAAGTAACCGCTCTTAAGTCAGCAATTAGTCGATCCGTTACTCGTTTTAGCCGATTGTCTTCTGGAACAAAGTCAACAAGTTTTTGGGCCCATCCAACGGTTAACGCGATCTCATAATCTGCAAGATCGTCCGTCATTCGGAATTCTCTAACGGTAATTGGCACTCTACTTCCTCCTGTGACAAATCTTGACACTTAGCAAAGCACTACGCAACAAGCGCACGTCAGTACCCGCTGGCCTGAAGACCCTCCCCCTAGCCCCTCCCGGGGTAGCGGGAGGTGGATATGTTAGCTCCCATTCTTGCTTCCATAAAACCTTCTCCCAACTTCCGCCACATGAAAGGGCAAGCGGCTGCTGCGGGTGTAGATGGCATGTCCTGCCAAGTGGTGCCAGAAGCGCCAGCTGCGATCGTCGTAATCCACCAGCAAGGTGTGGCCTTCGTGGTGGATCCGTTGCCCCAGGGCATACCGACGTAGAAGTCGAAACCAAGTCACTTCGTTTTGCAGCACGCTTTGCAGTCGTCGGTCGGCAAGAAACGTGCGGATGGCCAGCGGCACGGGGATCATGTTTGTTCCCGCGATGCCGATTTGGTGGATGTAGTCGCCGTGTTTGGCGGTGAGAAAATGAAACGGGCGTAAGGGGAAGTGGGTACGGTGGGTGGGTAAGCTTTGCGAGGGTCGATGGTTCACAAAGTGGAGCAAGTTGTGATAACCGCGACTTTCCCAGCCGTAGCGGATCGGCGTGCCGAATGTCACGACGTCGAGCGGCAGTCGTCGGACCGGGTGGTCGGACTGCAAAAGTTTTTCGACCTGCTCCCAACAAGGCATGTCTGTTTCGTCTGTGAGCCACGGCTGATAGAACACTCGCGCGGCCTCAAAAAACTCTTGGCGTTTTGTTTGTTCGGCAGCCAAGAGATTGGTGACCAGCGCCAGCACATTGCCGCCGTGGCTATGTCCCCAGAGCATGACACGCGGCGGTGAGGGCGACGACAGATCGGCGTCATGATGCTCGGCGATCACCGCGAGGCGGGCGATCAAGCGGACGGCTCCATCTGCGCGGGCGATATGATTGTTCTGGCTCGACCAGTTGAAAATTCGCACCGGAATTTCGCGGCCCGTGGCGGCGGTTAATCCTGTTTGAAATCGTGTCGCGAACTTGGCCGTGTAGTTGCCTGTTTCGCCGATGATCGCGTCAACTGTTCCTTTGATCCACCGGCGCAGCTGTTCCGCCAAACGGGGGCTCAGTCGCTGCAATTCCGTCAAAGTTCCCAAGGCATCGTTGCCCGTAAACGTGCCATGGACCAAGAAGACTCCGGCCAGATTGGCGTGGCGATAAGGCTGGCACGCCTGGGCCAACTTGGCAGTGTAATCGGGGTGTTTCGGTTCCAGAGGATGCGACGTGTCCAGCACTTCAGCCGGTGCCTGGGGCGGCAAGGCGTGATAAGGCTGATGGCGGAAGTGGTTGGCGTGCGGCATGGCTGGCGGGGAAATCGCAGGGCGGGTCGACGGAATGGGCGTGAGTCCCCGCGATTTTCGCGTTTTTTGTGGGGTTGGTAAACGTGCGTTGCCGCGAACCAGCGTAGCCTGAAGCGGCTTGCAAGATTCGTGGCCGAAAAATGCGAGAAAAACCACCTCACCAAGTTTGCGCCGCGGTCCATAATTAATGGATTAGCCGCTTTTCTTTTTCGACAGCTCTCGTTTTATGTCCCGCCAGATTTGGATCACCCTCTACGGCGTTGCCATTTTTTTGACCGCGCTCTCCGTGCGCGCCGAAGCACCCCTCGATTTCGACCGCCAGATTCGGCCGATCTTGTCGAACACTTGCTTCACTTGTCATGGTCCTGACGAAGCGCGCCGCGAAGCCGATCTCAGGCTTGACCGCGAAGAGGATGCCAAGGCGGCGGTGATCGTGCCCGGCCATCCCGACGAGAGCGAACTGATTCGCCGTATCACGAGCGAAGATGAATTCGAGCGGATGCCCCCGCCCGATGCCAAGCAACAACTCACGCCCGAGCAGATTGCCTTGCTCAAGAAATGGGTCTCCGCGGGTGCGCCTTGGACCCAGCATTGGTCGTTCGTGCCACCTCAGGCGGCGCCGCTGCCCACGGTGAGCAATCCGCAATGGCCTCGCAATGCGATTGATTATTTTATTTTGAATCGCTTGGACCAAGTGAAGCTTTCGCCTTCGGCGGCCGCGAAGAAAGAAACACTCTTGCGGCGTGTGACGCTCGATTTGACGGGCCTCCCCCCTACCCTGGCGGAGCTCGATGCGTTTCTCGCCGACGATTCGCCCGACGCATTTGAGAAAGTTGTCGATCGACTGTTGGCTTCGCCCCATTATGGCGAGCACATGGCGCTTGAGTGGCTGGCGGCGGCACGCTATGCCGACACGAATGGCTATCAAGACGACGCGACCCGCACGAACTATCCGTGGCGTGATTGGGTGATTCGCGCGATGAACGAGAATCTGCCCTTCGACAAATTTACGCTCTATCAGCTGGCGGGGGATTTGCTCCCCAATCCCTCGCAAGATCAGCTGATCGCCACGGGCTTTCATCGCAACCATGCGCTCAATGGCGAAGGGGGCCGCAATTTCGAAGAATCGCGCGTGGAGTATGTGATCGATCGTGTCGATGCCACGAGTACGATATGGCTGGGCCTAACCGTGGCATGTGCCCGATGCCACGACCACAAGTACGATCCGATTTCGCATAAAGATTTTTATCGAATGTATGCGTACTTTAACAGTGTCGACGAATCGGGGGGGATTGATGTCTATCCACTGGCCAAGCCACTTTTGCCCTTGCCGACGGATGAGCAGCAAGCCCAGGTTGCTGAGCTGCGGAGTCAAATCGCGGCGGTCGAAAAAGAGGTTGCTGCTGTTCCGCAACCGACGCCAAAGCAGGAAGCCGAGTGGGAGGCCTATGCCAACAAATGGCTAGCGGCAGAAAAAGGGCAATCGTTTTGGCAGCCACTCCGCAACCCGGAGTTAAGCACCAAGCAAGGCTCCAAGCTGAAATTGCTCGACGATCAATCGGTATTGCTCGTGGAGAATGTCGATAGCAACGAGGACTACACGCTCACGATCCCGTTGCCGGCGGGGAAGCATTATGCATTGCGTCTGGAAGCGCTGAAAGATCCCAGTCTCTTCAAGGGTTTGTTCAGCACGTCGATTTCGGGTGATTATCGCGTGACCACGATTAAGGTGGAACTCGACGGGCAGGAAATTAAGCTCGTCGATCCGCAGATGAATATCACAAACTTCGATGGCCCCAACGGTCCACTCGACGGCAATATTCGGACGGGCTTCACGGCGGGCAATCCTCGGGAAGTGCAAGGCAATCCCACGTGGATGGCTTATTTTGAAAAGCCGATAGAAGCCAAAGCCGGAGCCAAGTTGGTTGTGCAACTTCGCAACGAATCGGTCGACAGCTATGCCCCCATTGGTCGTTTCCGGGTTTCGCTGACGGAGTATCCGCGACCGACGTTGGCAGAGAATCTCGGTTTATCGGGTGATGTCGTAGCGGCACTGGCCGTTCCCGCATCCGACCGCACGCCTGAGCAACGCAAATCCATCACTGAAGCAACCCGGGCTTATTTGCAGTTGCCACTTCGTGACAAAATTCACGGTTTGGAAAAACAAATCGCCGCGACGGAAGCGACGTTTCTCAAAACCATGATCATGCGCGATCGAGCCGAGCCGCGCGAGACGTATCTCTTGCAACGTGGGGTGTGGGATGCCCCAGATAAGAGCGAAAATCTGCTCCCCGATGTGCCGGAATGCTTGCCGCGACTTTCAGAAGATGCACCTAAGAATCGGCTGACGCTCGCCGAGTGGCTGATCGATCCTGCGCATCCGCTCACCGCGCGCGTGACGGTGAATCGCTACTGGCAGCATTTCTTCGGCACGGGCTTGGTGAAAACGAGTGAAGATTTTGGTGTGCAAGGGGAGCGGCCCGTTCATCCCGAGCTTTTAGATTGGCTGGCCGTTGAATTTGTACGCAGTGGTTGGGATGTGAAGGCGCTGCACAAGTTGATCGTGATGTCGGCCACTTATCAGCAGCAGTCCGACGTAACACCCGAACTGGCCGAGCGTGATATTTACAATCGGTTGCTCGCCCGTGGTCCACGGTTTCGACTTTCCGCGCAAGCCTTGCGCGATCAGGCTCTCATGCTGAGTGGTTTGCTGGTCGATCAACCCGGTGGGCCCGGTGTGAAGCCTTATCAACCGGCCGGTGTGTGGGAAGATTTTAGCTTGGGCAAGATTTCGTACGAGCAAGGACACGGCGAAGATCTGCACCGACGGAGCGTTTATACATTTTGGCGGCGGTCGGTGGGGCCTACGATGCTGTTCGACAATGCCGCGCGGCAAGTTTGCACGGTGCGTCCTTCACTGACGAATACGCCGCTGCATGCACTCACGTTGCTCAATGACACGACATACATCGAGGCTTCGCGGATGTTTGCGGAGCGGATCTTGCGCGAAGGGGGCAGTACGCCCGCCGAGCGAATCGCCTTGGCGTTTCGGTTGGCCACGGCACGCGATCCGTCCGAAGCAGAACTGACGAGCATGCTAAAGACACTCCGATTTTTGTTGGATGAGTACGCCGCTAATCCCCAGGCTGCCCAAGAGTTTCTTAGTGTTGGCGAAGCACCGCACGACGAAACGCTCGACCCCGTGGAAACGGCCGCGTATGGTGGATTGATGAATGCGATTTTGAATTTGGATGAAGTGGAAAACAAAGGCTAGTGGACCGACAGACCATGATTCCCCCTTTCGAAAACTTGCGTGCTCAAACTCGCCGCCAATTCCTCGGTAATGCCACGTTGGGATTGGGTGCCGCGGCGTTGGCTTCGTTGAGCGGCAACTGGAATCTCGCTCAAGCGGCGAGCACGCCGGCGCAAGGGCTTCCGGGACTGCCCCATTTTTCGCCAAAAATCAAGCGAGTCATCTACTTGATGCAGTCGGGAGCACCGTCGCACGTCGATTTGTTCGATCACAAGCCGCTGCTCGACAAGCTGCGTGGTCAGGAAATTCCGGCCTCGGTCAGTATGGGCCAGCAAAGCTCGACCATGACCGCCGGTAAAGGGCAGCCTTGCCTCGGCGCGATCGCTCCGATCCGGCAGCATGGCAAATGCGGGGCGTGGATGTCGGATTATTTGCCGCATACGGCTTCGATTGTCGACGATTTGTGCATCGTGAAATCGATGCGAACTGAAGGGGTGAATCATGCGCCCGCGATGACCTTTTTGCTCACGGGTGGCATGCAGCCGGGGCGACCGAGTATGGGATCTTGGCTGTCCTACGGTTTGGGCAGTGAGAACGAAGACCTGCCGACGTTTTGCGTGATGACCTCGCGCGACCGTGAAGGTTCCTGTGGCCAACTCTTTTTTGATTACTACTGGGGGAGCGGTTTTCTGCCCACCAAGCATCAAGGAGTTCAGTTCCGCAGCGGCGGCGATCCGGTGCTGTATCTTTCCAATCCCAAGGGGATGAGCTCGTCAGTTCGCCGCAAGATTCTCGATACCGTGGGCGAGCTCAACGAGTTGCAGCACGAGCAAGTGGGCGATCCCGAAACGCTCACACGGATGGCGCAATACGAGATGGCCTACCGCATGCAAACGTCGGTGCCGGAGTTGACGGATTTATCGAACGAGCCACAGAATGTACTCGACATGTACGGTCCCGATGTGACTCGTCCCGGGAGTTATGCGTACAACTGTCTGATGGCGCGGCGGCTGGCCGAGCGGAACGTGCGCTTTATCCAGTTGATGCATTCCGGTTGGGATCAACACAGCAATTTGCCGACGCAGCTTGTCGAACAATGCCGCGACACCGATCAAGCGTCGGCCGCGTTGGTGAAAGACCTTAAACAACGTGGGTTGCTTGACGATACGCTGGTGATTTGGGGCGGCGAATTTGGCCGGACGCCGTACGGCCAAGGGGATATCAACAACAAGAAAAAGCATGGCCGCGATCATCATCCGAATTGCTTTACGATTTGGATGGCCGGCGGCGGGATGAAGCCCGGCTTCACTTACGGCGAGACTGACGATTTCGGCTACAACATCGTCGCCAACCAAGTTCACGTGCACGATCTGCAAGCGACCGTGCTGGCGCAGTTGGGCATCGACCATGAACGGCTCACTTATATGTTCCAAGGCCGTCATTTCCGACTCACCGACGTGCATGGCTCGGTGGTGAAGGATATTCTCAAGGCGTGACGCACCAGCTCGCGTGTTGCTGACGCGTTGCATCTGCGGCATAATTGAGCGGTCTTGTCACAACTTCTGGGAGATTCCTAATGCGCCTGTTGGCCTGTTTCATGGTTCTGTCACTTGTTGCTGGAATAGATGCCGCGCGCGGTGCCGAGAAGATACGCGCACTGATCATCGACGGTAACAATCCCTATCACGATTGGCAGGTGACCACGCCTTTGATGAAGAAAACTCTTGAAGATAGTGGTCGATTTGAGGTGGATGTCGCCACTGTACCGATTCCTGAAGGCTACAAGACCGATGTCTCGAAAGCCCCAGCCCCCGTGGCAGATTTGGATTTTCACCCCAGCTTTGCTGATTACGACGTGATCATCGGCAATTACATCGGCCCGCGTTGGCCGCAGCAGACTGAAGAAGAGTTCGTCAGGTTTGTGAATGATGGCGGTGGTTTTGTGGTCGTTCATTCGGCAAACAATGCGTTTCCCGATTGGCCGGAATACAACCGCATGTGCGGCGTCGGCGGCTGGTATGGCAGAAATGAGAAAGCGGGACCACACGTTTATCTCGATGAAGTGGGTAAAGAGATTCGTGATACAAAGGCAGGTGCGGGGGGAAGTCATGGTCCGCAACATGAATATCAAATTCGCATGCGCGACGTTGAGCATCCGATCACGCGCGGTTTTCCCATGACTTGGAGTCATGCCCAGGATGAGCTCTATGATTCGCTGCGCGGGCCGGCGACCGACATGCAGATTCTGGCAACGGCCTACAGCGATCCTGAATTCAAGGGATCGGGTAAGCACGAGCCGATGGTGATGGTGTTGCCGTTTGGCGCCGGCCGAGTGTTTCACACTGTGCTGGGTCATGCCGACTATTCGATGAACTGCCCCGGCTTTCAAACGCTGTTGCTGCGTGGCACCGAGTGGGCCGCCACGGGGGAAGTGACGCTGCCGATGGCGGAAGATTTTCCAAGGGATGAATCGGGTAAATAAAAACGCCCCGGGATTGCCATCCCGAGGCGTTCGTATTTTCGTCTTCGCTCAACGGCTGTTTAGCCGCGAACTTTGACTTCACCACGACGGGTGACAACCACCTTAACTTCGTGACCACAGCAGGGCCAGGTGTAGGTGCCGACTTGGCGACCCAACAAACCTTGCTTCCAGCAGACGGTTGGAGCTTCGGTGCAGCAGCCGGGAACACACACGCAAACGGTGGTGTTGCAGCAGCTGCAGGGTGGAGCCACGCAGAGCGTGGTTTGAATTGGAGCGGGCGGGCAGCAGCAAGCACCACCACCAGCCTCGACATTGCTCGCCAAGAGCGAGCCGGCAGCCAAAACGACTGCCAAAACAACACGACGTAACATTTCGTACGTTCTCCCCTCTGGAAAAAACGGAACCCGGGATTGGCAGGCCAAATCCCACTGACTTCTCGTAAGTCTAGGTTTTGGAAGATTTGGTGCAATGGGGTTTTCGGCGAAAATGGGCTAAATTTAAGGCCCCTGCTTTCTGGGTCCAACGAATGCCCGCCACTCGCCTGGGCTGAACTCCTTTTCCGGAGCGTGTTACGGCAAATTATTTTGGGCATTTGCATAATTTGGGCCCCGCTCTCCGTCTACCTAGGTGAGAGTGAACCGCGGTCGAGCCAATTCGGAGCATTGTTGCCGTGCAGATAAGCGACGGTGAGTTGGAAACTATCTACAGCCAGTATCGACAGCAGTTGTTCACCTGCGCCTTGGTGATCACGGGCTCGTCGACCCTCGCCGAAGATGCCGTGCATGAAGCGTTTTGCAAACTGCTTGGCCGCAGGCCCGAAAGTTTGAACCCGAAAGCTTATGTGTTTCAGTCCGTTCGCAATGCTGCGATCGATTTGGTTCGTCGACTCCCCATGGTGGGGTTAGCCGAACCCGAGGGGATTTTCGATCCTGGCCATATCACCACGCTGGAAGATGCGGATTTTCAGCAAGCCGTCGTTGAGCTCATGCAGCAGCTCTCCGCCGACGAGCGGGAAACGATCGTGCAACATCTCTACGGAGATTTAACATTCCGCGAGATTGCCACTGTTCGCGAGTTGCCCTTGGGAACCATCGTCAGTTGGTATCGCCGGGGGCTCGAGAAACTTCGCCGGAAGTTGGAGGTGCCTGATGGATCTGTTTGAACAACGCTTGAAGTCCCTGCGGTTGCGTCGGCCTACGGCCGAGTTTGGCGAACCGGCCACTTTGATGAGTCGCATCAAATCTATTCATGCCCAGCCTGGTCTTTTAGAAAGGATCAAACAGATGTCCTGGAAATCGAAAGTCGCAGCCATCATGGGTATGGCGGCGAGTGTGTTAATGGCTTACGTCGTATTGACCAATGCGGGCAACTCGGTCGCCTTCGCCCAAGTTGTGGAAAAAATACGAGCGGCGCACACACTTAGTTATGACTGGATTTCCAAACGTGCTTCTGACGGCAAGATCGTCGGGCAGGGGCGCAATCTTTATCAGGTCCCCGGCAAGGTGCGCATACAAATCAAGGCCCGCAACGGCCAGCAGAATTATATTGTTCTGGATGCCAATGCCGGCAAGGTGTTAATGGTGGACGAAAAGAACAAAACCGCTAGTATTTTGCCTTTCAAAAAATCGGAAGAAGCCGATAAAGCGGTCCAAGCCATCAAGCGCGTCCAATCCCTTGACGAAGAACAAGGCTTTCCCATCGGCACTAAAAAAATTGGTTCTGTCCTGGCCGACGGCTTCCAGTTCGAACGCGATGACCAATTCATAACAGTCTGGGTGAATTCCAAAACGGGCGAGCTCTTTCAAGTCGATCTACGTGAAAAAGATCCAGCGGCAGGGACCACTCATACTTGGACGAATATCGAGTTAAACCCAGTCCTCGATGCCGCGCTATTCAGCATCGATCCTGCGCCGGGGTTCAAGGTCGACTCTGCCATTCCCCTTGATGGCGTCACGACACCCGCTCATTTGGTTGCCGAATTTCTGAAGATCTATGCCAAGCACATGGGCGGACGGCTTCCTGAAAAGCTACAGGACGCCGCGTTGACCCTGAGGCAGAAGATGCCAAAACCTCAACCCAATCAACTCCCCAGCGCCGAAATGATGAAACTTCCCTTTTACGTCGCTGCCGTGGCCTCAGTCACCCGCAGGTCACAAGGAACAGACTGGCAGTATTTTGCCAATCGCCAAAAGAATGATGGAAACGAGATGATCTTTTGGTTCAACGACAAACACAACGACGTCTACTGGGGCGTGTTCGGCGATTTCCATGTCGCACAGGTTGCCCCCGATCAACTGCCAAAAGAGTAAGAGCGGGTGAGGGGAATCGAACCCCCGCCTAAAGCTTGGGAAGCTTTCATTCTACCATTGAACTACACCCGCATTTGGGCCGCCGAAGCAGGCCTGTTAGTAGTTTAAGATGGCAACTGTCGAGTCGCAAGCAGTGGCATGCTTCGCGATCTGCACCATCAGCCTTGCCTGGTAACAGAGTCAGGTGACTGGTCGAGCAGACGGTTTGCCACGAGAAGATCGAGCAGGAAACGGTAATCAATTTGCTTTCCTGGACCTACCCGAGGTTCGGCTTCGATATGAGCGACTGCCTCCCGCTTGGCGACATATTTGGGCGGGAGCTTTGGAATTCGACCCTCCGCAGCAATCGCTAATGTGAGATTTTTATGGACAACAGAATCGAACCAGGGCTAAAATCAGCCTCGTGTGCAATAAAAATTCCTGTCGCAATATGCATTCTCACATGCGGATTTTGCTGAATGTCGCAGTGCTTGTCACATTTACTACACTTTTCAGTGTCGGCTGCGGAGATTATCCGCCTGTCGTAAACACGAAAACAGATGTCGAACGACTATTCGTCACCGAGTCGTCAATTCGAGCGCGAACACTGTCGGATGTCGAAATTCCGTCCTTGAGCCGACTCGTTAACTTGCAGAGAATCGACTTTCAAGGGGGGTGGGCCGCGTATCCGTCGAAAATCACTGATGCTGGGTTGGCCGAGCTTGCCAAACTCAATTTGCCAAACCTCGAAGAACTCGATCTTGGCAGATGTCCTGCCATCACCGATGCTGGCCTCGAACAAATTGGAAAAATACCTACCCTGACATTTCTCATCCTCGACGAGAATCCAAACATCACCGACGATGGGCTGCTGCATCTCAAAGAATTGAAGAAGCTCGACTTCCTTCGCCTGTGGGCCTGCCCCAACATTACAGACCGTGCGGTCGACAGCATCAGCTCGATTACATCGCTCCGTGAACTCAGCTTTTTACAGAGCTTCCAGATTACCGATGCAGCCCTGCCGAAGCTCGCTGAAGTCAAAAATTTACGACGTCTCGAACTCAACGGTTGCGACCAATTGACCGACGAAGGAATTCAGCTTCTTGCTGCAAAGAAAGATTGGGAGATTATCGATGTTTCGGGTTGCAAGCAGGTAACGCAAGACGGCGTCAACAGACTGCGAGCAGCACTTCCTAACGCTTCCATTCTAAAGGACGAGGAACTCTGGAAGCACAACGCGAGGACACTGTAAAGGGTGTCGGTTATTTGCTGCGTTAACGCGGCCTAGTCGTCGTCAAAACAGAGGCTGATGACGCGGTTTGGAACTGCGGCAATGGACCTCTCCTGCCGTCTCCCTTAACATCGCCCGAATCGTGGAATTCGCCACATTTGGAATCAGTCTCGACGCAGCAATAGCGCCCTATACTTGTTGGGCGATTCGGCAGACCGCAGACTGGCCGTCCACTAGCGTGGCGATGTTGCAACGGCGGTCTGGTTCGCACACGAGCCACACCTGTTAGGAGACTGTTATGTTGTTGAACCACAAAATCACCAAATTCTCGTTCGCTATTGGCATGCTTGTCGCTTTGCTCGCAACGCCGACGATGGCCTGCACCGGCATACGCGTGACGGCCAGCGATGGCACAGTGATCCAAGCTCGCACGCTCGAATTTGGGATGCCTCTTGATTCAGAGGTGATTGTCGTACCCCGCGGGTATTCTCGCACGGGCAGCACGCCGGATGGTGCGCCTGGCATGAAGTGGACAGCCAAGTACGCGAGCGTTGGTGCGAATGCGTTTGGATTGCCCGTGATGCTCAACGGCGTCAACGAGAAGGGCTTGGCCGTAGGATTATTCTATTTTCCCGACATGGCAGAGTATATGCCCTATGACGCGAAGGATTCCAACCAGACACTTTCCGCGGTCGAACTCGGCGCGTACATTCTGGACAATTTTGCGACCCTCGACGAAGTTCGTGAAGGCGTGAACAAGGTAGTTGTCCCGGCCGTGGTGCTCAAGCAGATGGGCATTAGTCCTGGCGTGCATTACTTGGTGATGGACGCAACTGGCAAGAGTATCGTCATCGAATACACCGATGGTGCGCCGCGTATCTTCGATAATCCGATCGGGGTGCTCACGAACTGCCCGACTTTTGATTGGCACATGACGAACCTCCGGAACTATGTGAAGATGTCCCCGTTGCTTGCCCCGCCGTTGAAATTGGACGGCCTAACACTCGATAGTTTTGGGCAGGGTTCCGGGATGTTGGGACTACCAGGCGACTACACACCTCCGTCGCGATTTGTGCGGGCCGTGGCGTACAGCCAGTCGATGGAGCCAACGTCCAACGGCGAACAATCCCTGCTGGCGGCATTCCATGTCCTGAATAATTTCGACATTCCGCGTGGTTCGACCCGCGAACTGACGAACGGCGATCATGGGAACGATGTTTGCGAAATCACACAGTGGACCTGTGCCTGCGACTTAAAGGCGAAGCGGTTCTACTTTCGCACTCACGAAAACAGTCAAATTCGCATGATTGATCTTGCGGCTATGAATCTCAACGCCGACGAGATCGTCACATTTTCGATGCAAGGAAACGAACAAATCGAGTCGCTCGTTACTCCGACGGGCGAGAACATTGCAACAGCGCTTCACAAATAGTTTTATTGCGACCTAGCAAGAGATTCCTCAGTCAGTAAGGTGACGGAACGGATTGTAGAATCGTTCTGTCACCTTTTTTGTTGTTTCTACTTTTTTCTTAATAGCTGTAGATGTAGTAGAAATAGCTAATCAAAAGTCCGGCAAAATAGAGAATCGGAAACATCCACTGGGCCGCACGGTCCACTTTCTCGGCCAGCGGCTTACGTCCCGCCTTGCAGAGCGAATAGAGGATTAGACTCTCCACGATTGCCAAACACATCACCAGGAAAGAGTAGATCAACACGGTATCGGTGAATGTGAAGTAGGCGATACGAGGCATCGTGCCATCGATCAGGAACTGATAGGCCACGATCGTGAGGATTCCAATGAAGGAGATATTCAAACGATCTGCCAGATTGTCAACTTCCATCCAAAAGACGGCCCACATCAACAGCACGAGGACGATTAGCGGGACGATCACCTTCCAAATGATATTGGCCGACTCGCGCACGAGAGTGATGTTGAAGCGGAGCACCGAAATCTGCTTGGGACGACCGTAATAGCGAAAGTCCGCAAGCTCGGCCACCTGATCGAGGTTGATCAGGCGCCATTGGGCGATGTTGATCTGTTCGTTGCTGAGGACGTGTTCCTCGGTCGCATTCACCATCTGCTCGTCCACTTCGAACACCACTGAGTCGCTATAGTTGCCAAAGGCAATCATTTTTGCCTCGAGCACTTGGGTGTCGAACGGAAACGGTTGGAGTTTCATGGGAGTCTCCAACGTAATGCTCCGCTGCTCCAGATAGTGGACTCGCCCGTCGGGATGGACTCGAATAGTGATGGCGTTGACGTCCCCCGAGCCGATTTCATTGACAATCACCAGTTGGGGCCACCACCCCGCGTAGACTTCGTTGAACTGGTACTGCCCCTGAAAGAGTTTGACGTCCGTCCCCTCTTCGGCCGGATCGAAAGCCAAGCGTGGGTCATTCCATTCCGCCATCACAACAATTTCTGCTTGAAAAGTTTCATCCACCTCGTTCAGTTCGATCACGTCGGCTATGAAGACTCCAACCTTCACGACAGTCGGGGAGCCGGGGGGATTGGGCATTCCCGCTTCAATGGCGGATGCCCGGCTTAAACCAAACACCACTAAGGCAAACGCCACGCCAATGACACTGAAATATTGATTTCTGCCAGCAGTAGTTGAGCTACTCACCATAGGTTGCCAAATTAAACGCACTTTTCACTCCCCGACGGAGACCTCCATGATCGGTCCTCCAGGAACCATTCCCGGCGCGAATCGCTCACGATTGTAACCGCTTAGCCCCTGGCTGTTTAGCGGATGGAGACGCCGATGCTACGCCGCTTGTTCCTGCTGGTCGACGTCGACCGCTTCGGCGGCTTTGGCGAAGATCCAAATCTCGCCAAACAAATCTTCCTGCTCGACCCCCACATGATGGTGCCGAATGAGTTCCAGAACGGCGAGGAACATGCCGGTTAGTTGCGACCGAATGATCCCCGGTGGAAAGAGGCTTGTGAAGGCGAGCGGCGACTCGGTGGCCAAGCGTTCGCGGATCTGATCCATGTAGACTTCGATGGGCGTATCGTCGTAGCGAATAGCCGACGGCTTGGCGACCGCGTTGTCGCGGATCACACGCGCGAAGGCACTGACCAAGTCCCACATTTCCACTTCGCGGATTTCCTGCTCCGCGGGATTGATTCCAACCGTGGGTAGATCGTTGGCACGTCGGGCAAAACGCTGCTGCCAAAGCTGACCGCGCTCGGCCAGCATGCTAGCAGCGTCTTTGTACTTCTTATATTCCAACAGCCGCTGCACGATATCGTGGCGCGGGTCTTCGACCTGCTGCTCGGCTTCTTGCTCTTCCTCGTGCCGGGGGAGCATCAGTCGGGATTTAATCTCCATGAGCCGAGTCGCGAGCTCGAGGAAATCTCCCACGGCGTTGACGTCGATCACCTCAAGGACTGAGAGCAGTTCGAGATATTGCTCGGTCACGAGTGCGATGGGGATATCCAGAATGTCGAGTTCCTGTTTGCGCACCAGATACCAGAGCAGGTCCAAGGGCCCGGCAAACATATCGAGTTGCACGCGAAATCGCATCAATTCATACCGTTATTTATTAACCACGGATCTAACGAATAGCACGAATAGTTGTTCAGTACTTCTTCATTCGTGTCATTCGTTTGATTCGTGGTTAATTAGGAAAATCAGGGCAGGGATTATGCTTGCTTGCTGAACTTTGCACCAGCCCATGTGGCGGCTAGCAGAGGTCGGTATTGCTTCAGGGCACTCCCACCCCTAAATTTTCCACTGACGGGGTATCTGATAGCACTCTGAGAAAACAATTGTGATAGACGAACAGCGAATCTGGGCGCCTTGGAGAATCGGTTATATCGCTGCCGGTGATAAGAGCGAGGAGACTCAGATTCTGCCAAACACGTGGCAAGCGGGGGCCGACCACGGTTGTTTTCTATGCCGCGTGGCCGGTGATTACGCCGATGCCAGCGCAGCAAATCAGCAGAATCTGGTTATCGCTCGCGACGATCACTGCGTGACATTGCTCAATCGCTATCCCTATAACAACGGCCACTTGCTGGTCGCCCCGTTGCGACACGTGGCGGAGCTGAGCGAGCTGACAAGCGACGAGCATCTCGCCGCGATGGCGGCGCTGAGTCATTACACCAAGCGGCTTGCCAAATTGATTTCCGCCGAGGGCTTCAACATTGGCCTCAATTTGGGACGCATCGCCGGGGCGGGTGTTCCTGGCCATTTGCATTGGCATTTGGTGCCGCGCTGGCCGGGGGACAACAACTTCATGCCCACCACGGCGGGAACGCGGGTGATCTCGCAATCGCTGGAAGCTTTGTGGGAGGCTTTGACGAATGACTCGTGATCTGTTCGCTGCCGAGTCGACCGTGGAACGCGAGGCCGCGCTGCTCGCGTCTTTCGCGATGCACAGTGCCGACACGGCTGGCCGCGAACACCCCGAGCAGGCCCATCCGTATCGCGGGCCGTTTCAGCGCGATCGTGACCGCATCGTTCACAGCAGCGCCTTTCGCCGTATGGCCCACAAGACGCAAGTCTTCACCGGGGAACTCGGCGATTATCATCGGTCGCGTTTGACTCACACATTGGAAGTCGCCTCGATCGCAAGAACGATTGGCCGCGAACTTCGACTCAACGAAGATTTGATCGAAGCCCTCGCCTTAATGCACGATATTGGCCACCCGCCCTTTGGGCATGCGGGGGAAGCCGTGCTCGCTGAGTGTTGCCGTGATTGCGGAGGCTTCAACCACAATCAACACGCCCTGCGAATCGCCACGCTACTGGAAACTCGCTATCCAGAATTCGCGGGGCTCAATCTTTCCAGCGAAGTTCTTTCCGGCCAGCGAACCCGTACGAAGGAGCATCGGATCTCACAACAAGCGATGCCGTTGTTGGAAGTGCAAGTGGTCGACGCGGCGGACAGTATTGCCTACGACACGCACGATGCCGATGATGCCTTGGAGTTGGGCCTGCTTGATTTGGACGACTTGTTGGCGGTGCCGTTGTGGCAGCAAGCAGCGGATGATGTTCGTTCGCGTTACCCCGCGCTTGATACAGAGCGATTTCGCCGCGCCGTGATTCATCGGCTGATTGAATTCTTGGTTAGCGACTTGGTTGAAAATACCAAAACCCAACTCACGGAATACGAGATACAAAGTGTGTCTCAAGTCACTTCAGCGCCATTGCGTCTCATCACCCCGTCGGATGCAATCCTGGCGAAAAAGTCGGAATTGGAACGCTTTCTGTTTGAGCGAGTTTACCGGCATCCGAATGTTTTGGCTGAACGGTCCCTAGCCGAACAGGCAGTTCTGGAACTCTTTAACCGCTACTCGGCTAATCCAAAAACTCTGCCACCCAAATTTCAAGCCCGTTTGGCGGAAGACGGCGTTTCGCGTTCCGTCTGCGATTATCTGGCCAGTATGACCGACCGTTTTGCCTTGGGTGAGCATCGCCGCTAATCCCTAGCACGGCCTGGGCTGACTCGCTTAGCCGAGCGTGCTAGAATATATGCGGGGTAATATCATTTTTCTGGCGAGCGGCTTGCCATCATTTTTGCGAGCGCACGCCAACATCATTCATAACTTGGCCGATCTTTATGGCTCTTGTAATTTTACGCTGCTTTTTTGTACTCGTGGCAGCGGGTATTGGTTTTCAACTCATCAATTCCGACGAGCTCTCGCGCGACTCCGCGTTGATCCCCTACATGGTCTTTGGCGGGTTGGTCCTGCTGGCCGTGGGAGTGATCGCGATTGACGTTCTCGCGGGGCGCAAACGGCTCGATACGATCACTGCGGTCTACTTTGGCTTGTTGATCGGACTGCTGCTGACTTACGTGTTGCAATTGGCGCTCAGTCCGATGCTCCCCCGCGCGGGAACACTGCTCGCGCAATGGATCCCCGTGATTCTCGGCATGGTCATGTGCTATACGTGCATTAGTATTCTCATGCAGACCAAGGACGATTTTCGCTTCATCATTCCTTACGTTGAATTTGCCAAGGAAATCAAAGGGCTCAAACCTTACGTGCTCGATACCAGCGTTGTCATCGACGGCCGGATTGCCGACGTCGTGGAAACGCACATCATCGACAATCAGCTGATCATGCCCCAGTTCGTCGTTGCCGAGTTGCAGGCGATCGCCGATTCCAGCGACCGACTGCGTCGCGGGCGCGGCCGCCGCGGGCTCGACATTCTCAATCGTTTGCGCTCCGATCCCAAGGTTGATCTGCAAATCTTCGATCGCGAACTGCCCCAATTTGCCGGGCAATCGGTCGATCAAAAACTCGTGTTGCTCGCCAAGCATTTGGAAGGCAAGGTCGTGACCAACGACTACAACCTCAACAAAGTGGCAAAGCTTCATAGCGTGGGGGTGATCAATCTTAACGACCTTTCCAACGCTCTCAAGCCGATCTTCCTGCCCGGCGAGCACTTGGAAGTTCGCATCATCAAAGCGGGCGAAGAGCCCGGCCAAGGGGTCGGCTACCTCGAAGACGGCACGATGGTGGTCATCGAGGGTGGCCGCGATTATGTCAATCAAAATATCATGGCGAACGTGACGAGCGTTTTGCAAACCAGCGCGGGGCGTATGGTGTTCGGTAAGTATGAGGGCAAACCTACGGGTTGATTCGCGAGCAGTTTTTGAACGCTGGCTTGTAGGCTCTCCCTTCTTGGCGTCTCATTTCAAGACTTCCAAGTTGTCCGACTCTTCCAACTTGGCAGGGCTTATTCGCGGGCACTGTCGGTATTTTTGGGGCTAATCTTTCTTGAACACCGTCACCACCCACACTATCAAACCGACAAGTACCACGATGAACCCGAGCATCGATGTAACGTCCCTGAGATCGCCTTGACTCAAGCTGGCGGCCATCAGCATTAACGCACCGGACAATAAGACCAGCGATGCACTGATTGATTTCATTCTGCCACCCTTTCCAGCAATTCAAGTCCATTGCTTGTCAGCAATCCCAGCGGCCATTGCTGGGTCTGCTTGATTGTCTCATGTTTGCGGCAGAAGTTATAGAAGCAAAAGTAAATGCTTTGCATAAAGGCCGGAACGAGTTTTACGAGGTTCCGGCAATGCCTCATCGAAAAATGTTTTAACGTCCCCCCCTCTTCTTGCCGAAACTCGTGTTACACGGGCCGGCCTACAAGACAATTCACTCGCTCCGCGGAGCTTCGCGACACGTCGCGGCTAACAATAAGACCCCATTATCGTGATTTATGAGCGCGATGCTACGACGATTTTTGGCCACCCCTCTGTGGGAGAGGAACCACGAATCAAACGAATTGCACGAATAAAATAGGCGAGCCGTGAACATCAGTGACCGGAGAAGATTGTGGAACCGCTCATTGACTTTCATTGGCGCTGCGCTGGGGACTTTCAGCGAATCCGGACTGCGTGGCAGTCCGGCTAGGAGACAGAATGTGAAAAGTAAATCCCTACATTCGCTCGACGACTTCGATGCCCAATAGTTTCAAGCCGTGGGCAATCGTGCGAGCCGTCAGGTCGCAGAGCAGTAGGCGACTCGTGCGGACTTCTTCGCTCTCGGCTTTGAGCACCGGGCAATTTTCGAAGAACGATGAGTACTTGCTCGCCAGATCAAACAGATAAGCCGTGAGATGGTTGGGGCGATAATCGCCGGCGACCCGCTCGAGGGCTTCGCTCAATTGGAGCAGCGACAAAGCCAAGGCACGCTCGGCAGGCTGCTCGATTTTTACCGCCGCGGCTTGCTTACGCAGTGCGGCGACGTCGACGGCGCCTTTCGCAAAAATGCTGCGGACCCGGGCGTAGCTGTATTGCATGTAGGCCGCGGTGTTGCCTTGCATGGCAAGCATTTTGTCGTAACTGAACACGTAATCGCTGGTGCGATTGTGCGACAGATCGGCGTATTTGATCGCACCGATGCCCACGCGCTCGGCGACAAGTTGCCGTTCTTCGATGGACAAAAGCGGCGTCTCGCGGGCATCGTCGTTGGCGCAAACAATAGCGTGTGCTCGTTCGACGGCTTCGTCGAGCAAACCGTCGAGCCCCACGGCGGTGCCGGAACGTGTTTTGTACGGCTTGCCATCTTCGCCGAGCACCGTGCCGAAGCTGACGTGCTCGAGTTCGATCTTGTCGTAGCCCCACTTACGCGCCGTCGCAAAAAGTTGCTCAAAGTGCAGCGATTGGCGATGATCAACCACATAGGCAATCGCGTCGGGCTGCCAGGTTTCAACGCGATACTGAATCGTGGCCAGATCGGTCGTGGCGTAGAGAAACGCGCCATCCTTTTTCTGCACGATAAAGGGGGCATCGATCCCCGGCAGAAAGACGCACTTAGCCCCGTCGCTTTCCGTGACGAGACCTTTCTTCGTGAGATCAGCAACGACACCTGCCAAGCGATCTTCGTAAAAACTTTCGCCGAGCGTGTGGTCGAACTTCACACCGAGCCGGTGATAAATCCGTTCGTTGGCTTCGAGGCAGGCAGGCAGGAAGCGCTCCCACAGGCCGCGATTTGTTTTGTCGCCAGCGTGCAGCGCGGCCGTCTCGGCCAACACGGCCGAACCAATTTCGGGATGCGCCGCGGCGAGTTGTGCAAGTTCGGGATTCTCATCGACCGCTGCCAGTTTCTTGCGAAGCTCGTCGAGCGTTTCGCGCAAAGTTGCCAGTTGATTCTCGGCGAGCTGAATCTTTTTGTTATGGTCTTTGCGCTGCTTAGGATCCTCAAGCTCCGTGCCGTCGTGCAAATTCTCCAGCCGATGAGCTTCTTCGACGATCTGCTTTTCGACGGTGGGGAGCTTGTGCCGTTTGGTTTCTTGATATTCAACCAGCTGATTCACGAGCCGATAAATGCGACTCAATTCGGCGACGGGTTCCTTGGCAATGACCTCTTCATCGGCGAAATGCTTGTAGCCGTAGATGATCATGCCGAACTGCGTGCCCCAATCGCCAACGTGATTGTCGCTGATCACGCGATGGCCCAACTCCTTGAGCACGCGATAGAGGGCCGCCCCGATGACGGTCGAACGAATATGCCCGACGTGCATCGGCTTGGCGACATTGGGCGCGGAATAATCGAGGACGATAGTTTTCGGCTCGGCCTGTGGCGTGACGCCCAGCTGCTGCTGGTCGGCGAGCATCTGTTGGAGCTGATCGATCAGGAATTGCGGCTTCAATCGCAGATTGATAAAGCCAGGGCCAGCGATCTCGGGAGTTTCGCAGAGGTCGTCGAGCTTGAGCGACGCGATCAGCTGCTGGGCAATTTCGCGCGGCGGTTTGCCAAGCTGTTTACCCAGCGGCATTGCACAGTTGGCTTGATAGTCGCCGAACTTGGCGTCCTGGCTGGGGAGCACCATCTCAGCGAATTGGCTGGCATGAGGATCGAGCGCTACGAGCGCCTGGCGAAAACGGTTGCGAAGTTCAGCCTGGATATTCATGCAATTCGCTTACGGAGAGAGAGTTTCACGCAGAGTCGTAATTCGCAAACCGCTGATAGACGCTAATGTTCGCTCATGAAAGCCATTATTCTTATAAGCGACAATGAGCGTCTATCAGCGGTTCATAACAGAAGAACTCTGCATAAAAATTGTTTTAGTTTGCGGATTCGTCGGAGGACTTTCTGGTTTCAAACGGCAGTGGCACTTTTTGGGCGGCGCCCCAGAATTGTTCGAGCGCGTAGAAGTCACGCGTCTCTTCGTCGAACAAATGAATCACGACCGTGCCGTAGTCCAATAGAATCCAGCGGCTTTCGCTATAGCCTTCGATGCCCATTCGCTTGTCGCCGAGCTCTTTTTCCAGGCAGCGGTCGATCTCTTCGCTGATGGCGTGCAATTGGCGGCGGCTGTTGCCGGTCGCGATCACAAAATAATCAAAGACGGGCGTGATCGAGCGCATGTCGAGCACGACGATATCTAGTCCGCGGTTGTCATCAGCCGTGCGCGCAGCGGCCATGGCCAGTTGTAGGCTGCGCTCAGCGGCACGTTCGGCGTTGGGTAAGGTTTCGACGATGGTTAACTCTACTCTCGTTCTAGCGGTTATTGGAGCCTCCCATTTTAGTCGGTCCCGTGGCCCATCGACAGGGGGCTTGTCGGGACGAAAAATGTGCTGCAAAACATGCTGGTTCCGATGCTTACAGACACGCGACTGGAAAAAAGGATCACACGATGAGCGAATGGCTTGAACCGGGTCAGAAGGCCCCCGCATTTACCCTGACGGCCGATGATGGCAGCAAAGTCCGCCTGAGCGATTTTGCCGGGAAACCGGTTGTGCTCTATTTTTATCCCAAGGATGACACTCCCGGTTGTACCAAGGAAGCCTGCGCGTTTCGCGATGCCCAAGCTCCGCTCAAGAAAGCTGGCGCGGTTGTGCTGGGGGTGAGTGCCGACGATACGGCCAGCCACGAGAAATTCCGCGACAAGTACAAGCTGAATTTTCCGCTACTGTCGGATACCGATCATAAGGTCGCGGAGAAGTATGGCGCTTGGCGCGAGAAGAACATGTATGGCAAGGTGTCGATGGGCATTCAGCGGAGCACCTATCTGATTGATGCCGACGGCAAAGTGGCCAAGGTTTGGAAGCGGGTGCAAGTCGACGGGCACGATGAGCAGGTGCTGGCGGCGCTGAAAGAGTTGGCGTGAGTTCTCAGGGCTAAACGGCATCGGGACGATGCCGGCTAACGGTGATGCGCGCGTTGATTTGATTGTGATATGTGGTGGCACAATCGGCGTGTTCGTTCGTAAATACTTGATCGCACCACGATTTGTTAAAGCCTGACGGACCTGTCGGTTGTTGCTCGCGGCTTGAATAAATTTGGTCTCGATTTTTCAAAATATCTCCGCCGCGCTTTTCGTTGGCGTGTAGATTTGCTCAGAACACAGCAGCGACGCAACGAACGAACTTTAGAATGGCTCCTCTTAATCGTTCGCACGCGTGGCTAATCAACGCAGAGACTCTTTGTCGCTTCGTGCTCGAGCGGCAAGCGGGTTGGCAACAACTCAAGAGCGATGCGTGAAATTGGCCTGCCGATGGGATGGGGGTCCCGTCGGCAGGCAACTTTTAACTTTCACGACAGCGTGTTTCCGAACAACTGTCGCTTTTCCTTGACTTATCGTTTTATGCTTGAGGGCAGCCGTATGACTCACGATGATGATTGCTGCGATGTCGATCTCGACACGGATCAAGACCAAGAAGCGGGCTTGATCAATTTGACCGAGTTTCCCCAACAATCGCTGCCCAGCAGTGCGTTGCGGGCACGGGTCACACCACTCGACGAACTGGGCCGCCCCGCGGCGCCGTGGACGGTGGTTGTCGTGGAAATCGACGAACGCACGATCGCTTTCAATCATTTGGTGCCCCTCACGGCAAGACACGTGATCGTGACGTTTGAGAAGCGCGGCATGAGCACCCACTCGGTGAAAGTGGAGCTCACGTGGTGCCGCTTCGATCAACGTCATCGCTATACCAGCGGCGGACGATTTGTCCTGCCGCTTGGTCGAACCGCTTAGTAAGCAGACGGCGCGTGCGGTGTGCGTGGCACTGCGCGAGTCGGGTTTCTCCCCTCCCTCTGAGCGGGTGGTTGCCAAAGGCGACCGCCCGCTTTGTTTTTTGACAATCTCAATGTCTTTGTCTTAGAACTATTCGTAGCGCAGTGCTTCAATCGGGTCCAGCCGCGACGCTTTCCAGGCGGGATAGAAACCGAACGCAACTCCGATTGTCGCGGAGACGATAAAGGCGGCTGCAATCGCGGGGAGTGAGGCAGCGATCGGCCAGCGCAGAAAATACCAGACTGCGAATGAGGCCGTGCGACCGATAAGAATCCCGATTGCCCCGCCGGCCACACAAAGGACGATCGCTTCGATCAGAAACTGCCGCAGTATATGATAGCTGCGTGCCCCGACGGCCATGCGTAGGCCAATCTCTCGGGTGCGCTCCGTAACCGAGACGAGCATGATGTTCATGATTCCGACTCCGCCGACAGCGAGGGAGATGAGTGCCACGATAAGCAGCAGCCCCCCCATCATCTCCGACATTGAGCCCATCATTTTGACCATCTCGGTCATGTCGCGGAGATTAAAGTCGTCACTTTCTTCCGGCCTAATGCGATGGCGCTGACGGAGCGTTGAAGTAATCTCGTCCATCGCTTGGGCAACTTCAGTCGCGGACCGGGCTTTGACCATAATCTGATCGACATTCGTAAATCGGACCGGTTGAGGTGTATTCGCCGCCTGTGTCGCCGATTGCTGCGGGTAGAGCGATGACGAGCCCGGATAAAGTTCGCTGAGGGAGTTCACCGCTTGCGAGGTGGCGTCGCTCGTGGCTGCAGCAGTTTCGGCCGTCGCAGCCGAATTGTCAGCAATCCGATATTTGATCGTGGTCCATGGTGCGATGAGCACGTCGTCCTGATCCATGCCCATCATATTCGAGCCTTTTCGCGAAAGAACTCCGACAACTCGCAAGGAAACATTCTTGACGCGCAGATTTTCGCCAATGGGTGACTGTCCATCAAACAATTCGCGGGCGAGGGTCGTCCCAATGACACAAACTTTGTTGGCATTGCGAACATCTCGGTCAGTGAACATCTCGCCTTCTTCCATCGTTTCCCAATCACGAACGCGCAGGTAAGCGCCAGTGGTCCCCAAGGTATTCATAGGGATCCAGTTGCGATTGCCGTAAACGACTTGGCCTTGGATTTGTAAAACGGGGGCCGCCGCCTCGACGGCAGACGCCTCCGCAATTTCGTCCGCATCGCCAGGCGTGAGCGTCAACAAACTGCCTTGGCCGAAACTGATGCCCCCACTCGCTGCCGCGCCGGACCGGACCATGATGTTGTTGGCACCCATGGTGGACATCGATTGCATGAGCGACGTGCGCGAACCTTGGCTGATCTCGACCATGGCGATTACAGCGGCCACGCCGATGATCACGCCCAAAGCGGTCAGGGCCGAACGCATTTTGTTACGGCGAAGCGCCGTGAGTGCCGTTCTCAGCGGGGCGGGCATCAAGCCCATTGCACTCCACTGGCGAACCGGAGACTTCTCTGAGGCTGTTTTCGTTTTAGCAGGCTGCGTTGTGACACGTTGCGGCGCAACAAGCGTGGCAACTCCTCCCGCATTATTGGTTTCTTGAATAGCAGGCGCCGAGCCATTGGTTTCCAAATTCAGGCCGACGTTGATCGTGCGACCTCCGTGATCATCTTCGACGATCAAACCATCGACGACGCGTATGACCCGGTCTGCATAAGCCGCCACCTTCGGATCATGGGTGACCAACATGACGGTCAGGCCCGAAGCGTTGAGTTGCTGGAACATTTCCAAAATCTCGATGCTCGTATGTGAGTCGAGATTACCCGTCGGCTCATCCGCGAGGAGCAATTGCGGATCATTCACCAGCGCCCGAGCGATGGCCACACGTTGCTGTTGCCCACCGGACATTTGGCTGGGGACATGATCGATACGGTCGCCTAGACCAACGCGTTCCAACAGAGCACGACCTCGCTGAATGGCTTCGATGTCAACCGTGCCGCTGGAATAGTCCAGCGGCATAAGCACGTTATTGAGGGCCGTCGTTCGTGGCAAAAGATTAAAGCTCTGAAAGACAAACCCAAGCTTCGACGTGCGGACGAGCGCCCGCTCGTTCGACGACAAGCGACTGATGTCTTCACCATCCAGCCAGTATTTGCCAGCCGTCGGTCGGTCGAGACAACCAAGCACATTCATCAGAGTGCTCTTGCCTGAACCCGACGCCCCCATCAGAGCCACGAGCTCGCCCCGTTGCACCTTGAACGAAATCCCCTTCAAAACGGGCACATCGATCTCACCAAGATGGTAAGTCTTCGTTATGTTTTCGAGCTTAAGGAGATCCACGGCAAACCTTTGCGTGCTTTGAAAGCCACTGAAGACCTACGAACGGGGGCGCGAGCGTGGCATGCGTGGCGCAAACGGATTGTTGACTTGCTCGGTGGCTTGCCCCGCTTGAATTTCGCCCATGACAATCTCGAGGCCTTCTTTCAGATCGGGCGACTCGATTTCCGTCTTCGTGCCATCGGTCACGCCCGTCTTGACCTGAATCGGCGTGACGCGTTCTCCACGACGAACCCAAACAATTGCGTCATTGTCATTGGAATCATCGCTTTCACGAGTTTCCGAATTCTCTGCCGAAGCGTCTCCGTATTCAACAAGCTCCGCCCGAGGCTGATATCGCAGGGCCGCGTTGGGAACCGTGAGAACTTGGTTTCGGCGGTTGACTTCAAAACTCACATCGGCCGTCAAATAGGGAAGCAGCTTACGGTCAGAATTATCGGTGGCGACCACGACGGTGTATGTGACCACGTTCTGCGTCATCGAGGCGTTCAGGCGAATTTGTTTGACGTTTCCTTTGAAAAAATCATCGGGAAATGCGTCGACGGTAAACGTCACGGGCGCCCCGAGTTTGAGTTGTCCAATATCCGCTTCGTTGACGGAGGCCCATACTTCCATGCGTGTTAAATCTGTCGCGATCAGAAACAAGCTTGGGGCGTTCAGGCTGGCCACCACGGTTTGGCCCATGTTAACTCGACGATCGATAATCGTGCCTTTGACGGGCGACGTGATTACGGTGTACCCAAGATTGGTTTCTGCCAGATCGAGTGCTGATTGGGCTTGCTGCACCGCAGCCTTGCCAAGCTTGATGTTGGCCTTGGCAACTTCAAAGTTGGATTTGGCCAGCACGAAATCAACGTCTGAAATACCACGAATCTGCACCGACAAATCCTTGGAGACTGGTAATTTGCCTGTCACTTTGGGTTTCGTGGACAAATCCTGTAGTCGCTGAGCACGATTCCATTCGGCTTCGGCCTGGGCAAATCTGGCGTGCATTTGCAGCAGATCCGCCTCAGCCCGTTGGAGCGCTGCCTGCGCTTGATCACGCTGCGCAACATAAACGGCGTCGTCGATCACTGCGAGAACGGTTCCTGCCTGGACCGTAGAGGTATAGTCAACTCTCTTACCGGAAGGATCGGTGCCAAATTCAATGATCCGGCCGACGACTTGGGCGCCCACATCAATCAGCTCTTCAGGCTCCAGGGTGCCCGTCGCGGCGACGGATTCGACCACATCGCCGCGCTCAATTTTGGCCACGCGAAATTGTACGGTGGAACCAGATTTCTGATACACGCCGTAGAGCTTTACGCCTCCCGCGACGAGCGAGATCAGGAGGATGGTCGTGATAAACGTCTTCATGGAGGTGATCTTCAGGATTGAGTTTTTGTGGACGCCCGCAGGCAGACGTCTTGGAAGAGCTTTAATCCGGCAATGATTTTTGTGCGAGTTGCTTCGTCAACTCCCTCGAACACGCTAGCCAGGCGTTTCAGGCGAGTTGCATCGTGCGTTTGCAGGGCACGACGGCCCTTCGCGGTCAAACTTAAACACCGGACACGGCGATCCGTATCGTCGGAAAGCCGAGTGATTAAGCCGGTTCGTTCCAAGCGGTCAGCGAGCTGAGTCGCGGCACTCATCGAGCAGCGTAGCTTTTCGCTGAGCTGCGACATCGAGAGGGGACTGCGTGTGAGAAGAATACATACGTGAAATTGTCGAAGTGGCAACTGAGCGGCCTTATCTCCGACATCAATGATGTTCCCCAAAATGATACGTAAGAGGTCATCAACCTCGGCGACACCTGCGGGCAGGATTGCGTTGCCTCCCAAGCGCCGATTGGGAGCATTGACTTTGGTAGAGGATTGTTTCATGCCCCTATAATATTCATGGGCATAAACTAAAAGTAGTCTGGGCCAAGCGCCTGTGGAGAACCGCAGGGGGCGGCATCGCGATGAATAAGCGATTCCAGTCCTTGCCACAGCGGGGCAACTAACTCTCCGTGGGCACCCACGAATTATTCGACCGGCGGCAATTCCTCGACTTCGACAGGCAGGTCGTCACCCTCAATGGCTTCCGGATCAGGACCCAAGGGCGACAGAATGCCCTGCTTGTCTGGTGGTGGAGCCAGTCGGATTTGCCAGCCGCCGCCAAGCCCGCGATAGACATCAATCAAACCCTGGGCGATTTGACCGCGCGATTGGGCCCATAAATCCTGCTGTTGAATCAGCGACTGCTGGAGAACCGTGTAGCGATTAAAGTCGACCGCACCTTCCTCGTACTGTCCGATCACAATCCGCAAGGCGAGGGCCGATTCCTCGACGCTGATTCTCAAATTGCGGGCACGGTCCTGAGAATTGAGGAACGAGACGATCGCGTTCTCGACCTCGAGATCAGCTTGCAATACTGTATTTTGGTAAGTTGCAACTAAAGCCTGGAACTGGGCCTCTTGGAAACGAACGTTGTTTAGAATACGGCCATAGTTGAGAATGTTCCACTGAAAACCAGGACCGACGGCGGCATTGAGGGACGTATCTTTGAACAGATCAGAAAAATTAGCAGCCTGCCAACCGAGCGTACCGGTTAAAGTGAGGGCCGGATAGAAATCGGCCTCCGCGATACCAATCTGTTCGGCCTGAGCAGCTGCGATCCGCTCGGCTTGTCTTACATCGGGTCGTCGCCGCAGCAGGTCGGCGGGTATACCCACGACGACATACTCGGGTGTGGTGGGGATATTTGTTTTGTCGGTGTCGTCGCCATCGAGCAGCAACGTTAGATCTTGAACCGGCATGCCGAGCAGAATGCACAAAATGTTGGCCACTTGTCGCCGCTGAATTTCCAACTCATCGAGCGCAGCACGGCTCTGCGCGAGATTGCTACTGGCTTGCGCGCGATCGACCTCGGTGATTGCTCCCGCTGCCAACCTTTCGGTAATGAATGAAAGCACGTCCTCTTGGACAGCGATGTTGTCTTCGAGCAGGCGAATTCGTTCCTGTGTTGTCCGATACAAAACGTAGTTGTTAGCGACGTCGCCTAGCAATGTCACAAGCACGGCGTCGTAGTTCTCGACCGAGGCATCAAGCGTAGCTTCTGCTGCCCGCACGGCTCGGCGGAAGCGGCCCCAGAAGTCGAGTTCCCAACCGAGATTGAAACCAAAATTCCATTGGTCGAAGAACTGATCTCCTAGGCCGAATCGTGTATATCCACCGTCCGCGGTTTGGAATTGTGGAAAGACGTTTCCGACGGCAAAACCGAGTTGAGCACGCGCGGCCAAGATGCGAAAACCGGCTTCTCTAAGCGTTAAGTTTTGCTGGTAGGCCGTATCGACCAAATAGTTGAGTTTGGGATCACCCAGCACGGTCCACCATCCGGCCAGATCATCGCGATCGTTCCGCACTCGTGAATCGGTGGCAGCATCAATCCAGTTTTCTGCAACAGGTGCGGCAGGTTGGCAATACTCGGGCCCCACCTTGAAGCCATTCCGCACGTAATCTCTGAAACTGGTGCAACCCGTGCAATCGAATAACAAGGTGAGCGTAACGACCGCGACAATAAATCGAGGAAGCCACGCTAAACCGTGTTGATCGAATGTTTTGGAGATTCTTCGCATAAATTTCAGTCACTTCCCGCAGGTCTGGGCGAAGTGACGGTCAGCAGACGGTTAATTTAGCGTGAGAGTGCAGTGGGGGCGCAAACCGGCTGGGGGAAGGTGCAAGGTAAGGGTTTACGGCAATAGGCCCCGCATGTGCATCCCGCGACTGGGGGACAGCACGGTAGCGGCTTGGAGACATAGCAGTCACACGTGGGTCGATAACCGCATTGAATGCAGGGCTCAGGCTTAGATGCGTAGCAGGATCTGCAACACAAATAGCGTGGAGCAAACAGCATAAGTCCAAGCTGATTGCTATCGCATGATGTTGCGAGTTTTTGCTCAGTGGCAATGGGGGCCAAATTCTCCTGAGCCTGTACTCCACTCAAACCGCTAGCAGTCAGTACAAGACAGACTGCTACTATGAAGCGACGTAGAACTTCCATGCAACAACTCGCCGGTTGTGAAGGTCATACCGTTTATGACTTTGGTATCGGATACTCCAGCAAGGGGAAGTCAGCCTGTCAGAGTTAGAACGAAAAAAGCGGTTATTCCACAGCCGTAGAAGCGTTATATCCGTCAAAGTTTGACAGTCTCTAGTCGGAAACAGGAAAGTAAGAAGTGGAGTACAAGCGTCCGAAATCTCAGCGTTTGCTGTACCACTGCTCGAAATTGATTTTGCCGATGCGGGCACCTTCGTCGGGGACGAGCGACCGTTTTTCCAGCTGCGTGCCGAAGTAGCGGGCGTTGGGATCGGTGACAACTTCGCGATTGTCGTTCGTCGCGGCGAGACAGCGGCGAATCAACTCGTCGAGCGGGGTCGCTTCGGGACCGCCGAGTTCCACGATTATATTCTGAGGCTTGTCGAGCGCGATGTTGGTCACCGCCGCAGCGACGTCCTCAGCGGCCACCGGCTGCATCAAGGCCGTTGGCATGTGGATTGTTTTGCCATCGGCGTTCGATTCGGCGATTGCTCCCAGGAATTCAAAGAATTGGGTCGCTCGCAAAATTGTGTACGGAATTTCACCTGCTTTGATCAGGTCTTCTTGAGCGACTTTCGCGCGCATGTAGCCGCTGTCGGGGAGGCGATCAGCCCCTACGACCGACAACGCAACGTGATGCTTCACACCGGCGGTTTTTTCCGCGGCGAGCAGATTGGTTGTCGAGGCCTTGAAAAACTCGAGCACATCATCATCGGCAAATGACGGCGAGTTCGACACGTCGACTACCACATCCGCGCCGGTGAGCGCGGTGGCCAAACCTTCGTTGGTGACGGCATTAACGCCTGACCGGGGCGAGGCGGCCACCACCTCATGACCCAACTCGCGGAGCTTATTCACGACTTGGGAACCGATCAAACCACTACCACCAACGATGACGTACTTCATGATACACTCTCCTTACCGCCCGCGAATGGGCGGCGATTAAATTGAAGACAAATTTGCAGTCGATTCAGTTTCAGTGAGCTATGGCCGTTGCCGGTTCTGGTGTCGCGACTTCCTTGGCTTCGCGCGGATGCACGATGACTGCCAAGAGACGCGTTTTGCCGGACTTAGCCGGGTTTCTGGAGACCCGATGCAGACAGCCTGAGGGTTCGTAGAAGGTTTCACCAGCCTTGAAGATTTGCGTGGGCTGGTCGTCGATTCCGAGTTCGTACTCGCCTTCGAGTACGTAGACGAAGCCGGGCCCCGGATGGCGATGAGGCAAACCGGATTTGCCGGGCTCAATTTCGACTTCGACAAAGGATACTGCACTCTCTTTGCCGTCGAGCTTCTCGATGATGTCGCGAACGGAGACGACCTTCACAGATTCTCCGTCTTCGTGACTCTTGCCATGCTGGGCCAAGGCAGGGGCTGTGGTAAGTAAAACCGTTGCGGCGAGGCCTAGGAATAGACGAATCATTTTCACCTCCATAACAGTGAATTATTGCACGGCAGTCGATTGTTCTACTACTAAGACGGAAGCGTTCCTCGAACTGTGACAGTAGCGGTGAAAAAATTCTGCCAAGTTTCTAACGGAGGTTTTGGGGTCGATATTGGTAAGCCTGGGGGAAATGTTCGGGAACTGCAAGGTTCATTAAAAACCGTCGAAATTTCTTTGACACGAACACCCCACCGGGAGTAGGCTATCCGGCGCTTGAGGCTGCGTGTCCGGAACCACGCGCCGAATCTTTCCCGACGTTCGCGCAAATTTAGCGCGAGAGAGGAGCGATGTTATGTCGCGGGTTATTCTAGGGGCTTGGTTGGCGGTTGTTGTTTTGGCCTTCTCATCAGTGCTCAGAGCCGAGTCCGACAAGGATTCAAAATCAGAGGCTCCGTCGTTCGCTTCGCCGGAAGATATCGAGGTGCTGCTCGATTCACCACTAAAATCGCCTCTTCAATTTTCGGAGATACCCATCAACGAGGTAATGAATCATCTTCAAGAGGAATATCAATTTCCAATTGTTTTTGATTCAGCGGCGCTGGATGAAGTCGCGATCTCTCCTGAAACAGAAGTGACCGTCAATCTTCGAAATGTCACCTTACGTTCTGCACTCAACCTGATGCTTCGTCAACCTGGACTCGAAGACGTCACCTATATGGTCAACGATGAGGTGCTGCTGATCACGACGCAAGAAGAGGCAAATTTGCATCTCGTGATCGCTGTTTATCAAGTCGATGACTTAGTCGACAACACCTCGCCGCGGAAGAAGGGTGAAAAGAGCCCTTACACGTCGCTCGTGAAAGTGATCACCGATTGCGTGGAGTACGACTCTTGGATGACGAACGGGAGCGGGGAAGGGGTTGCCCACCTCATGAAGCCGGGAATGCTGGTGGTTTCACAAACTCAGCCTGTTCAGGATAAGATTGCCGCGCTGCTCGAGAAGTTGCGGACTACTTCGGCGAGCATGCCGAAAGCCGAGCCGGCAAATCGGGCGATCTCGTCTTTGCTGCTCTCACCAAACGTGCGATGATGCACGGACTATGCTGCTCGGTTCCACGCTGATTGTCGACACCTTTGCAGAAGCCTTTCGGATGCGGTACGTTCGTTTGATCGTCACCGCGACGGATGACTATTGGCTGGATATTGCGCTCGGCGAAGTGACCGGTTATGGCTCGTCGGTGATTGGTTGCGATGCCGAGATTGGCCTCGAGCAAGTGCTCGCCCCCCATGAAACCCCCGACGGTCGACCGGGCGCGGCGGTTTTGGCGTTTGGATTCAGCACGCAGGCATTGGCCAAGGCGATTCCCAACCGTGTTGGCCAGTGCCTGATGACATGCCCCACGACGGCCGTGTTTGATGGCTTGGCGGAAGGGGAAGAACAAATTCCGCTGGGGAAATATTTGCGCTATTTCGGCGATGGCTTTCAGAAAAGCAAAGTACTCGGAGAACGGCGGTATTGGCGAATTCCCGTGATGGATGGGGAGTTCATCGTCGAAGAGCAGATCGGCGTCGGCAAAGGGGTCGCCGGGGGCAACATTATCTTGCAGGCAACTACCGCCGAGGTGGCACTGGCTGCGGCGCGACGCGCTGTCGAAGCGATTGGCGTTCTGCCCGGCGCGATCACGCCGTTTCCAGGTGGGGTTGTGCGGAGCGGCAGCAAAGTTGGGTCGAAATATCAAGGAATGGTGGCGTCGACAAACGATGCCTTTTGCCCGACGCTGCGTGGCCGCGTTCCGACCGAATTGGTCGAAGGGGCCAACTGTGCTTACGAAATCGTGATCGACGGCGTCGATGAACTGGCCGTGGCCGACGCCATGCGTGCGGCGCTGCATGCAGCGGCAGGAGAAGGCGTGCTTGCCATTTCGGCAGGCAATTATGGTGGTAAGCTCGGTAAGTTTCATTTTCCGCTGCGAGAATTGCTCGGCACGGCTTCGTAAAGCTGTCTATTTCTGGAGCACAAAAGGTGCCAACTTGCGTGAGCGTCACGCAGGCAACATAAAATCTTCAAAATTGGCAGGCAAAAGTACCGTTGGTTAGCCCGTGGCCCCTAGAAAACCAGCCCGGGGGTGGTCAAGATAAACGCTGAAATAGTTGCGTCGCGTCGGCAAGGGTTGGTAAACTTGCGACTTTGGTTACCGCCGACGTTTGCGTGAGATTCTCCTCAGGACTTTGTAATTAGTATGACTTCGAACACCGATGCCCCCCAGTCAACCAGCCCCGCCACGGATACCACGACAAGTTTGTCGGAGACCGAGACTCAATCAGCGGCTGTTGATGCTGTGACTGGCGAAAGTTCCGACCGCCCGAGTGAGCGGATTCAAATTGGTTCGCAGCGCGAGAGCGAAGCCGATGCGCAGCCGAAGGCCAAGCCAATGCATCCGGGGTCATCGACCACGCCTGAACCGAAGAAGTCGAACTTCCCCCCGCCGAATGTGCGCGATGCGCTCACGCCCGAATTAGAAGCCGAACTTGCCGCGGCCTTGGGTGGCGAATCGCTCGACTCGATCATCGATGACGCGACCGGCCCCACGGTGACTGGTGCGGAGTTGGCTTCCGACACACGACTGACCGGAACGGTGGTGAGCATTCATCGCGACGATATTTTTATCGATTTGGGCAATCGCAATCAGGGCGTCTTGCCGCTCAAGCAATTTGAGAAATCGACACCGCCTGAAGTGGGCGCGCAGATGGAAGTCGTCGTCGCGCGTTTCAATGCCGAACAAGGTTTCTACGAGTTGTCGCTGACCAATGCGGCGGTCGACGTCGGCAATTGGGATGAAGTGCAAGCGGGTCAGGTCGTCGAAGTGGCCATCACCGGCGCGAACAAAGGGGGCTTGGAATGCCACGTCGCCAACATTCGCGGCTTTATTCCGATGGGTCAGATTTCGATCTATCGCGTTGAGAATCCTGAGGAGTTCGTTGGTCAACGACTCACCTGTGTCATCACCGAAGCCAACCGCAGCCGCAAGAATCTGGTGCTCAGCCATCGGGCGTTGATGGAGCGCGAACGCAAAGATCAGAAGCAAAAGTTGCTGGCCGAACTCGCGCCGGGGCAAATGCGTGAAGGGACCGTCCGCAGCTTGCAAGACTTTGGCGCGTTCGTTGATCTGGGCGGCGTGGACGGCATGATCCACGTGAGCCAATTGAGCTGGGATCGCGTGACGCATCCCAAGGACGTACTGACAGTTGGCCAAGCCGTGAAGGTGAAGATCGAAAAGATCAACACCGAGACCGGCAAGATCTCGCTCGGCTATCGGGAACTCGCCGCCAATCCTTGGGACGATGCCCAACAAAAGTTTCCCGTCGGTGCCCGCGTGAAGGGGACGGTTTCCAAGCTGATGCAGTTTGGTGCGTTCGTGAGATTGGCCCCCGGTGTCGAAGGTTTGATCCATATCTCGGAAATGGGCCACGGCCGGGTGCAGCGTTCCAGCGACGTGGTGAGCGAAGGCCAGGAAGTCGAAGTGAAGGTTGTTTCCTTTGACCGCGATGCCCAGCGGATTGGGCTGTCGCTCAAAGCCTTGCTGCCCGCTCCCGAAAGGCCGAAGCACGAGCCCAGAGAGCCGGACCATCCGCCCGTGGAGTCGCTCCAACGTCGTGAACGGGAATCGGACAAGAACCTGAAGGGTGGGATTAGCGGCCCCAGCGGCGGCGAAAAGTTCGGGTTGAAGTGGTAATTCCGCCGTCTTTTGCCGGTCATCGGCCAATCGTGCGAACCACACGGGGCCGAGCGGGGTTACAATACAGATGGTGAATCCCTGCACTCCTATTCGTCGGCCCATGTCCTTGCGATCGACTCTTATCTTGTTCCTGGCTGTGGTGAGTTGGCAGGCTCCTTACGCGCAGGCCCTCGAAACCGTGTTGGTGAACGTCGAGGGCCGGTCGAAGCAGTATTCCGGCAAGGTTGTGGTTGAAGACTCCGTGGGGAGCATGTTGCTGGAAACCGACGAAGGGGCCATGGTGCAAATCATGGCCGACACTATTCAGAGTCGTGAAAGCAACGCTGAAGAGCTCAAGCCGCTCGACAAAGACGAATTCGCCGAGCGATTGCTTAAAGAAATGGGGCCCGGATTTCAGGTTTATCAATCCAAGCATTATGTGGTTGTTTACAACACAACCCGTAAGTATGCCCAGTGGACGAGCTCGCTGCTTGAGCGTTTGCAAAAGGGCTTTCTGGCTTATTGGAAGAAAAAGGGTTGCGACATCAAAGAACCCGAAGCGCCACTCGTGGTTGTGATCTTTGCCGACAAGGCGAGCTATCTCAATTACGCTCGTGACGAACTCGGCCCAGCCGCAGGGTCGGCCATCGGCTTTTACAGTTTACAATCCAACCGGATCACGATGTACGACCTGACCGAAGTTCAGGCACTTCGGCGCGAAGAAACCCGGCGTGGATCTTTAGGCGATATCAGCGCGATGTTGAGCGATCCCGCCGCCGCGCACTTGGTTGCGACGATTGTGCATGAAGCGACGCATCAGATCGCTTTCAACTGCGGTCTGCAAAAACGATTCGCGGACAATCCCATCTGGCTGGCCGAGGGGCTGGCCATGTTTTGCGAGACACCGGACTTGTTCAGCAATCGGAGTTGGGGGGGCATCGGCAAAGTTAACTACGACCGCTGGGACCGCTATCGCAACAATGCCAATGCCGACAAAGTTGGCACGCTGCGGAGCTTGATCGTCGACGACAATGTTTTTCGCAACTCGCGAACCGCCGTGGATGCCTACGCCGAGGCGTGGGCATGGACCTATTTTCTGATCACCTGGCACACCGACGAGTATGTGGCGTATCTCAAAGCAATTGCCGAGAAGCCGTTGCTCACTCCGTCGGATAAAAAGCAGCGCCTGGCCGACTTCACACGGCACTTTGGCAACGATTTTGCCAAGCTCGAAGACGAATTTTATCGCCGCATGTCGCGGATCGAGTAAAAAAGCGCGTTTCTGAAGGCATTCCCACCCCCTGTCGCTCGGGGCGAAGTTCGCTAAAATGCTGGACTCGGCACGAATTGTCGTGATGAGCCTCTCGAAAGCATTCTTGCGAGCTCCCTTAGCTCAATTGGCAGAGCAACTGACTCTTAATCAGTAGGTTGTTGGTTCGATTCCAACAGGGAGCACTGATATAATACCCTTGCCGCAATTGAAGTTACGGCAAGGGCACACAAACAGAAGCCTTACGAAAAGACTCCTGGTACACGCCTCAGGTACACGCCTCGTGACTGAGACCAGCTTTTTTCGTGAGGATTTCGATGGCTACGCAACCGAGTTTGTGGTGGTGGTCCGCCAAAAAGTATTGGGCCACGCAGATCGACGGCAAACGTCTCTGTCTCGCCAAGGGACGTAAGAACAAGCAGCTTGCCCAAGAGAAATTGGACGCCCTTCTCGCCGAGCGAAAGCTCTTGGGGACGGTCGATGGTCCGCTGACCGTCGCCGCACTCTGCGAAGAATTCTTGGAGGACGTGCAGCGGAACTTGGCTCCCAAAACGTACGACTCGTATCGTTACGGCTGCCAAATGTTTGTTGATGAGTATGGGGCTTTGCCCGCTCATACCATCAAGCCGCTCCATGTTCGGCACTTCACAATTGCCCTGGAAAAACGGCTCAATTCCACGACGCAGGGGATTGTTTTGCGTTCTGTACAACGCTGCTTCAATTGGGGCGTTGAAGAGCAAATCATTCCGCCCCACTCGCTTGGCCGAATTCGTAAACCCACGAGTGTCCGCCGTGATCGGTATCTCACGGACAAAGAATTTCAAGCCATGCTGCGGGCCACCAATCCCAAGAACAACCACCGTCGCGGAGCGGAGTTTCGCCGCGTGTTGCTCGCCATGGACTGGACGTTTTGCAGACCTGGCGAGTTGATCCGCTTGCAGTGGAGTGACATTCATTGGGAGCAAAACATTGCCCTGCTCGCTCAACACAAAACCCGCCGCTCGACGGGTCGACCCAAAGTCATACCTTTGGTTCCGAAGATGATGCGGTTGTTGAAGTGGCTGAAAAAACATTCCACAAGTACTCACTGCTTCATCAATTCGCGGGGTGAACCGTGGACCGTCAATGCCATTGACCAACGTGTCCAGAATATTCGGAAGCGTGCCGGATTTGATTCCAAAGTTATTCCCTACACTTTGCGGCATAGGGCGGCGACCAACGCCATTCTCAAGACTGGCAATCTCAAGATGACAAGCCAGCTACTTGGCCACACATCGACCCAAACGACGGAGCGATACACCCACGTCGCTCAGGAGCATTTGGTTACTTTCGCTTGCCAAGCTGTCGGCTGACATCGATATGGCGGAACCGCGATGGGGCTCTTGGGGCCCTTTTCGCGGTTCGCTGGCTTTTTGTCGGCGAGCAGGCCAGGACTTCGCGAGCAGCGACGTAAGCGTCGAGGTGGGCTTGTTGAAAGCGAATGCTGCCATCAGCGAGTCGAATATGGCTCATGCGGCCTTTATTGACCTCACTGTAGATTGTCGAACGGCTCAACGTCAGCTGCTCGCTCGCATCATTGACAGTCAATAAGCGCATCATGGTCGACTATTCGCTTTCCCCACCAACGCATTCGTACTCGCCCCAGGACAGCCAAGCTTTATCCAAGTTTCGATAGTTTCGGGGTTCCAACGGACGCTACCGCCCAATTGCATCGGCTGAGGCAAAGCTTCCTTTCGACGAAGACGTTGAACAGTACGTATCGAGACATTGAGACGCTTTGCGACTTGCTGGATTGTCAAGAGCTGGCCTTGATTGACTGATGGGTCGGTAATTGCATCCATGGTTAGCCCGCCTTGACGGTGGCAACGGAGTTACTGCGAGCTTTCGCGAGGGCCAATTCTTCAGTCACCATGGTGGTAAAGTCAACTTCCTCTACGCACTCATCAAATAACTTTGAGTAAATGGAAAGGTTGCGTTTGCGCTTACGAAGCTTCGCCGCCACTTCCTTCTTCAAATTCACTTTTGAGACGTGCTGATCAGCAGCCATCACTTCCGCGATAAGCTCCATGATCTCAACTTTGTTGGTGCAGTTGCTGACTTTTACAGGAACCTTTGCTTCATCCCTCATTCTCTTGAGTATCTCGTTAAGTTTTTCAGTCGATTTGTCGACTTCAGCAATCGCTTCAAGAATCTCTGCTGCTTCGGCCAGCTTTGCCTTGTGGTCGGCAACAAGGGCGGGTCGTGATTTCGCCAATGCCGCGACACAATTCTTAAGTGCCTTTTGCATGATTTGCTCCTTTAATGTTCGCGCTCGTAGTTATGGTTACGTCCTCGCCCACGCTCAAATCTTGACGCCGTCAAGTCATCACCACGTTCTTCTCTTTTATCTCCCGCTCGGCTGAATCTGTTGAAGTTATCTCCAAAATTGAGTTCCTGCTCATCGGGCAACTCATGGGCTGGTTCAACATAGTCTCGCTCTTCGATCCTTCTCCGTGCGGCTTGATCAATCTGTGTATGGACCTCCTGCTCTAATGCCCCGCCAGGCGTGTAATGCAATTCAAAATGCTTTTCGGAAGGTAGCTCTATCTCAGGCTCTTCGGTCAGTTCCCAATTCACAGCATCGTGTTCGAGAGGAAGAGCTTGCTCATGCGTCTCGTCAAAATCATGTTTCAAAGCGGGAACATTCTTAAAGTGGTCAGAGTTCATAGTAATCGCCATCGCCGAGTGGTTTTGATTTAATGGCCCAAGTGATCGTCGTAATGCCCTTTGAGAGGGAGCCCTTCGTAATACGTCCCCTCCTTCGTTCGCAGCGTTTTGTATGCGAGCCGACCCAACATCATGGCGGGAGTATCGGGAGGCATAACTATTTGCAGTGGTGAGCTACGGCTCAAATAACGGTCGATAGAGTCATCAGACAGCACATCGACTGCCGTGGGGCAGTCTGAGGCACGACCCCATTTCCGGTACTGAGTGCGACCAAGTTTTTCTCGAATCATCTTCCGTGTGATCAGATCGTTACAGCCAAACACTTGGAGACAGCATGCTGACAGCATTTCTGCTGCCCCCTGCTCGCCGGCCATTTCGAGTAATTGGGCATAGCTCTGGGTATAAATATGGAGGGCTACATTTTTGTCCCTCATGACGTTCAGTGAGTCTCTTGCCGATGTTACGTCGCTTCCCCAAAATTTAAATTCGTCGCAAATTATACCGGTTGAATACTTTGGGACATGCTCCTGCTGTTGAAACACAACTTGCATCAACTCGAAAATTGAACGCAGCCAAGCATTGGCCACCTTCTCTCCCCGAGGAGGTGTAAAAAACGCCGTTACTGGCCAATCATCATGGCCGAGACAGTCAAGACTGAAGCTGGATGGTTTGGTCAACACCTCTGTCATTGTGGGATCTAGCATCCACCCAGCATTCGTTTGCAATTCAGAATTGAGGGCACCGAAGTTCTTTTCTCCTAGCTGGTACAAGGAACATGCGACGGTTTGAATCCAGCCGTTGAGGGACGGATTTCGCATCATTTCTTGAAACAACTTTTCCTGATTACGCGGTTCGGCAATCCCTGTCAGGGGATCAATTCCCAAAAGCCGTTGCAGACCATAAACCACGTTATGTTTGCTGGGATCGTCGCTAGCTGAGAGAAAATGCCCCCAGGTCGAGGCGAGCCCGGTCTTTGGCCCTTTTATGTACCATTGGTCCTTAACGTTGTGATTGTCCGGGAAAGAGCCCGCAGCGAGCGCCATTAAACGGCCTATGGCACCAGGCTTTTCCACATGGACATCCTTGAGCAGGTTATAGCCATCAGTTTCGTAAGCACTTTGACCACCAGGATCAAAATTGAAACAAGTACCGTTCCGCAGATGGTATTTTGTGGTCGTGATTCCTCGCGGGTCACAGCCGCAGTGGATAACCTATCACTACTTTAATTGGCCGCGCAAGCGTTTAACGCAGTGCCATTTGCAGCTATGCACAGGGAACTGTGCAGCCGTGTGCAGGACAGAATGAACACCCCTGCTCACCCAATTGTGCAGCGTGTGCTGTCCAGGTCACTGACCACTGGTCAACAATGAACAAGTGCGGTAGGCACCACTGCACACTTGGAATACGCCGCCCTTAACAGCTTCAGAAAAACTGTGCAGCTTCGGGTGCTGCACACCCCATTGTTCATTGGTCAATGCTGGTCAGGGATGGACGCACAGTTTTTGATCGAAATCTGTGCAGGAATCATGTACAGTCACTTCATGAGAAGGCCGAATCGTGGCCATTCTTATCTATCGGAGGGCCGTTCTGGCATCTCCACTTGCCAACTTAACCAACCAAGGAGGGCGTCCGACCCGTAAGCTTGACCGGCACGTTTTAGATAAAAAGAAACCGCCGTTGGCGCGGCGGTGACTTGGCAAATAGCGTTGGAGCTGAGGTAATCAACACTCTCACTCTAGCGCAAGTATTCTCATGTTGCAAACCAAATTCTGGTTCGGCAAGGAGTTTTTGCACACCCTTGAATGCTGCTTGTTAGCTCGCGGTAACGCTAGAGAAACCATGCTAGAGACCTATACCAATCATGATCAGCGAGGAGGGGGCCGCGTGAGCTCGCCCGCTTACCGGCAATCGCTTATTCGCAGCGAAGATTTTACCGGACTGGAGGAGGGGATCGACCGCTACGAGTTACTATTGCTGGTCAAACGGGTAGGGAAGGCGGCAGGTTTTACGCCCCGCATGATGCAACTCTTGGATTATTATTTTGCGTTTACGAGAGAAATCGATTGGGAGCGGGGGTCACGACCGATTGTTTACCAGTCGTTATCTCGCACGGCACTCGATTTAGGCGTTTGCGAACGGCAAGTTCAAAAGCTTGAGAAGGCTTTGTTTGAATTGGGAGCCATCACATGGAGCGATTCTGGAAATCACAAACGCTACGGACAGCGTGATTCCCAATCGGGAAAAATTCTCTACGCCTATGGCGTCGACCTGACGCCGCTCGCGTATCTCCGCGAGCAATTGCAGGACATGCTGCACGAAAAACAACTCCACGATCAGGCGTGGCTGGCATGCAAGCGTGAGATATCGTTCTACCGCCGCCAAATTCGCTCGCTCCTGCTCGAATGGCAGCAGGAGGAGGGGGCTTTTGTTTTGTTAAACGAATATGAAAAACGATACGATCAAATCGCTATTCAGCTTCGCACGCATTTGGATCTTGAAACCATGCGGACGCTGTTAGCCCGTCATCAATCGCTCCATAACGCGATATTGGAAGGAATGGGAGTAGGGAAGGTCGAAACTCTTGAAGCCCCTCCACCGCGTTCTATTCCAGAAAAAACCAATAAAGGTACATGCACAAGCGAACCTCCGTTCGCCCACTACAAATACACAACTCTAAAAATAAATAAGGATAGTAGTCGGGCCGACGAGGGCTTGCAGGGAAGCGTAGCGGCTCGTCCTGAGGCCACTGACCCCGTCACAAGCTCGGGGATAGCTCATATTTCACTAGCGATGGCGATTGCGGCAGCCAGTGAACGGCTTCAAGAACTCTTACCGCCAGAACCCACTTGGTCCGATTTGATTGAAGCAGCCTACCGTTTGCGAACGCCGCTTGGGATTTCGCAAGCGAGTTGGGGAGAAGCGTGCGAAATTCTGGGTCGCACCGGAGCCGCGTTGTGTTTGCTCGTGACCGACAGGGCCACCGAACGGACGGAAAACGTGGTCGAGAAGCCCGCCGCTTACTTTCGCGGGATGATCAACAGGGCAAGGACTGCGGAATTGCGGCTGCACAATTCGGTGTTTGGAATACTGGCTCAGCAAGAGAGCCGTGCGGCGGCTTAGGATGATGATGCAGTGGGGCCCGTGGAACCGTTTGCAGCGTCAGCCAAGTGCCCTTGGGCAATCTCACGGACACCCATGGCTTCTTCCGCAGCTTCCTCTCGGTAGGCTTCTGCAAATTTTGGATCAGCCCGCAATTGTTGCACGAGGGCTTCGTCATGAGAAATGCTAGGTGGGTGAGCCATTGTTAGCGTGTCGCCTCCACATGCAGCGTAATACCCTCATGCTGACTGAGCGAAGAAATAAGGGCAGCCATGTTGTTGATCGTCGGATTACCCTTGACGCTCAGCATCCGTTTAATGCTCTCGGGTTTCTTGCCAACTTCTTTCGCCAGGGCCTCAAACCCAATCGAAGCCAGAACATAGTCGCGAATGAGCGACTTGGCAGTTTGCACGTCATTCTCAGCGATCAGTTCTAGAGCTTCGCCGATCAGGGCAGCCCGGAACTTCGGGCTCGATTTGGCCCGCTCAAGAATCGTTTCTTTAACTGGTCTCGTGTATCCCATCTCTCGTTTCCTTACCTTTTCGTTGCTTTGTATTCGGCCCACGTTTCCTGAGCGGTTTTAATGTCTGAACTCTGCCGCGACTTTGTACCCCCTCCGACCAAGACAACCAACTTGTCGCCATCGCGGCCAAAGTAGATACGGTAGCCAGGACCGTGGTGGATACGTCGCTCGATCACGCCGCTCCCAACGGACTTATAATCACCGAAGTTACCGGCCTTCATCCGATCAAGGGCCGTCGTGACTTTCGCAGCGGACTGATCGTCCAGGCTTTTAAACCATTCTGCGAACGGACAACGTCCGTTGTCCCTGACGTATTCAATCAGTTCATTCATTTTCTATCGTAACATATATGTTACGTTTGTCAAGTTTGTTATGAAGCGGGTTAGTCATGACTCGTCGTCTAGCTCCTCGAAAAAGCAGTGTTCGCACACGCGTATTTTGTCCTTCGGCAGCGAATAGGCGGGAACGCTTGGGTGCCTCACATAGAGTTTTCGCTGATCGCTATAGCCGCCGGTGTAGCCGGTGTACGCACCGCATTGGTAGCAATAAGGAGGGCAAGCGTTGCTGGGCGGTTCTGCGTATCGCAAGAGCCGTTTCTCGGAACATACCAAACAGAGCGAAATCGTGATCGTTGCTTCATCACTCTTTGAAATGCCCACAGGACGGATGCTTGCCGCTTGGAACTTGTCACCATGGGACAATTCATTCTGGCAAAGGGAACATTGACGCTCATCGATAAGAGCCAGTCCCAAAGGCTCGTGAGCAAAATAGCCTTCTTTGTTGGGAGGGTTCAAGCGCGTCAGATCGTAGCCGAGAGAGCACTTGGCACAGACGGTCGCGATGCTCTCGGTCTGTTCGACTTGTCTCTTATCGCCGTGGATACGGCAATCGTGAAATTCAATCGCGTAGTGACCGGCGTTCGCCGCAATCGGCTCTTTGCAATCAGAGCAGCATAAGTCATGGCAAGAGTGTTTGAGGAGAGCGGTCATAACCGCGAACCTAACATTCCTTTCCAATTCAGCAAGAGTTTTTCTAGGGCCTGTCGGCGACTGTCATGGGCTGACGCCGATTGACGTTCTTTTTTTTGAGAAGAGGGGGCTCAACGATGGGGCGACGCCGGTTATGCGATGGAGGAATTGGTCGCAGAACTGGGCTCCGCGTTTCTTTGTGCTGACTTGAGTCTGACACCCGAAATCCGTGAAGACCATGCCAGCTATATCGAGACTTGGCTCAAAGTCTTGAAAGACGATAAGCGAGCGATTTTTACCGCCGCTTCTCATGCCAGCCGTGCCACGGAATATCTGCATGGCCTTCAGCCGGAATGCGTTTGATCGTTGTTCCACGACCGGTGGCGTTCGCTGCCGGCCGTTTTTCTTTACCTACAGCGAGCCTTTTATGAATACTCCCAAGAAAATCACGATAGACGTGCCCTTTACTCTCGTTTGCCAGGAATGCGATGCAGGGATGGACATCCACAGCTATGAACAAGCCATCCGCGAAGGGTGGACCTGCATGGACTATGCACCGGACCTGCCGATGGCGAACTATACAGGGCTTTGTCCTGCCTGCCAGGAGAAATACGGAAACTGGCCAAGCCTTGAGGTTGACTGAGGGTAAATGCCTTATTGGCACTTTTTCTGGCCCGCGAATTGACGCTCCTATCGCCCCGTGATAGACATGAGGAACTTACGGAGGAGTTTCCATGCTTTATCAACGCTCGCTCGACATCGAGCACCGTTTGCAGACGGTTTTGCAGCTTATTCAAACTGGTCAGTATTCCACCCCGGAGCTAGCCGCCGAAATCGGCGTGTCCATTCCCACGATTTCCCGCGACGTGATGGCTCTGCGGCAGCGAGGCTATGATATCCGGGCCGAGCGAGCAGGGACTGAATGGCATTACATTCTGGCCGCAGCCAATTCCAACCATCGACGGGGCAAGTCCCTCCAGCAGATTCAGAGGAAGCCACGATGAATGAAGCTGATACTTGCACCAAATATGTTGTGCCTAAGCTTATCGCGGCGGGTTGGGATCAAATTCCACATTCATTCACGGAGCAACGATCCTTTACTGATGGCCGTGTCTTTGTAAGACCCGATGCCCAAACACGCCGTGGCGAAAAGAAGCGAGTTGATTATTTACTGCGATATTCTCGCGACTATTCCCTGGCCGTCGTCGAAGCCAAGCCCGATTACAAGAAACCGGGCGATGGACTTGCTCAGGCCAAAAGCTATGCCGAGGCTCTAGGAATACGCTTCGCCTATTCGACTAACGGCACCGGCATTGTGGAATTTGATTTTGGCACCGGAGCCGAAACAACCCTTACGGATTTCCCAAGCCCTGGCGAGTTGTTCGCTCGCATCAAACAAAAAGACAAACTCAATGATGAAGCTGCCGAGCAATTGTTAGAAGGCAGTTATATTCAGCCGGGAAAAATTCCCCGTTACTACCAAGAGATTGCCATCAACCGAGTTGTCCAAGCCATCGTGCAGGGGCAAGACCGCATCTTAGTAACGATGGCAACCGGCACAGGCAAAACGGTTGTCGCTTTTCAAATCTGCTGGAAACTTTGGAATGCCAAGTGGAATCGCAAAGGCGATCCTAATCGTCGTCCTCGGATATTGTATCTTGCGGACAGAAGCATTTTGATCGACGACCCTAAGGACAAGACCTTTACACCGTTTGGAGATGCACGGCACAAGATCGAGAATGGCGAAGTTATCAAGAGCCGGGAAATGTACTTCGCGATCTATCAAGCCATTGCTCAGGATGAACGGCGCCCAGGTCTTTATAAGGAATACGCGCCCGACTATTTTGATCTCATCATCATTGATGAATGTCATCGGGGCAGTGCCCGCACTGAGAGCAGTTGGCGGGAAATCTTAGAATACTTTCGTCCCGCCGCCCAGTTTGGAATGACGGCGACGCCGCTCCGCGAGGATAGCCGCGATACGTATCGTTACTTTGGAAATCCCATCTATACCTATAGCTTGCGACAAGGAATTGAGGATGGATTTTTGGCACCCTACCGGGTGCATCGCATCATCACCACAGCCGATGCTGCCGGTTGGCGTCCGACTCGCGGCGAACTTGATCGCTATGGCCGCGAAATTCCCGATGATGAATACGAGACGAAAGATTTTGAGCGGGTCGTTGCCTTACGTTCGCGAACTAAGGCAATCGCTAAGCATCTGTTTGATTTCTTGCAACGCAACGACCCGATGGCCAAAACTCTCGTGTTCTGCGTCGATCAAGAACACGCCCAGGAAATGCGGGCTGAATTGCAACACCTTCTCGTCAAACACGATCCGGAGCGTGCCAAGAAATATCCCAACTATGTCGTTCGCGTTACAGCAGATGAAGGAATGATTGGACGTGGTCACCTCAGCCGCTTTCAAGAACTCGAAACCGAAGAGCCAGTAATCCTCACTTCATCGCAACTTTTGACGACAGGCGTCGATGCCAAGATGGTCAAAAACGTTGCGTTGGCCCGAGTCGTAGGCAGCATGAGTGAATTCAAGCAAATCATCGGACGCGGCACACGAATTGATGAAGATTACGGTAAACTTTGGTTTTCGATTTTGGATTACACAGGCACCGCCACGAGCCACTTCGCCGATCCTGAATTTGATGGCGAGCCAGAACTGATCGAAGAAATCACAATTGACGACGAAGGCGACGTGATAGTCGATGTCTTGCCTGAAGGTGACGACGAACCAACGCCCGAAGAAGGCGATGGACCCGTTGACGGACCGCCGCCAATTGATGAACCCCCTGGACCCGAAGAACCTCGCAAGCTCTATGTCGACCGTGATGCCGGTGTCGGTATTGCCCACGAAGTCATTCAAGACCTGGATGCTGAAGGGCGATTGCTCACAGTCACTGAGTTTGTGGACTATACGGCTGGCCGCGTCCGTTCACTCTGCCGCGATCCTGAAGACCTGCTAGATCGTTGGCTTGATAATGAACGCCGCAATGAAATTGTTGCCGAGTTGGCCAAACGAGGCATTGATTTTGATGGGCTGACCGAGGCGGCAGGCAATCCCGACGCAGACCCATTCGATTTACTCTGTCATTTAGCATTTAATGCACCGCTCCGCACGCGCCGCGAACGGGCTGACCGGCTTCGCAAAGATAAGCAAGATTTCTTCGACCAATACGGTGCAGAAGCCAAGGCCGTGCTATTAGATATCTTGATGAAGTATGAAGACCATGGAGCAGGGCAGTTTGAAATCCCAGATGTTTTGAAAGTGCCTCCCATTTCAAATCGAGGGAATGTTAGTGAAATAATTCAGTTCTTCGGAGGGGCCGAGCAACTTCGATCCGCCGTGACACAACTCCAAACCGAACTTTATGTCGCTTAGGAAATAGCAGATGGCGAAGAAAATGGCCAAGAAGGCCGCACCGACGCAAACCACCGCTCAGGCCCTTGGCAGCCTGATTAAGTCTTGCCGCGACATCATGCGCAAAGATAAAGGGCTCAATGGCGACCTAGATCGCTTGCCGATGCTCACGTGGATCATGTTCCTCAAGTTTCTTGATGACTTGGAGAAGCTTAAGGAAGAAGAAGCCCAATTGGGCGGTGAGAAGTTTCGCCCGCTTGTTGCCAAACCCTATCGCTGGCGGGATTGGGCTACGAACGATGACGGCATGACCGGACCTGAATTGCTTGCATTTATTGGCCAAGAGAAAGCGACGAGACCTGACGGCAAGCAAGGGCCAGGGTTATTTGCTTATCTTCGCGGTTTGCAATCAGCCGACGGCCGAGGGAGAGAAGAAGTCGTTGCAAACGTTTTTCGTGGTGTCACCAATCGGATGGAGTCTGGATACCTACTGAGAGATGTTTTGAACAAGATCGATGACATTCACTTCAACTCAAGTGAGGAAATCCACACTCTAAGTCGCCTCTACGAGTCAATGCTTCGAGAGATGCGAGACGCAGCAGGAGATTCAGGCGAGTTCTACACCCCGAGGGCTGTTGTGCAGTTCATGGTGGCTGCTCTTGATCCTCAGCTTGGTGAGACCGTTCTCGACCCTGCTTGCGGTACGGGTGGCTTTTTAGTGGAAGCGTTTGACCACTTGTCGCAGCAAGTGCAGACAGCGAAAGATCGCAAAGCATTACAAACCAAAACTCTTTTTGGACAGGAGGCAAAGCCTCTCCCTTACTTGCTTTGTCAGATGAACTTACTGCTTCACGGCTTGGATTCGCCGCAGATTGACTACGGTAACTCGCTCGCTTTGAAGGTGACCGAGATCGGTGATCGTGATCGTGTCGACGTAATACTCACCAATCCGCCGTTTGGTGGTGAAGAAGAGGCGAGCATCAAGAGTGGCTTCCCTCAGGACATGCAGACCGCCGAGACGGCACTCTTGTTCCTGCAACTCATCATGCGCAGACTCCGCCGTCCTGTTGGTGGCAAAGAGCCTGGCCGTGCAGCGGTCGTCGTACCCAATGGCACGCTTTTCGGTGATAGTGTTTGTGCCAGGGTCAAGGAAGCTCTCCTAAAGGACTTCAACCTACATACGATTGTTCGGCTGCAGAACGGTGTCTTTCAGCCATATACCGCTATCCCCACCAATTTGCTCTTCTTCGACCGCAGCGGGCCAACGAAGGACATCTGGTTCTATGAAATGCCTCTTCCAGAAGGTCGGAAGAATTATTCCAAAACAAAACCGATGCAATTTGAGGAGTTTTCGGATTGCCTGAAATGGTTCGCCCAGAAGAGACGCAAAGAGAATGATCAGGCCTGGAGGATTCCGGCGAGCGATGTGATGCAATACGACGATGAGGGAGCACTCATCAGTTGTAATCTTGACATCAAGAACCCTAATAGCGCGGAGGCCCTGGAGCACCTGCCTCCCGCACAACTCCTAGCCGACATTCTTAAGAAGGAGCGTCAGATAATCCAGATCCTAGAAGAGATCGAGGCGGTACTCGCAGGAGAACCAGGATGAACACAAGCAAAGGCTGGGCTCCAGAAGTGCCACTTTGGGAGCTGCTCAGCAAAAATAATGTTACGACGGACCTTGCCGCAGACACACAATATCGCGAGGTGACTGTAAAGTTGTGGGGCCGTGGCGTTGTTGAACGAAGGATAGCGCTCGGAAGCGAGATCGCCGCAGCTCGACGCTCAGTAGTTCGTGCAGGCCAGTTCATCCTCTCGCGTATCGACGCTCGTAATGGTGCCACTGGAATCGTTCCTGACGATCTCGACGGCGCAGTTGTCTCGAACGATTTTCCGACTTTCGACACTGTGCCGGAGAAACTCGTATCAGATTATTTGGGATGGCTGTCGAAGACGCGTAGTTTCATCGATGCATGTAAGCGAGCAAGCGAAGGCACGACAAATCGCGTCCGTCTGAAGGAAGACGTATTCTTGAGGCATACAATCCCATTGCCTCCGCTAGCGGAACAACGCCGTATAGTGACAAAGATTGAACACCTAGCGGGAAGAATAGACGGTGAGATTAAAGCAATTGTAGAGTCTAGTAGTAGAGACCTTCTTGCATTCTGGAACTCGATACGAAAGCATCATTTCATTGGATCAGCTTCTGAAGAGCTTCCGCGTGGTTGGAAGAACGCCAAATTGAGCGATATAACTTCTGCAATTACCGATGGCACTCATCAAACGCCGGATTACCTGGATGTAGGAGTTCCTTTCCTTTCTGCGCAAAACGTGAAGCCGTATCGCTTCCTCCCGGAAGGGCACAAATACGTTTCCGAAGAACTATATCGGGCATGCATTGCTCGCGGAAAGCCAGAGGTTGGTGACGTACTTATGACACGCGTCGGAGCCATGATTGGCGAAGCAGCTTTAATTGATCGTCCCTTGGATTTTGCCTACTACGTAAGCCTCTGCCTAATCAAACCTCATCGGGATCTTATTCATCCTGAATACCTCGTCCATTGGCTTAATTCACCGCTCGGTGCGAAGAGCGCAACAATGAACACCCTTGGGCGGGGGCATTCTCAGGGTAACCTCAATCTCGGATTGATCCGTAACTTCACGATACCGCTCGCGCCTATGGGTGTGCAGATCGCGATTGCTAAGGAGTTGAATGCATATATGGAGAAAGTTGACGCGATCTCAACCCGCCAAAAGTCCATTGAGCTAAGTGTCAACGCGCTTTTGCCGTCAATCCTGGACCGTGCCTTCCGAGGGGAGCTGTAGATGGCGAAGAAGAAGCCTACATCGCGTGCGAAGCCTCGGGATAAGCGTTCTCTGCCGCAACCGGTAACTGCCGCACCAGATGTCGTTCAAGACGACGATCCAGGTGATGACGTTCAACGTCGATTTCGCTACCAACATGCTTATGGAGCGATCTTGCTAATCGGAGCAGCATTGCAAAGGCAGCCGTATAGAAGTATTTGGTGCGAACATCATGATGATTTCCTTGCCAAGCGAAATGGCGTGTTCGATAGCTTCCAAGTTAAGACTGCAAAGCCGGAACATGGCACATGGACTTTGTCACACATCGCCTTAAAGGGAGCAATTAAAAAATGTGTCTCTCTTAACGCCCGTTTTCCTTCGCGCCTCGGCATATTCCATTTTGTTTCCAATCACGCTCCGCTTGACTCACGTGCCGCTAACAAACTTCATTTGTCTCCGCTGAGGCTTCAGGAGGCTGTCCGTGCCGCTACTTCAATCGCGAACTTGGGGGACCCTTTCCTAGGAGTCGTGACTGCGCTGGCAACTGAATTTGAATGTGCCCCTGATGAAGTGTTCGCTGTGCTTGTGCGATTTGAGTATGTGAAAGGGCCGAGTTTGGATGATTTCGAGGCCGCTGTCTCTGTCAACCATGTTGCACATCATCCATCCTGTGCTTCTTTAACGCACTCCGCACTTCACGCCGTTCGCGATGAAATCATTCAGCGTGTTTATGACGCGTCGTCGCGTACTGTAGACGATCCCGCGAAGCATTGGTGCTGTATTAACGGTGCCCCGGCAGACAACCCGTTCATACAGATGAAGGAAATATCCGTCGAAGTCGTTCTAGAGATCATCGAGCAGAGGCGTGGTGTGCCGTTTCGGTTTGCACCTATGGACCGGCTACTGCCCGAAGCGCCAACGCGTGCATTATCGGTATTTGAAAAGAAACTGCTAAAAGGCGGATTGGCGAATCAGCTGGAGACCATGCGCCGCCGGACTTTGTCGGCTGAGCAACATCTTCTTGAGCTGACAGCGCGCGACCCTTCCTTCGCTCAGAACGTTCAACTTCAGCTGGAAAACGTCGTGCAGGGTATCTGCGATGATGCCCGTGCCATGTCTGACGATGGGCCGACTCCGTACGGCCTAGTGATGTATCGGGAAGTGCAGCAGCGGCTAAGAGATACTGCTGAGAAGCGTGCAGAAATGGTTCTCCGGCAGGAGTATGAATGCCTCGTTGGCGTTGCAGGTCTACTCACTGAGGGGTGCTCTGTCTGGTGGAGCGAAGCTTTTGATGTGGGGGCAGACCCATGAGCATGCGGATTGTTAGTGCGGCGATCAATACGGAGCAAAGCCCTGAGATTCATGAGGCGAGGCTTCTCTTACTTTTGAAGCACGCTTACGACCGAGGGCAGGGATCTATCGACGGCATCATGAAGCTGGCAAAGCTCGACTTTCTGATACGCTACCCCAAGTACTTAGAAGACCTGCTCAACAAGACAAGAAAACGACCGGTGCAGGTTCCAATGCACAACTTCGAAGTTGATACCGTCGAGTCGAAGATGATCCGCTTCCGATACGGTCCTTGGGACCCACGGTATCGGCAATGGATTGCATTGCTATGTGCGAAAGGGCTAATCGAAACTTACATCGTTGGCCGAACGGTACACGTCCGTCTCACCGAGGCTGGAGTTGGTGTAGCACAGCGAGTGTCTGAAGCGGAAGACTACGGTGATCTTGATGCGCGATGCAAGCTATTGTGCAAGAGCCTGGGTGACAAGTCGGGCACATGGCTCAAAGATGCGATCTATGCGGCGATACCTAGCCTCGGCAGCATGGCTTGGGGCGAGGAGATTGAGCTATGAAGATGTTTTTACGGAGATTAATGCTGACGTGTCGAGGGTCTATCGAGGAAATTCCACTTGCAGGGTTCACGTACTTTTATGGAGAGATGGGTGCTGGTAAGTCGACGATCGCTCGGCTTATAGACTATTGTCTGGGCTCGAAAGAACTTGTGATGACCCCGACGCTACAGAGCGAGTTCGTATCTGTTTCTCTAGAATTAAAAATTGGAGAAGTTGAAGCGAACTTTGCTCGTGAACGTGAGTCAGGGCAGATCATCGCTACATGGGACGACAATCAGTTGCTCATTCCGGCAAGAACTCCAAAAGGCGCTGCTATTCCGGATACTCACGTCGAGGTCCTATCCGATTTAATCTTCTACCTCCAGGGCATCACTCCGCCACGAGTACGCCGCAGCCAGATAAACGAAGATTCAGAGCTTGAGCGACTGAGCGTCAGGGACTTGCTATGGTATTGCTATTTAGACCAAGACAGCATGGACAGCAGTTTCTTTCATTTGGATCACGATGAAGAGCAGTTTCGTCGGCTTAAAAGTCGTAACGTCCTAAGGTCTATTCTTGGGGTTCATCAAGAGAAAGTTGCGGAGTTGGAAGTTGCGTTGGAGGAAGTGCGTTGGAGGAAGTGCGTCGGCGAAAGTTGCGCTCGGCCGAAGCCGCGAAAGTCGTCTCAGAAGTGCTTACAACTGCGGGGATCGAATCTGTTGAAGAAATCGACCACAAAGTCGGTGAGATTCACCAACGGCTTGAGATGGCGAGAAAGCGTACCGGTGCAGCACGTGCAGACGGAGAAGCACTACGAGGACACGCATCCGACCAGCTCCGCAAGACTGCGCGACAGTTGGCTTCTGAAATTGAGGCGCTAGAGATCGCCCTTCAGGACTTGTCGGAACTGACGTTCAATGATCGGCGTCATCTAAATGAGATACTTGCTTTGTCGACTAAGGTAAGGCGACTAAGAAGTGCCCGAGCTGTTTTGAATGATGTCGCGTTTGTTCAATGCCCCCGGTGCGTTCAAGAACTTCCCAAAAGAGAGGACGCCCTATGCAACGTCTGTGGCCAGGATGACTCCCTAACTGTGGATGGAGACCATGAAGGTGAACAAGCAAAGGCCGATATGGACTCACGCGTTAAGGAGCTAGAGGAGGTCTTGCAGTCTCAGACAATGCAAGTCTCTCGATTAAAGCGCCGCAGGAACGAACTTCTGAAACAGAAGCACGATGTTGACGAGTCGCTCGATCAATCGATGCTTCGATACGACTCTGCTTATCTATCACAGGTGTTGGAGGCTGAGAAAGAGATTGCCACTCTCGTACAAGAGCAGGACTACTTAGGAAAGCTTAGAACGCTGCCGCAGCGGGTTGTTGAATTGAACGAAGAAGCTGATAAGCTAGGCGCGGACGAATACCGAATTCGCCGGGAGCTAAAGGACGCAAGGGGAGCTGCGGAGCAAGACTTAAGCAATCTCAAACGACTAGGTGAATTGTTCCTGGATTGTCTTCTTCGAGCGAAGGTGGCTGGGTTTGAGAGCGACGACGTGGTGCGGATGTCACCGCCGTGGTTTTTACCTGAAGTTCTTGGGGTAACTACAGGGGAGATTGCGACCACGAGCTTCGGAACTCTCGGCAGCGGAGGGAAGAAGAACCTCTTCAAGTGTTGCTATGCGCTAGCGATTCACCGACTATCGGCGGAATTGAATACGTTTCTACCCACTTTACTGATAATCGACTCGCCTATGAAGAACATAAGTGAGCGCGAAAATCGAGAGCAATTCGAAGGCTTTCACGCATTGCTTTACGAGCTTGCGGCTGGAGAACTGAAAGGTACGCAATTCATTCTCATCGATAAAGAGTACTGCCCACCCGAAAAAGCTGCGGGAGTGGCTGTATTATCGCGCCACATGCGAACGGACAGCGATAAAGAGCCGCCTCTAATAAGGAAGTATCGTGGAAAGTAGAAACGTCGCAGTTAACACATACACCTTAGGCGATATCTCACATGCCTGATTTGTTCACAAGTTGGTTTGATCAACAAGACCGTGATGATGTTATTTCCGTCTTCACGGAGCGTAACGGTGGAAGGGCTTTAGTACTTGAATCGCTTATTCAAACCGTAGCTGATCATCTAGTGGACTTAGAAGTCATAGAAAAGATGGGCGGATTCACTCAATCACAGCATGTGCTGAAGCATCGGCTCCCGCAGCGCAAGACAGAGCGGTCGGGCGACCTGGGTGAAATACTCGCTACTGAATACATCTCACAGAAGACCTCTTTTGCGGTCCCGATTAAGAGGCTGCGATTTAAGGATGATCGCGGTAGCGCAATGAGGGGCGACGATGTTATTGCTATTCAACGCACACGCAACCGTACAAAAGTCTTAAAAGCGGAGGCAAAGAGCCGGGCTGCTCTCGCGGGTGCCGTGATTGAACAAGCGAGGGATGGACTTGGCAAATATCGCGGACGACCAAATCCTAGCACTTTAGCGTTCATCGAGTATCTCTTGCGTAAGGAAGATCGGGATGCTGAGGCGGAAATCTTCAAGAGCCTACAGCAGTCCACAATTCGCGCGAGAGACGTAGCGCACTTAATCTTTACTTTGAGCGGAAATAATCCCAGCACTTTGCTGGCTAGCCAAGCTGATCCGATACAACGCGGCATCTCGCTACAGCTCTGCGGATGTCGCGTAGCCGATCATGGAGCTTTCGTTGCAAGTGTATTCGAAGGCTGCGGGCGGTTAGGAGATGAAGATGGAGAGCATTGAAGAGCTGGAAGAAGAGCTATCGGCTCTCACTGACCCTGCATCCCGCGACCGCCTACTGGCGAAGGGTTTAGCACGAGGAATGATCTGGAAGGAAGGCATACTTCCTCCGGATAGTCCTCAGTTTTCTGCCGACCTCACAAACGATCTCTTAAATCACGGGTACACGCTGCTCGGTCGTGCACTGAGGCTACGAACACTCAACCGCGACTCAGAACTTCTTGACCGCAGCTTTGAGAACGCCGCAGAAGCGATCGAGGCAGCTGTAAGGAATGGAGAGACAGATGGTGATCGAGGATTCCACCTTACGGTAGCAGCTGCGTCCTACCATATAGGTCACTACGCGGCGCGGTCTTTCTCGCTATTGGCCGAGAACAGCGACGATCTCAACTTATCTGGGGCAGAAAGAATACTTGTCGCTTTAATGCAACGCCAGCTCAATGAGCTTGCGAGTGTGTGCAGAAGCTGGCTTACGGACGAACGCAATCAAGATGCAGGCGTCGCCCGTATGCTGGACGACGACGCGACTAACTTCTACGCGGCAGACGCATCCCGGACGGCAATGCAAAGAGGCTTCTACCGAGCTATCGCCACAGCTGAATTCGGACTACGCACAGGTGATGCTAGCCAGATCACAACGGCGTTAGAGATACTCTATGTCTGCATTGAGGCATCTGAAATTGCCCGACATGTACCTTTATGGTGGTGCAGTACTTTAGCATGGCATCTTATCGACGACTTGTGGCGACGTAGTTTGCATTCCCGCTTGCCGACATCTCCTGATGGAAACTGGGACCTACTTCGGCGAAACTTCATTGATGTCCTAACCGACCGTGATTTAGCGGAAATCGATCTTTGGCCATCACAATTGGCTGCTGCAGACCGTGTACTCGGTGATAGTGACAACTTAGTTGTCGCACTACCAACAAGCAGCGGTAAAACACGGATAGCAGAGCTCTGCATCTTACGATGCTTGTCAAAACAAAGGCGAGTGATCTACGTGACGCCGCTTCGAGCTCTTTCAGCTCAAATCGAGGCGACACTTTCCAGGACGTTTCGTCCACTAGGGTTCTCAATCACGAGCGTATATGGAGCAAGCGGCATAGGAGCGAGTGACATCGAGACTATAATGTCGGCGGACATTGTAGTTGCTACTCCGGAGAAGTTGGATTTTGCGATTCGACAATCACGTGAAGTAATCGATGATGTCGGACTCATAGTGCTGGATGAGGGGCACATGATCGGCCTCAATGAGCGAGAGATACGATATGAAATCCTCGTTCAACGACTCCTGAGGTGGGCAGACGCCGATACCCGTCGGATTGTATGCCTCTCCGCCATCTTCACGCCGGGCGCAGCCTTCGACTCTTTCACAAGTTGGATTCGTCGCGACCAGGAGGGCGAGGCACTTCGATCAGCATGGCGACCCACACGTCAGCGACCCGCAACGCTTGTGTGGCAGACCAACGTTGCCCGCCTTGAGTACGAGGTAAATGGAGAGCACGTCTTTGTCCCTCGTTTCATTGAATCTGAGCCAGGTCGCGCCCCCCGCCGAAACCGCTTCCCACATGACAAACCAGAACTCCTTAGTGCAGCTATCCAGCGTTTCGCCGAAGACGGGCACTCTGTTCTCGTGTACTGTCCAATGCGAGCCTCAGTAGAGAGCTTTGCAAAGTCGATTCTAAAGGCGATTCAGAAAGGATATGTCCGCTCATTCTTGCCTCAAAATGCTCGCGAGGAGATAGAAACCGCAAGGAGAGTAGGAGCAGAATGGCTCGGGGAGAATCACGTTGCAATACTTGCATTGCAAGCCGGAATCGCTGTTCATCATGGTCAGTTGCCACGGGCGTTCTTGTCAGAGATAGAGCGGTTACTTAAGCGACGCGTGCTGCACGTAGCTATCTCATCGCCCACTCTTGCTCAAGGTGTTGATCTTTCATTTGGAGTTCTAATTTTTCATTCATTGTGGCGCAATCGCGCCCTAATCCCCCCGAAAGAGTTCGCCAACGTAGCGGGCCGCGTCGGTCGTGCATATGTTGACATTGATGGCATTTACGTGCTGCCAGTCCATGAGGCGGATGCTCGGAAACGTCAACTTCGCGTTAGTGAATTCCACGCTTTAGTTCGGGATGCTAGGCATCGGGAACTGGAGAGCGGCCTGTATCAGTTGATCTCACTTTGTCTAACTCTTTTAGCCCATCACTTAGATATCGAACAAGATGAACTGCAAGAATATGTTTTGAATCAGCAGGAACAGATTGATGACCTAGCCGGGGGCGAAGCCGAAATTGCTGAACAATTGTCAGTTGTTCTGGCCGAGCTAGATGCAGGTCTTCTTGCACTGATTGAAGATCACGAGTGTGAGGTGACGGAAATAGCGCAACAGCTGGATGCGGCTCTTGCGAGTTCTTATTGGAGACGACGTATAGAGGTCATTGGGCAGACTGAGATGGCAGGACAGCTCGCCCTGCTGCAAGCAAGAAGTACGCATATTTGGAACAAGACTTCTGGTGCTCAGCGTCGGTCATTTTTTTCCGCTACGGTTGGTACTGACACCGGGACATTCATTGTATCCGAGGCTGACGCGCTAAAGGAGTTACTCTGGAATGCCGCAAATGCGGTTGACGAAAACAATGCAGAGTCGCTCGGCCAGGCTTGTGCCGACTTGGCATCCCACTTATTCGCCATTTATCCATTTCAACCCAGCAGCATCCCAAACTCATGGACGGAGGATGACTGGCGTCCTCTAATCGGAGTGTGGATGAGCGGCCACCCGCTCGGCGAAATCGGCAGTCCTGAAGCGATTGCGTTTGTCCAAGAGGGCATCGTCTACAAGTTCGTATGGGCTATTGAAGCAGTGCGGATCATACTTGTAGGAACCGGCGTTATCGGTGCGGATGAAAACGAGCGTTTGAGCTACGTCGGGCTTTGCGCAACCTATGGAGTATCATGCGTAACTGCTGCGAAACTCCTAGAAGCAGGGTTAGAGTCGCGGACTTTTGCTTGTCGTCTAGTTCGCGAACTTGGCTTAGAACTTAATTCTCTTCCTGCAGTTCGCGATTGGTTGGGGGCCACTGGGGATGAACCTCCCGTCGTGTGTTCCGAATCTGAGCAGTACGCATGGCAACGTTTTGTTGCCACGAACAGTAATAGCTATGGATTCTGGGGCAGACACCGAGAAGTGTTGGATTGCGAATTTGAGATCGAACCTGAAATTGGAGAACGCGTCCGCATTATTACAGAGGAAGGTGGCGAGGGCATTGTCTATAGTTATGACTTTGAGGAGCTCGGTAGAATCCAATCGCCGTTCGATGAGGGCACAACAAGAATCGCATTAGTTAACGGAGACACGCAGCTTGTGGTGAACCATTTTGGACTTGTGCCAATTCCGAGGTGGTTGCAAGAATTGGACGATTAGACCGAATGCACACGCGATAATCTCTATAAGACACGAGAAGAAAAAAATGCGGCGGTATTAGCCCTTCGCCGTTTTACATAAAAGTGATAATAAACATTCTGACAATTGATTAGTTGCAACTCGGTATTCAATCAAAAGTGTTCAGGCAATACCACGAGTTTTTGGTGTCGCATTCGGATCAAAAAACGCCACGAGTTCCTTTGGATTGAATCTCGGATCTTCAGAATAGTGAGTGTAGTATCGATATGTGAGCCGATTTTTCGTGATGATTTTATGCACGTCAGGCCGCAGGCCTCCAGTTGCTTCGAAGCTAGCGTAAGTTGCCTCGGGGGGGTCTGCAAAATAAATAGAAAACTTAGGCTCGCATTGCATGACAAACTGAGTTCCGGCGTCTAACGCTTTTGGGTCGTAAGAATGCGAATAATTGTGCCAATCCCAAACAGGCGCTCCGATCCGAGCCAAATCGCAGTAAGCTGAAAACGCAGCATCGCTCATCGGTGGCATTTCAGAGTCTGAGTCAACGGTTTTGTTCTTAGTACTTCGCTTTACACGGGCAAGTTCTCTATCGTTGCAGTCCTTATGAGGCCATCCGGTTACATCGTGAGCATCTGCATCGTAAATGCAAAGCCGACCGAAATCCTGCCACTCATGGGCCAAGTTATGCTCGGCAAATATTTCGTGAATATCGTGACGAATTCCCATCGGGCTTATCCACTGGCCATTGATCCAGGCCTCTTTAATCCAATTGCCATCCATATCAGCGAAAATTGTGTCGCCATAATAACCCGCATGCGGCAGATAAAACTGCGTAATAGAATTGCCTTCACCGGCTTCCACCTCAATCGGCGTAACACCCCTTAAACAGAGTTTGTCGAAAGCACGTCGAGCGTTGTCAGTCATCGACATATACATTTCTCCAGAATGCGGAGGCGAATTGAATTAAGACGTTTGCTTGCCTAAACCGCATTCAACCACCATTCATCGAGACTTGCAATATTTGGGTCCCACGGAGAGCCAGACGGAGTAGATGACTTTCCGTTTTTAGATGAAAAGGGCAGACCGTGGGTTTGGGTATGGTTGCGGGACAGAGTCAAAGGGCAACCAGCTCCGCGAGCTTGGCTGCGACATTTGCCATCGTATCTTCTGAAGTGTTCAGGCCGCTTCGTGAGCCGAGTAGAGGACTGACTTCGCGGAGAGCTTCATACGTAGTGTCGTGCACGATGGGAACGAGCTGGTCACGCGCTAAGAGTGCCGAAAGCTCTTTGTCGGCGATGCTCTCTTCTGGAAGACGGCTCAGTAGCGCAGGGGTCACCAGCACGATCCCGACTCGCGACTTCGCCAATCCCTTGTCGATTTCGCGAAGCAACGGCGTGCCGAGGGCCACGTCCTTCTCGCTGAACCAAACCGAGACGCCGTGAGACTCGAGCAGATCGTGGAGCTCCTTGGCGGCTCCTTTCCGGTCGTCCCACGCGTGGCAAAGAAAAACGTCCCGAAGTTCGGGCACGGACGCACGCTTCTCGACGTTTTCGCGAACCGGCGTGAGCGTCCTCACCTCGGCAGGTGTGTACACCACGGTCGAACCTGCTCGCGACCACCTCGGCCTAGCGCTGCTACCGGCCCCCCCGCTACTGCTCCGGCCGCTCCCGCTGATCCCCGATGGAGAGTAGTAGGACGGGGACGAGTACGACCCGTAGCCGCCGTAACCGCGGCCACCGCCACCACATGCCGGGCAGGCCGCTCGACCACTCGCTGTGCGATGGCCCAGCACTGGGGCTGTGCATCTAGCCATTTCGAATTCCTCCTATTTGCAATAACTCTTTCAATTAGCGGTATAACGATAAATGCACTGAAACCAATCTGCCTTGCATCTTTAATTCAACACAGGTTTAACCGCTCGTACGCATGTTCGTACAACTCATCGAAGGTGAGAGCAAAGATCGCATGGCCGCGAATATGCGTGCCAAATCCACGCCACTTGAATCTCTTCTGCTCTGCATCAGACATCGTTTGAGAGCGGCCCGTCACGAGAAGTCCCACATACTCCGGTTCACGACAGCCAAAAATATTCTCGCAGTCGTTAGATCCTTTCATGTCTTCGAGTTTGTAGCACCAGTCAATAATCTGACTCATGCCCTGCTCAAATCTCTTTGAGAAGGGTCGGTATGCCTTATCTGAATTCTCGAACAAGCTGAACTCCGTCGCGTCCTCAAATTCGACGATACAAAACGAATTCCTGGAATTCTGTCCGATTGCCAAGTCACAGCGGAAGTCTCCCTGTAGGATAAATTCACCGCCGACCATATCCGGAATAACGATATTCGGAGTGCAGCATCCGACAAGGGCAGACAAATGCAATCGCGTCTTAAAGAAGGGCAGAATATCTTTTGCTTCTGAAAGCCACTGGTTCTTATCCAGCAAAGCCTTGAACTCAGCAACTTCTTGCTTTGCAACAGCCGCGTCGAAAGTAATCTGTTGAAATCTCTTCGTCACGGATTCGCTCCGAGAGATTGAATCAACCGTTCCAACCTTTCCTTGCGAGCGACATCGAGAATTAGAACGTACGGCCGACCGACCGCATCGTGTTCAATGCAGTAAAGGATTCGTAGGGATTGATCAACGCGAAGCGTCCATAATGAGCCCTTGTTTGAAACCGCAACTTTGTGCGTATGGTTGCTGATCCAGTTTGTGTGCTCCTCACTCTGGAACCGCATGAAATTAGTTACGACCTTCTCGCGGTCTTTCACCGAGAGCGCTTCAACAGCCATATCGGCCTTGTCGCTCAATACAACTGGCAGCGGTAGAGGAGTGGTGGACATATATGTTCATTCTCGGATAACCGGGCCTCTAGTCAATCCAATGTCTCTGGACGCTGGAAGCCGTGGTATCCTAGCCACGTGGATTCAGATACTTCACTGTCGCTCTGCTAAGATGCCCCGACTACGAAAGACGAGATCGTTGCATACTGAGACGACTGCGAGCCAATCGGTGAGCAGGTAGATGTTAGCAGCATTAAACAATCCCTTCGCAGTCGCAAATCATTGCGACATTCATGCGGCTCTTTCCGCGACCAAGCTATTGTCGAAGTGGTAACTCTGCCCCTTAGAACGCTGTATAAGGGCGAACAGTCATTAGTGTCGGCTCTCTCTTGCAGCTTGAACTGGTACACGCCTCAGTACACGCCTGGGCTGTTCGTACACGCATTATCTGCTAAAATTGGAAACGTAGACCCCTATTTTTCGAGGGATTTTCGTAAGGCTCCCCTACTCTTAATCATTCCGTTGCGAGCGACCTGCTAAGTAGGCATTTCTTATCGCAAGTGATTCTGCTGAATCACTTTATGCCAAACTAATATTCTTAGGTTCCATCCGCGACACAAAGCCATAGTCAGTATGTCTGTCGGGAACGCCTCATCCACAGACTCACTGATTCTTGATCCTTCTGATTGTTTCCATCAACTGCACCCCTTGACCAGTTATCCAAGCTTCTTTGTAACAAATGACACGCCCACCTTAGACAGCTGGATGCTAAGATGTTTGCAGCCTCAAAGTGCGTCTCCGGTGCGCAACTTGGCGACGAGACCCCGAAGAGCTGTGTCAGAAACTACGTTTGATGGCACTTTGATTCCCGAGACGAGTTTTGAAACGTTGCGGACCGAAGATTCGTTGGCGAAACGCGTTGACGCGTTTGGTGCCGAGAAACCAACGATTGTGACCCCGGGGCGAGCCTTCTGCCGAGGCCCGAAAGGCGTTGAAGGCCATCACTCCAGCGTGGGGTGCTCGGATTTAAAGGTCGTGGGCAAATAATCCCCACGCGTGAGACACGGTAGGTGCAGCTCGGTAGAATAAGTACCAGTCCAAGCCCGGAGCGGTTCCAGGCTCCGTTCAATATTGGATTTCAGACACTACAAATAAAAAAACAACGACAGAAAGACAAAACAATGAAACGAAATCTGATCACTAGAGGCTTGTCGCTGCTGACCGCTGCGACGGTGCTCTTCTGCGCTACTTTCCCGGCGTATGCCGCGGACATCAAACCCGCTGAAGCGCAACAGATCGCCGAAGAAGCCTACATCTACGGCTACTCCCTGGTCACGATGGAGATGACCCGGCGCGTAATGACCAACGTCGCCGAACCGGAAGCCACGCGGGCGCCCATGGGGCATCTACTCCGGGTCCGCGCTTATCCCACGGCGGATTACAAAGATGTCACCGCGCCCAACGCGGACACGCTCTACACCACGGCCTGGATCGACGTCGGCAAGGAGCCGTGGGTCCTGAGCCTGCCCGATGCGCAGGACCGGTATTACCTCTTCCCGATGCTCGACGCTTGGACGGATGTCTTCCAAGTGCCCGGCAAGCGCACGACCGGCACGGGACCGCAGAAATACGCCATCACCGGACCAGGCTGGAAAGGCGAAATTTCCCAGGGGGTCAAGGAATACAAATCACCCACCAGCCTCGTCTGGGTGCTGGGCCGCATCTATTGCACTGGCACGCCGGAGGACTACGCCAAGGTTCACAAGATGCAGGATGAAATCTCCATCGTGCCGTTGAGTTCTTACGGCAAGCCCTACACGCCGCCGCCGGGAAAAGTGGACGCCGACATTGATATGAAGACAGCCGTGCGGGACCAGGTGAACGCCCTCGATACCGCCGCCTACTTCAATCTGCTGGCCGCTTTGATGAAGGACAATCCCCCTGCGGAAGCGGATGCTCCTCTCATCGCAAAGATGGCGAAGCTTGGCATCAAGCCAGGTGCGCCATTCGACTTCGGCCAACTCGAACCGGCAGTCCAAACAGCGCTCAAGGATGTGCCAACAGTGGGCTTCGGAAAAATCATGGCCCACTTCAAGAATGCCGGGGAAGACGTCAACAGCTGGACGTTCACTACGAAGACCGGCCTCTATGGCACGGACTATCTCCAGCGCGCACTGGTCACCGCCATCGGGCTTGGCGCGAATCGTCCGCAGGACGCCGTCTATCCGACGTCGGAAATGGATACCGAGGGCAAGCCTTACACGGGCGCGAACCAGTACGTCATGCACTTCCCGAAGGGGCAACTTCCGCCCGTGAATGGTTTCTGGTCGCTGACGATGTATAACGCGGATTACTTCTTCGTGGACAACCCGCTCAACCGCTATACACTCAGCGCCCGCAACGACCTCAAGAAGAATACCGATGGCTCGGTGGACCTCTACCTTCAGCACGAAAGCCCTGGTCCTGAGAAAGAATCCAATTGGCTTCCGGCCCCCGCAGGTGGGTTCATTCCGATGCTCCGTCTGTACTGGCCGACAGAGAAATCGCCTTCGATCCTCGACGGCAGTTGGAAGATTCCGGCGGTGACCAAAGTCAAGTAACCGCACTTCGCTCGTAAAACGCGCGGGCCGTCTCTCACGAGGCGGCCTGCGACCTTTTTACGATTCGGCTAGTTGGCGTCTCCGGCGACGCGAGCCGCGTAGAAAGTCCCATCAATTCATCAACGCGTTACATTGGTCAACAACCCACCGATTTAGACTCGATTACCAGGACGAACAGACGATGTCCCCGCAGAAGAAAAGCCGTGTGCCTAAACCGCCGATCTTGCATTCACTTTGCGACCCGCGGGGGCCTGTGACAGAGAAATGGTCGAGCTTAAAATGATGTGGCTAATCTTGCGCACAAGGATCTGACTATGCCCATGCGTATCGTCCTGGCGACGGTAGCCGGATTGTTGGTCGGCGGCGTGACGAGTTCCGTCGTAGTGGCCATGAAGGGTCCTGTCTTTCATTGGGAAATGGCGGGCATGTACATGGTGATTTTCTCGGCTCTTGTCGGCGCAATCGCCGGTGGGCTGAGCGCCGCAGTTGGCAGTCGACCGGGGAGAGCCGTTGCATTGAGGGGATTCATCGGCTTATGCGGTGGGGCTGTCTTGGGATTCGCTGTCGGTCTGGCCGTGGTAGCTCTATCGAGCGCGAGAGATCCGGGGGCGCCGAGCACGCTGGCATTTTGGGCCATCGCAGTGGTCGTCATCGCGGGCGCCCTCGCAGGCATGATTGGGGGTGTGATGGCAACGACAAGCAGTTCTAAATAACGACCGTTTTTCGGAACGCGGCCCCGTGTTGCGTTGTTTTAGTATTGCGCGCAAATGACGAACCGTCATTTCGCTCGAAAATTCAACCGTAATGACACGCCCCCATTACGCAGCTGAACGCTAAGATGTTGACAGCTTCAATATGTGTCTCCGCTGCGCACTTGGCCGCAACTTGGACTCACTGCGACAAGTGCCAACAAACCAACCATTTACGGGAGACCGAAGCCGAGACTTGAGCAGGGCAGAAAAGCACCATTAGGGACATAGCTCCTGCCGTGGGAACTCAGAAACCGGTGCCGTGGACTAGAAATGGAGAACAATCCACTGCGCGCTAGAGGCGGGGCGGGGAGCGCGATGCTACAATCGAAGCCAGTCCGAGCCTGGATGGTTCCAGGCTCAACCCAAATGGGAAATGTCGGTTTAGTATTCGTGATCGAACATCAATCGAAGGGGAGTTAATGATGGGTCTTCTGCGATTTTTGGCATTCTGCCTGATAGCGGCCGTTGCGACGCCAGCTTGTGCGAACTTAATTGTGAACGGTTCGTTTGAAACGCCGGTCGTGACGGCGGGAGGAACGGCCATTTATGGGGCGGGCTCCACGGCGATCACGGGGTGGACGGTCGCAGGTGTTGGGGCTGATTCGGTGGCTTTGGTCAGCACGTCATTTGCGCAGAGTGGCGTCACATTCAATGCCCAGAATGGCCAGCAATGGATCGATTTGGCCGGAAATGCTTCGAATTCCCAGAGCAGCGGCGTGACCCAAAATATTGCCACTGTTATGGGCGGTCAATATACGATTAGTTTCTATGTTGGGTCGGCGGATGATAACGTTAACAATTTCTTTTTCCCGTCGACGATCGATCTAAGCATCAACGGGGGCACTCGAACACATTTCACAAACCCGAATGCGCCGTCGAATCATCTCGACTGGATGCAATTCGTTGTGCCATTTGTGGCCACGGGGAGCTCAACGAGTCTAACTTTTTATAACGGCGGAGCGAGCAACAATTTTCTGAGCGGGTTCGATAACGTTGTCGTCGAAGGAGTCCCGGAGCCGTCGTCATTCATTTTGTTGCTCTCTGCTTTGGGCTGTGGCGCAGTGGGAGCCCACGCGCGGCGTCGAAAGGCCCGCGGCGGACGCTAAACACGTTGCCAGCACATCCACCGTTCGCCGTGCCACGGTCTTGCGTGCCAGGTCCGTGAGCACCACCGTCGACACGCAAACGGCGGTTAGTCTCATCAACTCGTCAACGCGTCAGACAAACCGAAAAGCCACCCTTTTTGGGGACGCAGCTCTCGGTGAGATGTGGTGACTGTTGCGCGCACATGACGAACCGTCATTAGTGTCTGCACTTCTGCCGCTTGAACTGGTACACGCCTCGGTACACGCCTGGACTGTTCGTACACGCATTGTTTGCTAAAATTGGAATCGGAGACCCCTATTTTTCGAGGGATTTTCGTAAGGCTCCCGGACTCTTAATCAGGGACTTGCGAGCAGCCATTTAAGTAGGCACTTCTTATCGCAAGTGATTCTGCTGAATCACTTTATGCCGAACTGATATTCTTAGGCTGTATTCAATACTCAACACCCTAGTCAGTATGTCTGTCGTCTCGCCTACTCCACAGACTCACTGATTCTTGATCCTTCTGATTGTTACCATCAACTTCACCCCTTGACCTGTTATCCAAGCTTCTTTGTAACAAATGACACGCCCACATTAGGTAGATCTAGAAATGATACTCGGTTCCAGCTTTAGAATGCCTCGTCACTAGCTCCGCTAACCGAAATGTATTTCGGCCGCGAAATTTCACTCCACTCTTACAGGATGCGAACACGACAGAAACCTTCTAGGCTTTTGTTGTTAATCTACTGGCTACGGTAATACCCCTAGAGCGAGAACCTATGCGACCTAGCGATACTCCTCCAGCCATGGATAAGAACACGATCAGTGCCGTGGGCTCGGGCACGGACAATGGAGTCGCGAGCGACGGCGGTGTACCGTAGTTTGTCTGCCAATCCGCCAAATCGCCGACTTCTGAATTACGTTGCCATGCGAGGAAGTCTCGTCCATCGACGTCACCATCGAAATCGAAGTCGCCCTTTTCGAAAGGAGCAAACTGCAAAGCGAGACTCAGGGCAGTGTTTTGGACAACGCTGAAGCGGCCGGTGGGGATGCCGTTGGCGGCAGCGAATTGCGCGTCGTTGATCAGGAAGGTGACGTTCTCAAAACCGGCTATTCCACCCGCGGCGGTGGCAAACGGCCAAGTGTACTCCGTTGTCGGGTCAAAATCATCGAGTGTGCCGACTACATCACCTGACGCGAGTGACGTAATATCTATTTCTACTTCAGCGGCTGCGTCGAAGGCGATTGATCCGGAGGCAATTACAGCATCCCAACCATCCAAAGAGCCCATAAGTCCTGTAGGATTATTGACTTCCAGCCTTAATTTAGCACCCGTATGAAACGTAAGCATTCCTACTTCGAGTGATTCAACGATGTTACCTGGTGAAAGTATACCACCACCGTGAATCTCGACGTGGCCGGATACAGAGCCCTCGCCAGTGAGAGTCCCGCTGTTATTAACGATCACTGGTCCAGGCCCGGTGGCAGAATCTGTGACATTGTTTACCGCGAGCGTGCCGTCATTCACAATCGTGCCGGACAAATAGGTTCCCGCAGTGGCCAGATTGAGAGTTCCAGCACCTGTCTTTCTTAAACCACCGCTTCCGGTGAGATCACCGGCAAGCGTAAGTTTCGTGGCGATCTGAGTGACTTCAATGTTTCCTAAAGTTTCAATACCCACATCAAGTTGAATGCTTCGATCTGTACTAGTAGTGTCACCTGTGTATTGGAGAGTGGCGAGGGCAGAGAGACTGATTGATCCGCGCCCAAAAGAAGAATCAACGTCGATATTT
>NZ_JBGSQY010000015.1:0-2468 GCF_041737835.1 Bythopirellula sp. | reverse complement strand
TGAATATGAAGCACTATTAGAAGTAGGCGCACTGCTACAGCTCGCGGCCAGTGGAGGCCTGCGCTTCGGCCAAGCGACCGGCATGCCAGCCAAAACCACGCTGGGAGCAATCAATCCGCTACTCGCCGCCGGTGATTGGTTTCCTGCTGAAACCGACCACATGCAGCCTAAAGAACCATGGCATCAGGAAATCGGCCCGATCAAACCCGTCGGCTGGACCCGCCTTCTGCTCGCCGCTGGACTGATCACGATGAGCGGAACCAAATCCGCATTGACCCCGAAAGGCCGTAAGGCAATCGCCCTTTCGCCATCGGAGTTGATTCTCGAAATCTGGCAGAAATGGCTAACTAACAAAAGCTTCGACGAGTTTAACCGCATCGAAATCATCAAAGGCCAATCCGTGAAAGGGGCGCTCACCGCGCGATACCAGCGCCGCTCCACCGTGGTCGATGCGCTCTTCGATTGTCCGCACGGTCAATGGGTCTCGTTTGACGCATTCTCAAGCTATATGCGAGCCGCAGGCCACATGTTTGAGGTCTCTAACGACCCTTGGAAATTGTACATCGACGACCGTCAATACGGTGCTCTTGGTTATTCCGGCTACGGCGGATGGGACGTGCTCCAAGACCGCTACATTCTCTGTTTTCTCATGGAATACGCGGCCACGCTCGGCCTCATAGACATCGCCTTCACTCAGCCAAGCGGTGTCAGAAAGGTGGATCAATGGGGCATGGACAATTACATGTGGCTCTCGCGTTATGACGGCCTCAGTGCGTTTCGCATCAATCCTCTTGGAGCCCATTGTTTGAGCAATGGTCAAATTTCATTTCAGCCCTCGCGACCGGAGCCACAAGTCCGACTCAGCGTACTAAGCGATGGAACCATCTGCGTGACTTCTGGAAATCTTTCGCCTGCAGAGCACGTGCAACTGGAAACTTGGAGCGAGCCGATGGGAGAAAAGCTCTTCCGTGTGGACGAGTCCCGTGCCCTTGATGCCGTTCAGGCCGGACATGACCCCGCTCAATTTTTATGCTTCCTGCGCGAACGCGATGACCAGCCACTGCCTGCGACGATAGAGGAGTTTCTCAAACAAGCCCATGAAAACGGCGGGGCGATCCGAGAATGCGGGAATGCGGTGATTTTTGAATGCCGGGACGCACGCACCGCAGAGCTGCTCGCCACCCGCAAGGAACTTGCCAAGTTTTGCTTCCGCGCCGGCGAAACCACCCTTGCGGTGCGTGAGAACGGGCTTCCTGCGTTTCGCAAACAGGCCCGCACTCTCGGCTTTGGCATCCGCTGATGAAGGTCGCGCTGCGAGGAAATGGAGCAAAAAAGACTGCCGTTCTCACGATGGCGGAAAACCTTACAAGCCATTCTTTCTAACCATCCAGTGAGGTTGAGAATGCCGCCGGGGGGACTCGAACCCCCACGAGGGTTGCCCCTCAACGGATTTTAAGTCCGTGGCGTCTACCATTCCGCCACGGCGGCGTCTTCAATGCGCTCGTTGGAAACGCGGCACGAATTAGGAGGAATCCGCTTCTCACGTCCAGCGCGGTATCAAAAGAAATGATCTCTACGCCCCTGCACAACCCTTTCAGGGTTGGTGGATCATTTCGCGGCTGCACCCGGGGTAGGCCTGGCGGCCAACCCCGGGCTGTGATGCAAAACCCCTATCAGGGTTTTAATGGGGAGGCTTTTTCACAAGCGGGTTGCTCGGTCGCACATCGCTACCGCCCAGCAGGGTTTGTGAAATCTTAGCTCTCTGAACAATCCCGACGGGATTGCGCATCCTAGCCAAGGGTTGGCTGAAAAGCCTACCCTTGGTAGCGGTGTCATTCTGTATTCAACCCCAATCGGGGTTGTGTCTTTGTTGGCGAGCGCGAAGGAATGGCTCTTTCGCGGTTTCACCCGGGGTAGGCCTGGCGGCCAACCCGGGCTGTGATGCAAAACCCTTATCCGGGTTTTAGCTCTACGGTGACGCTTTGGATTTTCCCGCTGAAACGCGATGCCTGGCCGGCTCCGATGGCATCGACCACCGGGGTGTGCAGATCGATCCCGACGTCTGCCGTTTCATCGGCAGAGAATAGCAGTGGCTGGGTGCGCTCGATGCGGCCTTCGCCGACTTTCTGGTCGTTGACAAATAGCGTGCCGCTGCCGCCGCGACCCAATCCGCCGCCATCGTAGGCGAATTCAAAGCGGATCGTTGCTTTGCCCGCAGGCAGCGGCTTATCGGCCACCACCGAGAAGCGCTTGATGTTGAGAAAATTGTAATGGTAAGCCGGGACGCCGTCTTGCACGCACAGCGCCCAACCGCCGAAGCGCCCGCCTTGCACCAGGATCGCGCCCTGAGCTCCTTTTTCCGGTGAATCGACCTCTGCGGTGATGCTGAGCGAGCGGTTTTTCACATCGATAAACACATTTTCAGACATCCCGGTCATGCCCTCGCCCAGAGTGAGTGTGGTGCGCCC
>NZ_JBGSQY010000055.1:0-64943 GCF_041737835.1 Bythopirellula sp. | reverse complement strand
GAAATCTTTTACAATCGTCAGCGGCTCCACCAGTCGCTCGACTACAAAACCCCAGAACAATTCGAAGCCGAAAACGCCCCGGCATTAGCGGCGTAGAAAAACTGGCCCGCCGCTGTCCGAAAGTCCTGGGCTATCGCAGGGTATCAAAACGAACCCACATTTCCATTGAGGTTGATCGATTAAAATCAGGTGTGCCAACATTGACCGTGTTTCGCCGATCACGGCGATCAGCTACCTGAAAATTCAACCTCTCTAGAACATGACTTCCCCCAAAATGATACGCATCCTCAGCTAAGCCAGGTTGGTAAGCTTCAGAGAACTGTACCTGAGGGCCATGATCGCCTGCGTTGGCGCGCCAAGTTTCCCGCCCTTGATATTTTAGATCATTCGTTGATCGCCAGTCTCCTGGCACGTTACCCTGGTGATCGGCATCCCAATCAATCATTACCGGAACTTTCACGTCATAGGCGAAAGAGGCATCGATTTGTTCCAAATAGTTATTCAACTTTGCCCGTAATTCAGCGACTTTGGCCGGCATGGAACTCGCTAAATTCGTACTTTCCGATATGTCCTTCGTGATATTGTAGAGATATTCTGCATCAGGACTTCCATGCTCACCATATTCCACAAAGAGTTTAAAATCGCCGTCACGAACAGCGGACGATGGCCTAACTCGATATCCAGTTCCCGGGGCAAAGTTTTGAGGCGAGTGCCAGTAGATTTCTCCACCCTCATGAAAATTACGAGCAATATGATCCATCCCTTCGGGCAGTGAACCGTCATTGAACAAGATGGGTGAAAAATCGCCTCCTTCGACATTGGCTGGAATAGAGCCAGAATATCCCGTCAAGCGAGCAATCGTGGTAAACAAGTCCGTCGTCGTTACGGGCACACCACTGAAACTTCCTTCTGCTATGCCAGGCCCACTAATAATAAATGGCACTCGTATTCCACCTTCCCTAAGTTCTGACTTACCCCTGTAAAGAGGTGAATTGCTGCTAGCTCGCGCAGGGGCTCCATTATCAGATGTATAAATGACATAGGTATTATCGCGTATGCCGAGTTGGTCGAGCTTGTCTAGCACCATGCCAAAAGATGTGTCGAGATCTTCAGTCATGGCCGCATAGGCAGGATCTTTATGTTTCGTCCCCGGAGGCAGCGCATCATACTTATCAAGAATTTCTGGACGAGCCTCAACTGGATCATGGACCGCAAAATGGGATAGTTGAAGAAAGAACGGCTTGTTATCTGCAACACTTTCTTCCATAAAAATCCCTGCCGAATTGGCAAGCTGAAAAACATCCTTCGGATCTTCTTCCGAGGGAGCGAACGGAGCTTTACGTTCGCTGGTCGTGTAACCCACATCTTCTGGGTCAAGACCCGTTACAGGATCTAGATGCCACTTGCCAATATGCGCCGTGACGTAATCGCTGTTGCTCTGTTCTAACAATTGTGGAAGAGTAAAAGCATCGGGCTGAAGAGGCTCAGCAGCTGGAGGGGTCAGAGGTTGTCGATCCTGATGTCCAGCCCAACGACTACTTCCTGGATAGGAAATCGGCAACTCCGTCATCTGCAACTGGGCGGGGCTTTGACCTGTTAGAATTGCCGCACGAGTCGGCGAACAAATATGGTGTGAAGAATAGCCGTTATAAAACCTCATCGCGTTAGCTGCGAATTCTTCGAGGCGCGGAGTTTGATAGAAATCGCTTTTTGAATTGGGAAGGTCCGGATGCATTTGCAACGAGGTCCCATTCCAAGCCTGATCGTCGGTCAAGACCAGAATGATATTCGGAGCCGAGGCAGCCCCAAGTTGATACGGCTGAACGAATACCGTCAGCACTACCAAAGCGTAACAAATGTAATGGGAAAATATTCGCCGCCTGCTATTCCCAACCGGTGAAGACCGCAAGTTACCCCCTGACTCTCCGACGCGGAGCGCCTAAGGTCTTGATCTACATCCGCCTAGAAAAAAGACGGTATCTATTATTTACGTCCAGGCCCTCTCTCGTGGTAAAGCGAGAATGCATAGACTAAAAATCCAACGAGAACCACAGAAGTTGGCTCGGGAATGGTCCGCCCTTGCAAAGTAGCCGTTTGTGACGCCAGCGGGGGGGCCGTCATGGCATAAGGAAAGTTCCATGACAGGCCATTCTCTGCTTCCCAGATCAGGTAATCCGCCTGATCGACAACGCCATCATGATTTGCATCCGTGCTTTCTAAAAAAGCATAAGACTGTTGCCATTGTTCTAGATCAAGGCTATCAACCACGTAGTCGCCATTTAAGTCTGCAGGATTACTCATAGCCGCCTGCTGCCAAAGCAAAAAATCTCGACCGTCTGTGTCGCCATCTCCGTCAACATCTCCTCCATCATCGACCCCATAAGAAGTTTGCCAAACGGGCAAGTCTTGGGCATTATATACGCCGTCGTGATTGAGATCGGCTATTGCAAGTTTTTCCGGAGTAAGTTGGGAATAAACATTCCTTTGCCAGTACAAAAAATCTCGACCGTCCGCATCTCCGTCGCCATCAGCATCATAGGGATTTGTAATCCCAAATGATGAGTGCCACCGGTCGAAATCGGCCTCGTCAACGACCAGGTTGCCATCAAAATCAGCCCGTAATGGCGGTGGCATCTCGACTCCCGAATAGAGATGTTTATCGAGAACGTCACGAATCGTTTCAAGAATTGCCGTTTTCTGGGCTTCGCTTGGTGCGGTTGGGCCTCCATAAAAATCGGCTGGGATATCGAGTCCTGTCGGATATTGCCCAAGTATGGTGGCAAAAGTCGTCGCACCAGCGACAAATCTGCCAGCCCCGTAAGTTAAATGCAGCCCGTCACGATACAACTGATTGACCGAACTAAGGCCTGGAATCTCACGGGCTCTCATCCGCACGTCGAGTTCATACAAAACTTCTCCCACGGGAATCATGTAGACATTGGCATCGGTTTCAGCTCGAACGCGTTCAATCAAATTATTGAAGTATTCACGCCGACGCGACATAGGAGTGTTTACGTTATCTGGCGACGGCCCATTCCATTGGTCTTGATATGAAGTACTACTTAGTTGCGGCCACGTTTGATAAATGTAAAAATTGGTATTTGCATTTGCTGGATTAGATTGCGTTAAATTGATTAACGACAATATGGATTCGACGTCTTGCCCTAATGTAGCTAAAGGACTGTTACTGTTGTGTAGTTGCAACGTCACGATGTCCCACGCATTGTTGGGCAAGGCTTGGGTATAGGTACCGAACTCGTTAGGCTCAACCGATACATCGGTCGGGTTGTCGAGAATATTTCGCAACGACGAACCACTGCGAATGTGATAGCCGACTTGGTGATCGAGACCACGGCTGGCCGCGAAAGCTTCCATGGCCTCGGGCTGACTATCGTAGGTCAGACTATTGCCAATATGATAAGACGTCGTCACCGCCAAAGCGTGCCCCTGGCTGTGTAAAACACACACAGCTACGGCCAATAGAAACACGAATTTTCTAGACAATGTGATCATGCTAAGAAAATTGGTTCTGGGTTAGTAAACTATGGCAGGTGGTTTTCTGTACGGTTCTGATCAGGCGAATGAATAGGATTAGCACAGATGTAATCGTTGCGATTAGTATGAACCTTTCTGAAGCAAGCAGCACTTTTGCCGCCAGCGTGTGATCTCGCCAAACGATTTAGCCCTGAACCGCCGCGATCATACCCCTCAACGGGTTCCCAATTGGCCCGGGAATCAAGATCTTGTTCCGTAAGTTCCGCATCAAAACCTAGACTGATTATATCCTTTGGCACCAAAAATTCAATCAATTTGCCTAGTCACGAATTACCAAGATGCGTCCCTAGAGGCCTTTTCAAAGGCAGCCCAACGGACTTTCAGTCGCTATGATCCGGTTAACCCTTACCCGAAGGGCGGGTCCAGGCCTAGTCTTAATTGGAAACTATAGATGCAGCGGGAATCGCCTGTTATCCTCGAAAGATGACCAGCGAACCCGTCAACTCTTTCCTCGAACGCCCAATCGTGGTGATTGGCTCTCCCCGCTCGGGGACAACCCTGCTCGGCAATCTGCTGGGTTCGCACACTCAGCTGGCACACCTGGAAGAGCCTCGGCTGACTTGGAAGTATGGTAACGACGACAAATCGGACATGCTACGGCCCGGGGATGCCCGGCCAGAAGTCTGCCAGCACATCCGCGCGACATTCGCCAAAGCGGTGCAAACCGCTGGGCGCCAACGCCTGATCGAAAAGACACCAAGCAATTCGTTGCGGATGGAATTTGTCGACCGCGTGTTGCCGGGCTGCCTGTTCATTCATACGATTCGTGATGGTGTGGAAACGGTCCTTTCGATCCGCCGCTTTTGGCAAGAGCATGCCCGAGGCGTTCCCAAAGACAAGCTGCTGGAACGACTCAAAGAAATTGATCTCAAGCGGGCTCCTTATTACTTCAAAGAGTTTGTGCGACGAGTCATGCCTCAGCAGCTCTCGGGACTAGTAGGCAAACCCGTCTGGGGACCACGCCTGCCGGGGATCGACGGCATGCTCGAACAACTTGAACTGCTGGAAGTCTGTAGCCTGCAATGGCGGATGTGCGTGGAGCAGGCTTGTCTCTATGGTCGCCAGCTTCCCTCGGACCGCTATCTGGAAGTTCGGCTCGAAGACATGTCTCCCGAGCTAGTTCAGCGAGTCTTGGAATTTTGTGGTCTGGAGATGACGTCGGAAGTCCAGCAGGGATTTCAAGAGATGTTTGATGCGGGGCTGACCACAAGGCGGAAAAGCAACGCCAACCCAGACGATTTGGCGACGATTCGCCGTTGGATCGAGCCAACCATGGTCTGGCTGGGCCAAGAATTGCCCCCCAATTAAGGCACGCCCTATCAATTGCTCATCGATAAATGATCTGGATAATAGAATAATTGCTGTATTGAGAATGACTCTACCCTTACAACTCCCAATATACCCATTCAATTTATGACCAAACGCGCATTAATAACCGGCATCACAGGCCAAGACGGTTCCTATTTGGCCGAACTGTTATTGGCCAAGAATTACGAAGTTCACGGACTGATTCGCCGTAGCAGTTCGTTCAATACGGGTCGGCTCGACACGGTGTATCAGGATCCTCACAGTTCCGGTACGCATTTATTTCTCCACTACGGCGATTTAACCGATGCGCAGAGCCTCACCAACCTGGCGCTAGACATTGAACCGGATGAAATCTACAACCTCGGCGCTCAAAGCCATGTGAGAGTCTCTTTTGATTCACCTGTCTACACCTTACAGGCAACGGGTGCGGGAACTTTGAACGTTCTCGAAGCAGCTCGCCAATTGAACAAGAAGAAGGAAGTGCGGGTTTATCAAGCCTCGTCGTCGGAGATGTTCGGTGAGGTTGTCGAAACTCCTCAAACGGAAAACACGCCTTTTCGTCCGCAGAGCCCCTATGCTTGCGCTAAGGTTTATGCCTTTCATCAGACGGTGAACTATCGCAAGTCTTATGGAATGTTCGCTTGCAACGGCATTCTCTTTAACCACGAATCTCCCCGTCGCGGCGAAACGTTTGTCACGCGTAAGATCACTCGAGCTGCAACTCGTATTAAGCTAGGCCTACAAGAGAAGCTCTATCTAGGCAATCTCGATGCCAAGCGCGACTGGGGTTATGCCAAGGATTACGTCGAAGCGATGTGGCTCATGCTGCAGCACGGTGAGCCCGAGGACTTTGTGATTGCCACCGGCCAAACGCAGTCCATTCGCGATTTTCTGGATTACTGCTTCGAAGCCTTGGATCTGGATTGGCATGAGTACGTCGAAATCGATCCCCGTTATTTCCGGCCGTCCGAAGTGGATCTGCTCTTGGGTGATTATTCAAAGGCCAAGCAGCTACTGAACTGGGAGCCAAAGACCACCTGCAAGCAACTCGCTGAGATCATGATTGCCGCGGACTTGGAACTCGCCGAACGAGAAGCCAGCCTAGCCGCGAGTCGATAAATTTTTGCACACAATGGGGAGATTCGTCACTTACTCTTTGTGACGGGTCACGCAACATGTACGAACTCACTGACAAAAAAATCTTTGTTGCGGGCCACCGGGGCATGGTCGGCACTGCTGTCAGGCGAAAGCTGCACGCCCTCGGTGCCGATAATATCGTGATCCGCACCAGGCAAGAACTTGACCTGTGCAATCAACAAGCGACAAATCAATTCTTTGCCGACGAACAGCCCGATGTTGTCGTCTTTGCGGCCGCGCGCGTGGGTGGCATTTTTGCCAACATGACTTATCCGGCGAGCTTCATTCACGAAAACCTCGCCATGGCAGTCAACTCGATCCATGCGGCTTACGCCCATGGCTGCCAACGGTTTCTTTATCTGGGCAGCACTTGCATCTACCCTCGTGAAGCCCCCCAACCCATGCCCGAGAGTTGCTTACTGTCGAGCCCTTTGGAATCAACGAACGAAGCCTATGCTATCGCGAAAATTGCTGGCTTGAAGCTTTGTCAGTATTATCGCCAGCAATATGGAGTCATGTTCCATTCAGCCATGCCGACGAATCTGTACGGCCCTGGCGATAACTATCATGCGGAAAACTCTCATGTTCTGCCCGCACTTATTCGCCGCTTTCACGAAGCGACGGTCGAGCAATCCGAGGAAGTCGTGATTTGGGGCACCGGCAAACCGCGGCGTGAGTTTTTGCATGTCGATGATTTAGCGGAAGCAGTCACATTTCTGCTCCAAGTAGATACGCCCCCCGATCTGGTCAATGTTGGAACTGGCGAAGACATCAGTATTCAAGAAGTGGCAAAAATGGTGGCCGAAGTTATCGGCTATCGCGGCAAGATTACCAACGATCTGTCCAAACCCGATGGCACGCTGCTCAAGCGTACGGACACGAAACTGATTAACAGCCTAGGTTGGCGCGCTAAGATTAACCTGCAGGACGGTTTGGCTGAGACGTTTCAGGACTACCTCCGAACGAGAGAAGCCAGCGAACTTCGTCAAGTTGTCATGTAATCAGATATCGTACGGCGCTATCAAATCTAGCTCGAAAACAAATCCTCAATTGATCATGCCTAAACCCGTCGTGCTCGTGCTGTCTCAAGTCTATTCGCCGGACACCCCGGCGGTGGGGCAATACATGCACGAGGCTGCCCGAGCGATCGCCGAGCGTGGTCACTACGTGCGAGTTTATACATCGTCACGCGGTTATGAAGATCCTTCTAAGCACTTCGCAAAGTACGAGGTCCTGGATGGCGTTAATATACGCCGCTTGCCTCTCTCAAGTTTTGGCAAAGGCTCGATCTTGATTCGCCTCATCGGTGGTATCAGCTTTACCTTACAATGCCTCTTCCGCGGGCTATTCACGCGAAACTTGCAGCATATCGTGGTGAGCACGTCGCCACCGATGTGTCCCTTGGCCGCGGTGGTGATCAACATGTTTCGCGGCACACCAATTACGTATTGGGTGATGGACCTCAACCCCGATCAAATGATCGAGCTGGGCAAAGCTTCGCCAACGTCGCTGCAAGTCCGGATCTTTGATTGGCTCAATCGACAAATATTGCGTCGAGCACAGACCGTGATTGCTCTCGACCGCTTCATGGCGGAGCGACTCAACCGCAAGGTGAAGATCGCAAATAAACTTGTTGTCTTTCCGCCCTGGCCTCTTGAGGATCACGTCGAACCAGTTCCCCACACTGAAAATCCTTTCCGCAAGGAACATGGCCTCGCAGGAAAAGTCGTCATCATGTATTCGGGCAATCTCTCGATTGCCTCACCAGTTGATACACTGCTCGAAGTTGCGAAACGAGTTACCGATTTACCCAATTTGTTGTTCTTGTTTATTGGCGGCGGATTGCTAAAAAAGCAACTCGATGACCTCATCGAACGCGAACAGCCGGCTAATATTCGTACGCTCCCCTATCAACCGATTGAAAATCTTCGCTTTTCACTCAGTGCGGCGGATGTTCATCTGGTTGCCGTGGGTGAAAAGATCGTTGGCATCTGTCACCCTTGCAAAGTCTACGGTTCGATGGCAGCGGCACGTCCCATTCTTTCTTTGGGACCCGCGGAATGTCACGTTTCAGATATTCTGGCCCAAGGCGAAATTGGTTGGGCCATTCATCATGGCCAGGTAGAGAATGCCGAGCGCGTCATTCGGGAAATTTATCATACGAGCGAAGCACAGCGCATGGAAATGGGCCGTGAAGCACGCGATCTCATTGATCGGCTCTACAGCAAACGTCTTCTCTGTGGACGTTTCGTCGATCTTGTCGAACATGGCCCGCAAGCTGATGCAGTCTCACCAGCTCCCACAACTCAACCTCACCCAGATCCGCCTGAAACAGCAGGCCATCTCTCACAGACGTTGAGCTAGCTTTATGTCCTGCCCATAGAACAAGCAAGCATCTATAATTTTGTATTCTTGAGTTGAACAGGGCTGTGCGCAGTCGTCCCACGCAGCCCAGGACCCTTAGAAATGTTAGGAACACAGTCGGATGAGCAAGAAAACCATTCTCGTAGCCGGTGGTGGTGGATTCATCGGCGGGAATCTGGTCGCACGTTTGTTGAAAGACGGTTACAAGGTGCGCAGCGTCGACGCCAAGCCGATGGACCAGTGGTATCAAGCCTTTCCAGATGCCGAAAATGTTGTGGCTGATCTGAAACACATCGACGAGTGCCACAAGGCTTGTGAAGGCGTGAGCGACATCTACAATCTGGCCGCCGACATGGGGGGCATGGGTTTCATCGAAAACAACAAAGCCTTGTGCATGTTGTCGGTGTTGATCAACACCCACTTGCTGCAAGCCGCGTTGGCCGCCAAGGCCGACCGATTCTTCTATGCCAGTAGCGCCTGTGTATATAATGCTGACAAGCAAAAATCAGAAGACGTCGTGCCGCTTAAGGAAGCCGACGCTTATCCCGCGATGCCCGAAGATGGCTACGGCTGGGAAAAGTTGTTCTCGGAACGGATGTGCCGCCACTTCCGCGAAGATTTTGGGCTCCATACTCGCGTGGCCCGCTTCCACAATGTCTACGGTCCCTATGGCACGTGGGAAGGTGGCCGCGAGAAAGCTCCCGCCGCGACCTGCCGTAAGATCATTCACGCCAAAGAAAACGGTGAAACGGAAGTCGAAATCTGGGGCGACGGCAAGCAGACCCGCAGTTTCATGTATATCGACGATTGTGTGAAAGGGATCCTCGCGATCACCGACAGCAACATTCTCGAGCCAATCAACTTAGGTTCCGATGAGATCACCACGATCGAAGGCCTCTACGACATGGTCGAGGAGATCGCCGGCATCAAACTCAAGCACAACCACAACCTCAAGGCCCCTAAGGGTGTGAACGGCCGCAACAGCGACAATACCAAGATCACCGAGTACTTGGGCTGGGCCCCGAGCATCAAACTACGTGACGGCATGAAGAAGACTTACGACTGGATCTATGGCGAATACATGAAGAAGTACGCCACGCAAACGGCGTAAAATAATCGTTACCAAAACAAAAAAACGCTAAGCCGCAAGCACCGCTTGCGGCTTAGCGTTTTTACTTTCAAGGATTATTGATTTAACCCTTTTTGGTTTCTTCCGCCGCATGATCGTGCTGCGTCTTCTGCGCGGCCTTCTTGGCCTCGGCATCGGCTTCGATCACTCCCGCGGGACCGATCAACTTGATCGGCAGAATCCCCGATGATTCCGTGGCAGCCCACAAGGCCTTGGGATCGACCTGCTTATTCTTTTGCGGCGTCACGATCGTGACGTCGATCTTAATATCCGACCGCACCTTCACGACTCCCTTCACGCCGTAGAGCTTGCGTGCCACCTTCTTGGCACACCCGGCACAATGCATGTCACCCACGAAGATCGCCGTTTCGCCATCACGCAGCTTGAGAGCCTTCTTCACCGCGGCAATGTCGGTCGATTCCGAAAGCGGTGCTTCCTCCGCTGCAACGACTGGCAGAGTCACTAAACACACAAGTAAAGCAAACAAACTATAGCGAATGAACGATTGCATGTCATGAATTCCTTTTCTAAAGAAACCAACCACTAAGCCACGAAGGTCACCAAGAAAGAATTATTGATCTTCTTTGTGACTTTGTGTGCTTTGTGGTAAGTAAAAATGAATGTTGTTACTTACGAACGTAAACACCCGTGGCTTTGACCACGAGCATTCCCCCTTCGAGGACTTGGGCGGTGCCCTTGACCACCACGGTGTCGTTCTCTTTCACGTCGAACAACTGGCGAGCGTCCACGGGGATGGGCTTGCCGTTATCATCGACGAGCCGCACCATGGCGAACAATTCCGAATTCTCTTCCGCATGCGCGGCACAGAATGCACATTCCTCACCCGGGGCATGTACGTGACCTTCTTCGGCATGCTCGGCGACGGCTTGAGGATCGGCGAGAAAGAAAATCGCGAAATTGGTCGCAAAAGGAAATTCAGGTTGCGTTTCTTCCCAGGGATTGGCGAGCCCACCCACTTGGCCGACCATGGCAACTTCCTTCGCTTCCGTGGGATATTCGTGGTCATGATGCGCATGATCATGGTCATGCCCTTCGTGATCGTGGTCGGCGTGTTCTTCCCCTGCGGCATGGTCTTGATCCGCATGCTCGTCATGCTCTTCGCCCTCTTCGTGGGCATGCTCCTCGGCCGCGTGATCGTGTTCTTCTTCGGTGTGCCCCAACAAGACTTCACGCACTTCGTACACCGTCTGCACCCCGTCGGGCTCGGCGGCGAGCGTGAATTTGTCTTTGTGCTTTGCGATCAGTGCCGGGTCGACGGTCGATTTCGTGCAACCAACTTGGCCCGCCAGCGTCACTACCAGGGTTAAGAGAGCAAAATAAAACAAAGGGCGAAGCATGGCTTCCTCGCGAGGGGGATGGGCAGGATAGGAATTTGCGGAAATTCGGGCAGCCCATGAACGGGGCCACCGCCTCCAAGGTCTCAAAAAGACTCGTTTTCAGGCATTTCGTCAACACCGGTCAGCGCGCACCGCGGGCCACCGTCTGCGGCTAGTACGAGAATTCACGCCTGAGGGTTCAGAATTTTCTGTCCGATCCAGCCAAGATCGCCCTTCAGGCTGCGAAATCCTTCTTAGGTGGCCCGACACGTCAGACGCGCCATCACGAGATATTCCGGATTCAGCTTGGCCATCGCGGCCAGGGAAAACAGTTTTGGAGGGCGTAGGCCATGTTCAGAAAACTTGTCTTTGGTGTGTTGTTGGTGGGGCTGTTAGGAGGCTTGGTGCTGGGAAAAGGGGCGTGGAGCTACCTGACAACCGGCTACGAGCGTGCGAGCCAAACGGTCGAGGATACCGTCCCCTTGGATTTCCAGATCGATCGTGCCCGCAAAATGGTCCGCGATCTTGAACCCGAAATTCGCCGCTCGATGCACGTGATCGCTAAGGAAGAAGTGGAAGTCGAATCGCTCGACAAGCGGATCGAAACCGCCGAGAGCAAAGCCGGTAAGGAAAAATCGGAAATCATGCGGCTGCAATCCGATTTGCAAACCGGCGACAGTGTCTTCCGTTACGCGGGCCACAGTTATTCGGCCGATGAGGTGAAGCAAGATTTGTCGCGTCGTTTCGTGCGTTTCAAAACGTCCGACGCCACACTCGGCAGCCTCACCGACATGCGGAACGCCCGTCAACGAAATCTCGATGCGGCTCGTGAAAAGCTGGCGGCGATGATGAGCGCTCAGCGTCAATTGGAAGTCGACGTCGAAAACTTGGAAGCCAAGCTCAAGCTCGTGGAAGTCGCGCAAGCATCGAGCGATCTCAAGCTCGACGACAGCCACTTGGCTCGCGCCAAGGAATTGATTGTCGATATCCGCACGAAGCTCGACGTGGCCGCCAAGTTGGCCAATGCAGATACCAACTTCAAGGATGAAATCCCGCTGGACGAACCCGCTGCTGAGGATATCACCGAGCAGGTGGCCGAGTACTTTGAGCTCGACCAACCTCGTGATGCCGAAGTCGCTGTTGTGAAGTTCCAAGAGAAGTAGGTTTCCCCAACCCCAGCGAGCGGGGGATGTTAATCCCCTGCAATGATTAAGTTAAGCCCCCCGCATTCAATTGCAGGGGACTTACGTCCCCCGCTCGCCTTTGTTTCCATGGATGAAGTTCTATGTTTCCCGCGTGGCGTATGAAAATCCGAGCCGCTCAGGTCGCCCTCAAGGAAGGACGCTGCGACGAGGCTTCCGCGCTCTTGCGACGAGAATCGCTGCGTGGTTTTCTCCCCGCCAAGCGACTCTCTCATGAGGTGGCTTCGCAGTTGGTGGATCGTGCGGGCCGCAAGCTGGCTGCCGGCGATAGCGTTGCGGGCTGGCACGACATTCAGCAAGCCTTGCAGCTCGACGGCAGCGAAGACCTAGTGAATCGCTTTCGCGAAGAGCAAGCCCGGCTGGGCCTCGAACAAACACGCCGACTTTTGGAATGTGGAGAAACCGCCTTGGCCGAGCGACAGATCGCCAAACTCGAACAACGCCGACTCGGCGGGGATGAGCGACGACGCTGGAAGCTCGTCGTTCACCTTATCTCTCAAGCCAAAGAGCAGGCCCACGTCGGCGAGTTCACGATTGCTTGCGAATTGCTCGATCGGGCCACGCGATTATTGCCCTCCGAGAACGATCCGCTGGCAAGCGAAATCACCGTGCGCCAGCAACAGTTGATGGAAAATGCCAACAAGTTACGTGCGCTCTCTCCCTCCCTCCATGCGGCGGTCGCGAGCGAGAATTGGGCCGAGGTACTCACGCGGGCCGACGCGCTGTTAGAATTAGCAGCGAGTTACCCCCCCGCGTTAGAAGCCCGTCGCCGCGCCTGGCAAGCCGTCGGCATGAAAGCGCCGGCCAAACCGTTGGCTCAATTTGCCCAGCGCCGCCGACCACAACCCGTGTTCGCCACCACGATTGCTTGGCGAAAAAATGGCAGCGACGACACGATGACCACTGAACACATTCGCGGCAAACGCTTGATCGCTTGGATCGATGAAGTTGGTGGATTTCTCGTCTGCTTGGGGAACGAGGTCGTCATCGGCCAACCGACGCCGGGAAGCGAAATCGATATTCCCATCCGGGCTGATCTTTCCCGCCGTCATGCAACGATCCGTCGCGAAGGCGAAAACTACATCCTCACGCCCATTCATCAAGCCAAAGTCGACGGTCACACGATCGTCGGTCCGACGTTGCTGCGTGACGGCTCGCTGGTGGAGCTTGGTGATTCGCTCAAGTTGCGATTCACCAAGCCCCACACGCTGAGCGCGACTGCCGTGCTCAAGATCGAGTCGAAACACAAAACGGAACCCGCCGTCGATGCGGTGGTTCTGATGAGCGAAAGCTGCGTCCTGGGTCCCAAGCAGCACAGCCATATTCGCTGCTCCGCGTGGGAAAGCGATCTGGTGCTGTTTCGCCGCGGCGAGGAAGTGCAATTTCGCTCGAAAGAGATTTTGGAATTGAACGATCATCCCGGCTGCACGAGCGGCACAATCGCGGCAAATTGCCGCCTGGCGGGAGAAGAGTTCGCCCTGAGCTTTGAAGAGGTTTGAGAAGAGCCGCCCTATCAAGGTAAGATAAACAAGAGGTGCCCAGCCGAGTGACACGTCAATTGGTTCGGCACCACCAGCACAGGTAAAACCCGTGTTCGCCCTAGCATCCAAACCGAAAATGAACGTCCAACCCCTTAAATCTGAGTCCGAAGATCGGCCCCTGGGGGCTGATCCCAAGAATGGTGGGCGTTTTACCTATCCCAGCGGTTCGCGGCCACTTGATGGTTACACGATCAAACGTGGCGTCGGTCGCGGCGGCTTTGGCGAAGTCTATTACGCCGTGAGCGATGCCGGCAAGGAAGTCGCACTCAAGCTGATTCGTCGCAACTTGGACGTCGAACTTCGCGGCGTGACCCATTGCTTGAATCTCAAGCATCCCAACTTGGTTGCGCTGTACGACATTAAAACCGATAACAACGACGACCGTTGGGTCGTGATGGAATACGTTTCCGGCGAATCCTTGGAAGACGCCATCAATCGCCACCCGCACGGCATGCCAGCGGAACTGGCGATTGAGTGGTTCTCTGGAATCGCCGCGGGTGTGGCCTATCTGCACGACCACGGCATCGTCCACCGTGACCTTAAGCCGGCCAACATCTTCCTTGATGAAGGCACCGTCAAGATCGGTGACTACGGCCTGTCGAAGTTTATTTCCTGTAGCCGTCGCAGCGGGCAGACGGAAAGCGTCGGCACGGTCCATTACATGGCCCCCGAGATCGCCAACGGCCGCTATGGCCGCGAGATCGATACCTATGCCTTAGGCATCATCCTGTATGAAATGCTCACCGGCCATGTGCCGTTTGAAGGTGAAAGCGTCGGCGAAGTGCTGATGAAGCATCTCACGGCCGAGCCCGACTTAACGGCGTTGGGTGAGCCTTATCGCGACATCGTGAAAAGCGCGATGACCAAAGACCCGGAAACTCGCATCCGCAGCGTGGCCGACATGCTGGCTTCGATGGGAGCCGCAAATCCGACCAGCGTGACTAACAACGTCGGCGTCAACTACAACGCCGCCACGGAAACCACGGGACCCTATTCCGAACCCAATCCGCAGCAGCCGACCTGGCGTCCGTTCATGGGCAACGCCCCGCAGCAGGAAGCTGACTATGATGTCGAGGAGCCGATCGCGGCCTTCGTCAAGCAAGGCGCGGAGATTCTGCGCAAACTCTATGCCGAAGTTCCGCTGCCACAGTTTTTGAAAATGATCATCGTCGCGGTGATCGTTGTTAACATCGTGAGATCGTTCTCGCTATGGGTTCCCTACGTGATACCCGTGGCGATGACCTATTTCGTTTACTTCGCGATCTGGAACGTGGTTGTACAGCCCTCGCGGCCCAAGAAGCGCACGTTTCATCGGGGTCCCAGTTATCCACCGGCCGGTTCTTCAAACAACATGCCTGCGATGCCGGTCGCTGGCCTTTCCCCCACCGAGAACGTCACAAAAAAAGAAGCGAAGCGCCGCCGCAAACAAAGCATGCAGCGGCAACTCCGCGATCACTTGGCCGCCAAGTCGTTCAATCAGCGCATGACCGAAATCGTCGGGAGCATGTTTCTCGCGGCGGTCGTCTGCTCAATCGCGGCGCTGGTGATTTGCTTGATCGCCGCCGATCCGTTCAGCACGGAATTGTTTGTCTGGCTCGCGGCCGTCGGTTCAATCGGCTGCTGGGCGATCATGGTTCCTGCCAAACTATCCGAAGGCAAGGTCGAAGATCAGGCTCCGCTGCGATTTATTCAACTGCTGACTGGTGCCGCCGTGGGCGTGTGTGCTTGGGCGATTGCCGATTGGTTGATGCTTCCGCTGATGCAATGGAACAGCTGGGGCGTCTGGCCAAATGAAAGCTTGATGAGCAACACCGTGGGGCTCGCCGCGTTTGGACCGAAAGAAAATGCTGCCGATTCCGTGCGTACACTGCCCCTGCAGATGTTTGCTGCTTACTTTGCTTTCCTGTTCGTATTGATTGCCTGGTGGGAGCAGACCGAAGCGACTCGCAGCCTTCGTGTGAGCATCTGGACCATCGCTTGGTGTGGTTTGGTGGCGTGGTTGCTGCACTTCATTTTCTGGTTCCCGCAACCACTCGGCTTATTGCTCGCGGCCATCATCGCCTTCACATTGCAGTTCGCCACTCCTTGGCTCTCGCCCAGCCGTCGCCGTGCGATTGCCGATCAGGGGGTTGTATGATGATTTTTGCAGCATTTAATCTCAGTTGGGTTGAGTTCTCAATAATACTGGTGGTGTTGGTTTTCTCCGCGTTATTAATCGCCACATTTGTAGGATCATTCGTTAATCACAAGAAGCGAATGCCGTTCGCTCCGATGTTGGCCTGCCTACTCATAGCGGGTTGGAGTTTCTTTGGTATTCGCGCCGATGACTCGCCCACGGCGATCACTCCCGTCGCACACGCCATCACTGCCAAGGCCGAATCCGCCTCCGATCCCACTCTCGATGCCCTGTGGGACCAAATCACCAAATCTCGCATCAACCTAGATGGTGCCGACGATTCCGCACCGCTCGCTGATCCCAAGGATGAAGTTGCCAAAGAGGCGGTAAAAAAGTTCTTTGGGCTCGATGAACAGGGAGAGTTACCGCCGAATTGGGTCATCCATCCCCCAAAGCGTGTCGGCAAGGTCTTACGCGAAAGCGTGGCCTCGGACCCCTTCGTGACGCAGGCCGAATGCCGCCGGCAACTGGAAGAGGAACAACTCCCGCAAATCGTCGCGCGGCAAATCGGCTATTTGGCCTCCGCTCGGTTGGGCCATGCAGTCAAAATCGATGACCCACTGTCAGTCGGCGTGGGGCTCGATTACATCTTCCGCGAAATCTGCCGCGACGAATTCACGACAACGATCGATTCCTCGGTCGGTGATATGAAGAAAGTTCACGTCCTCGTGGAATTCAACCCCAAGGTCGATCAGTATCTGCTGGACTCTTGGTTACGGCAGGAACGGCACCAGCGACTCGCTTCGTTTGGTAAGCTGTTCGCCATGTCCATCACCGGCCTCGCGGCCGTTTATGGGCTTTTGCGATTCGACACGTGGAGCAAAGGTTACTACAGCAAGCAGTTGCTCGTGGGGGGTGTTCTTGCGATAATCGCAGTTGCCGTTTTTTTGTTGAGAGTTAGCTGATCTTCCATGCGACTTTGCCGAGTCGCGGCTCAATGAATGATTCCTCCCAAGCCACCGTCTTGCTCGTCGAAGAGATTCGCCGGGGCAAGCCCGCCGCGTGGAACGAGTTGATCGCCCAATACGAAGGGCGGCTGTTGTCGTTTGTCGAAAGTCGGCTTCGTCGTCGCGACGCCAGCGAAGACGTCGTGCAAGAAACCTTCATCGGTTTTCTTACGAGTTTGCCTAACTACGACACCCGGCGGTCGCTGGAAAGTTGGCTCTTCACGATTGCCGCCCACAAGCTCACCGACCATCTCCGCCGCGAAGGCCGGCGACCGGCATTGCCATTTTCCTCAGGTGAAGGTTCGTCGGGGAATTGGGAACCCACCGGCAGCGACCGTGAGGCCAGCAGCATCGCCCGCAGCGGTGAGCGCCGCGGGTTAGAAGAAGACGCCGTCACGGCCGGCATCGCCGAGCAAATCGAACGCTGGCGATCCACGGGCGATTGGCAAAAGATCAAGTGCATGGAACTGTTGTTCGTGCTGGGCTGGGGAAACAAACAAGTGGCCGAGGAAATTCAGCTTTCCGAACAACAGGTGGCGAACTTCAAGTTCGATTTCCTGGAACGCTTGCGCAAGATCATCCGCGGCCAACGCTTGAGCGAAGACATTTTTCCGGAGTTGCAGGCGTAATCATGAGCAATCCCTTCACCGACGCGGAACTCGCGGCTTATCTCGACGAAGACCTGCCGCAAGAACGGATGGCCAGCATCGAGCAAGCCTTGCGCGAAGATCCGACGCTCGGCGAACGCCTCACCGGAATCGTGGGGAGCCAAGACGCGGGCGTACACACCGTCGGGGCCATGTGGCGGCGCAATCGTTTGAGTTGCCCCACCCGCGAGCAACTCGGTAGTTTTTTGTTGGACGTACTCGATAACGATCAGACCGATTACATTCAGTTTCATCTCGACACGGTTGGCTGCCGCGTTTGCCACGCCAGCCTAGAAGACTTGCGCTCACAGCATTCCGTCGACGAGAAATCGGCCACTGAAACCCGCCGAAAGCGATATTTTCAATCCAGCGCTGGGTATCTCAGCAGCAACGGCTAAAGTTTGGGGTGCCACTGCTGGCTTGCTCAGCAGTGTCTTCGCAGCACCATTGGCAATCGGCGCTCAAATCACGTCGTCGAGTTCCACTTCGCCTTCTTCGATTTGCTTCTTAGCAACCGCGGACAATTTTTTTCGTAAGAGATTTTGGTTCTCGTTGAGTTTCGCGGTATCGAGTGTTCCGAGCAGTTCCAGCGTTCGTGCAGGGCGCTGAAGTTCCACCAGGCAAATCTGAGCGAGCCGCAACCGCACGGCCTCCGATCCTTCGGGAAACTCTTCCAGATATTTCGTCATCAATGGCGCGGAATCGGCCCATTGCTTGTGCTTGTCGAGTCCTGCGATCAGTTTGAATTGCTCCTGCCGGCTTAACTCCAACGGAAGTTTCAAGTCTTGCACCTTCCGCCAAACGAGCAGGGCTTGCGGTGCTTGATCGATCTGCAAATAAGCCAGAATTTTCTTCTTCGCTTCGTCGGCCCGTTGACCTTGATAAGCTTGAATCTGCTGCTGTGAGGGTGGGGCGATTTCTTGCTTGCTCGGCTTACCAGCTTCATCGCGTAGGACTGAAAACAGATCCCAGTGTTCGCAGTCGACTTGTTTGCGCTTCAATAAAATCGTTCCAAATATTCCTCCCAATACGACCCCCATCAGGTGCAGGAGCGAACTTCCCAGAACGCCATGCCCCGTGACCAAGTGAACGCTGCTGACTAGCACTGCCAGTGCGAATTCAATCCCAACATAAAAGGCCGCGAGCGCTGCCACTCGCACGTCGAATGAAATCGGAAAATACAAAAAGAAGCCAAACATCTTCACGCTGTTCATGGGGGCCCACACGCAGGCCATCGCCATCAGCCCATAAATGGCCGACGATGCGCCGACCGATCCTGGCTCTGGAGTTGAGCCCAGCATGATGGCCTGTTCGATGGCTGATTGTCCCAAACCGATAACAAAGTAGCAGGCCAGAAACCGCCACCAACCGAGCTTCCCCTCCGTCACCAGCCCAAACACCCACAAGAAAAACATGTTGGCCAGCAGGTGGCTGAAATCAGCATGCGTGAACAGCGACAACAACCATTGCGTGGGATGCATCCCTTGGCCGTACATGAGCACCCAGCCGTCCAATCGATCGATCGTGCCACATTCCATCCCGGCAAAGACGGCCACATTGGCGACGATCAGCCCGACCGTCGCATACGGCAAGTGATACAGCAGCGCATCGCAAGAGAGCGGCAAGAACATGGCGGCCAAATTCCCTGGCAGTCACTCAACGACAAGTGGAAAGCACCAATGCCTTCCGCCTGCTCATTGTAACTACAGCCGCAGCAGTTCAAACGGGGATTGCCAGAATAATCGGGGCGGAAAAAGTGCAGCCAAAATCGCGGCATTGGCGGAATCCTCGACCCGCAACAATCCCCGCTCCCGGGCCGTGGTCCAGGCCAAATTGCTGGTAAGCAAATCCTGGAACGTCAGGGCATCGCAGGTGGCGTCCGTCTGGGTTGCAGGAAGAGCATGCTCCAACCGTACGCTCCGCCGAGTGAACAAGAACCGGTAGCGCCGCTCATCGACCGCGAAACTAATTTCCAACGGCCGCGGGATGCCGGCTTCCTTCGCCCGGTGATAGAGCTGGGGATAGAGTCGCTCGACCCATTTTTCCGGCGAAAGCAATTTGTGCATCCACGGCGAGCCATGTTGCGCAGCGCAAGCATGCCAACTGCCCCCCGCCGTCACCAACAGTTCGTGCATGGGATCGGTCGCCGGTGTATGCAGCGACACAAAATGGTGATCGCGGTCGATGGCATCGCGGCACGCTCGCGCGATGAGCATCAATCTCACCGACGCATAACCAGGGAGCGTCATCATCTCCACAATGCACGAATCTCGCACCACGGCGTAACCCACGACGTGCAGCTTCTCTGACTCTCCCGCTTCCTCAGCCTTGTGCCGTACGGCAATCAAAACTTGATCGTGCGCCTTGCGCCCCACCAACCACCGCCAGGCGTCATCACTTCGGTGCAAGGTTCCCCACATCGCGGTCGCGACTTGATCGTAAACGGGCTGAATCGCTTCCAATTCAAAATGCCACCATGTGCGAACTTCGATATGCGAATGGCGATGTTTTCTTGTCGCGAGTTGGGCCGTGATATGGGCCAACAGGGCTCGCGTGTTGGCTTGCGTGTGGCCTTGCGCCCGACAGGTGCTCCATCCGTTGGCGGCAAACAATTCCGGCTGATCGGGACGCGCCACCGCCAGGATGGCCCCTTCGGCCAGCGCGGTCGATTCGGCCGTCGCCAACAGCGGAGCCATCAATTCCGCGGGATGCATTTCGGGCAAGATCGCGCAGTCGCGAATCGCCGCCGTGGGGATTCGTTCCCGCTCAAACCATGCCGACTGCCGAGAAAGCTGCAAATGACCGATCAAATCACTCCCGCGCACGAGCAACATACGATCGGTGGGCTCATACGAGGGATCGTCCAACCGGCTTTGAAAATCTTCGGCGAGCGGAACTTGATAGTGCTGCGTCAAAAACGCCAGCACGCGGCTATGATCTCCCGCATTGCCGATAACGATGCGCGTGCCGAGACCCAAATCGCATAAACAGAGATTCGTGGGCCGAGAAGCGGCCTTCGCCACGCTGTGGCCGTTGGCTGCCGTGGCAACACGGAGCGGCGCTACGCGATTGAACTGCTGGTGCATATCGGCCATCCTTTCCGCTCCGCCAGACAACACGCATCGGAATGACCGCGTGAGATCCGGCAGACAAACGTCCTGAACGCCTGACCCAACACTTGGACGTTGTGTGTTCGCCCCCGCAAAACACACGAACTTCATGTCTGCTTCTAACTTAGGCGATAGCGCAACGAAAATCCAGCAGGCAGCGCGAAAGAACTACGACTTTTCTGTTCGCAAGAACTGTTGCAGCAAAGCTGGCGGGAACAGGCAAAACGCATATTCGCGCGAACGACGCAATTGCTCGATGCTTGCTGCGTGTTTGGCGTCCACGATGTTTTGCTCCAATCGTTCCGCACGTTTGCTCAAATACTGTTGCAACTCAGTATTGGCAGCAATGATTGCCTGATGACGCTCGTCGGCATTCGCCATCGTTTTGGAAATGTCGATCCACTCCTGTTTTTTCGCCAGCAAGTCATACACACGGGACACTTCCGCGGCTGGGATGATCATTTCGTGAAGAAATCGTTCAGGATGATACTGCTGGCTGCGCAATTCCTGCCGCAATTCGCGCGGCGAATGCAGGGGGACATCGGAAGCAGCAATCGGCAATCGCAAAGTTCCTGAAATCGTCGCGTAAGGCGGCAAATCAATTCCAAAGAATGCCGCGGCAATCGCATCGGTCACTTGGTCGTATTTGGCCCCGCCGATGCCGTGGATAAACACGTCGGCTAGCAGTAACCGTGCAAAGAGCGTTGTCGCCAAAGCTCGTGTGCGAAACTTGATCCCTTGGCGTTCCAACTCAGCAAATTGCTCGACCGCCAGCGAAGGATTCGTAGAAAGCATTGCCGAAAGTTGCTTGCGATCCGTGATTTCCAACTGATTTTCAACGCGACGCACATAAACACCGCGGCGCGCGGGGTTGGATGTGCTCCACAACCAAAACGGCGTTTCCACCCAGCCATTCTGTTCGGCCAGATCCGGCACGGGTTGGGCCTTGTTTTTCAACTGGTGGGCCACGCGATAGTCGGCCAGCGCACCGTTATATGCCGTGCGAAATTCTATGGCTCGATTTAATAACTCAGAAGCAAACCAATGAAAAGCTTCGCTCTGGCAAACTCGCGATTGCGGCAGCTCCAGCGAGCGCGAACCCCAGGCGATTTCCAATTGATGCCGGGCTTCAGCCAGCGCGTAGCCAATCTTTTCCTGCTTTCGCGAAGCGGCCAGCACGCTCGGCCACCATTCCTTGACGAGCGGCTGGTCAACGAGTCCCGCCATTTTATGAGCAACGCGGGAACCGAAGGATTGCCACAACTCCAGGTCCGCGATGCCGCGTTCCTCAAACGGCAAGTCGATCAACGCCTGGTCATAGCGGACAAGTTCGGTTTGCAATTCCGCAGGGGAACCCGTCGGCACGCGAATCGCCGACGCCCGCCAGAGATCGCTATCAATGATGAGATCGATGGCCGTTCCGCCAACTTGCTTCGCCAACTTCGCCGCTTCAAAATTCTTAAGCCACACCCCCGGATGAAACAATTCCGGTTGATGGCCCGTGATAACGAGCGGCGCCTCCGCGCTCGAGGGATCGCCTACGTCAGCATATTGGCGTGTATAAGCAATCGCCTCGTCGAGAATTTGTTGCCGCGCATTTTGAGAAAGCTTAGCAAGCGAACGGCCCGACCATTCCACTTGTGCCAATCCCGGCCGCTGCTGACCACGCGCCACCAGCGCCGACAACTCGGCCGGAGGAGGCACGCAAAGAATTTCCCCATCACCAGGGGGCGCGCGAAATCTCGGGTAATCGCCCGATGGGATCATACACAGGGCTGGCAACAAAGCTCGGGCAAGGGGGCATCCGTCGTCACGGGCCGCACGGGACCACACGCCGCCACGGCACGGTCGATCACCTCGCGGTAGTACTTAAGCCGCAAATCGGCCGCATCGAGCGCCCCGCCAAAACTCCGCTTTTCATCCAAGTAGATCAGCGGTACCGAGACTTCCGTGATTCTCAGGCCATGCCAAGCCGCTTGCACCCACAGCTCCAAAGGCATCGCATAACCGGTTTCGGTCAGGTTCAACTTCGCCAGTGCCGTCGTGCGATAGGCTTTGAAACCACAAAACGCGTCGGTGATATCGAGACCCAACTGTTTATTGAGTTCAGCGGTAATCGTGCGATTGATTGACAATCGGTCACCGGGGACCATTTCGGTCGATTGGGTTGTTTCCAAATAACGGCTTCCCGAGGCGATATCAAAATGCCGGCAAGCCTTAGCGAGATCACAAATCCGCTGAGGTTCGTGCTGGCCGTCGCAATCAATCGTTACAACTAATTCGTAACCATGCTCAATCGCGTAATCGAAGGCCGTCTTGAGTGCCGCGCCGTAACCGCGATTCTTATCGTGCAGCAGAACTTTCACGTCGGTCCGCTGGGCAAGCAATTCCCGCGTGCCGTCGGTCGAACCATCGTCGACGACTAAAACATCGGTGGCATACTTCGTAACTTCGTTCAATACGTCGGTCACATGGCCAACTTCATTGAACACGGGCAGAGCGGTCAGGAAGCGACAATCGCGTTGGTCGCTCGAGCGAACGAGGTGGGGCAGGCTCATGATGGCGGGAACTCCGTCGAGTTATTTGTTGGTCCCGCGGCGTTCCGAGCCCAGGGACCGACCCTCTTGTACGTCCACTTAGCGCGAATGGTTCGCCCGCGACAAGCACCTCATTCTAGATGCCAGCTTCAGAGGGTCAATCGACAGAACCGTGATGTCGAAATAAGAATTAACTCGCTAAATGACCATAAGCAAACGACTTACATCCGGCGAACCGGGTCACTTTCGCTACGACTCGCCCAAACCGTCACCCCCGGCAGTAAGTCGGCCAGATAATCCGCCAACGACAACAGGGCAAACCTTTCGCTTGCAAAATGCCCTGGCAACACCAAAGCCACTTTGCGGGCTGCCGCTTCGAGGCAGGTGTGATACGTCGTTTCGCCCGTGATTAAACAATTGCAGCCCTGTTCAATGGCCGTCTCAAGAAATGAGCCGCCACTGCCACACACAATCGCCACGCGATTCACGATTTGCTCATCGGCTCCCACGACCTGCAGACGTTGAATCCCCAGAAAGTTCTTCACCCGTTCGACCATCTCTGTGAGTGTCACATCTTCGCCCAAGGTGCCGCACCGCCCTACCCCCACGTCGGGGTCATCGCTGGAACTAGCGACCAACGGGGCGATCTCTTGCAGCCCCAAACCAATCGCCAAATGCTGATTGATCCCTGCGCGTGCTGAATCAAACGCCGTGTGCGGGCTGTAAACGGCAATCTTCGCGGTGATGAGTTGCAGCAACAAACGCCCCACGGTGCTTTCCGTGGTTAGGGTCTTGAGCGGGTGAAACGGCAGCGGATGATGTGTCACGATCATGTTCGCGCGGCCTTCCACGGCTTCCGCCACGGTCTCTGGCGTCACCGTCAGGCAAGTCACGACCCGCTCGACAGGCCAGGTGCGATCCCCCACTAGCAGGCCCACATTGTCCCAATCTTCCGCCAACCGCGCGGGGGCAAACTGTTCCAAACATTCCGCGACTGTAGCGACCGTGGCCATAGGAGTTCCAAGAGATTTGAGAAAGGCAACCACCGCATGGTAGTGAATGAAATAGCCGTCAACAAGCCGCGACTGGCAACTGACAGCACCTTGCCGCGTTGCGATTATTGCTCGACCGTAATGCGATGATTGAACACGCGCCGCATCCCCCCCTGCTCTTCCACTTTGAGCAAGAGCTCTTCGCCCAGCAATTCCTCGCCATCCAGATAGGTGTAAGTCTTGGTATCCCAACCGTTGGTCAATTGAAACACCTGCATGCGTTGCTGCCGTCGTCCGGGGGCATACAGCAAGCATTTGAAATCAATCGGCTTGTTATCGCGGTTGAGCATGCGTTGTTCAACGACCAGATTACCGTCATCCCCCAGCCGGGTGTTGAGTTCCAAGTCGATGTCCTTATCACCGACGTTCACCTCGCGGTAGGTGCTGAATCGATAAGGCTTATCCGCGGCGACTTCAAAATCGATACGTAGTGTCGTGTTGCCACTGTTTGCATCGAAAGGAAGCAATATCTGGAACGGCCGCCGTGCCTTCTCGCCAATCGCCAATTTAAAGTCGATGCGATCGGGCATGACCTGCCAGCCCTCGGGGGCGATGATCCGAACCGTGCCGCCGATCCCTTGCCCAAAGGTGTTTTGCAGTTCAATGCTGTTGCCGTGGGCAATTTCAAACACGCTGGGGATGTCGGTCTTGGCCAGTTTGGCCCCCAACCCCATGCGAGCGATCGCGCCATTGAGCCCAATCACAAACTTCGGCAGCGGCGTAACTTCGATGATGTGACGATTGTCCTTCATCTGGGGTTTGGAAGAACGTCCCCACACGTCGATCACACTGATGCCGTCACCCAAGTATAAAGTTTCCTGCCCTATCTTTTCGTTCCATAATACCATCACCGCAGTGCCGTTCTGGGTTTGGAACAGCCGGTTCTCGCTCCCACGTGGCAACTGAATCGTGCCCAAATATTCGGTGCCGCTCAACAGCGAAGCCGTTGTCCGCCAAGGCAGCAGCAAGTCACTGGGGGTTCCCACGTCTTTCATCAAGCCGGCTTCATCGTCAAATGGCTTGGCCGCGAAGATTGCATCGGCCCCGTGGATCTTGGCCGAGATCATTTGCTGCACGAGATCCTGAGTGCGCGCTTCGAGATCGTATTCGCTGCGTTTCAGCGGTTTAACGAGTGCCCAACGCACGACCCCTTCGCGGGTCGGCAGTTGCAGATAGCTCGCCAATTCGTCGCCGGTGAGCGTTGGCTCGGCCGACATCTGCTCGAAATCCCACGACGCTTTGGCATGACTGCTCGCCGCCTCAAGCCAGGGCCAACCCAATCCCAAGCTCACGTCTTGGCCGAAGCGGAACATCATCTCGCGAAGTTTCCCAACTTCTTTTTCGCAGTTGGGAAAATGAGCGTAGCTCGTGTCGTCATCGGTTCCTAATTGCCACCACCGCACCCGCAACGAAAGTCGCGTTAACACTTCATCCAAGGATGGCAGCCAGACCGACGAATCCACATTGGAAAGCAAATCGGCAATGCTCGCGTCGGAAGGAATTTCTTTACCAAAATCCAAATCCGCGGGGGGACGATCCAATACCCCCACCACGTCAATTTCCTTGGCGGCGAGTTGCTCGGTCAGCATCACCAGCTGTTCGCCGCGATCCATTTCGCTCGTGCCGTACCAAACCGGCAACTTCACCCAACTCACCCCTGCACGGGGTAGCAGCATCTGGAGCTGATCGAAATTCAACGGGATGTCATCTCCCGCAAGCGACCAACCGAATTCCCCGCGCATCGCGGTTGGCATCGGCGGCACGACGGCAATCGATATCTCACGTTTGTCCAAAGTTCCTTGAGCCGTCTGCATCGAGACTTCCACGCGATAGAAGCCATATTCTTTAATCGGTGGCTGCCAATGAGTCTTCCCCGCATAGCCGGCCGGAAGCGGTACCGAGCGGTCGATGTTGAGCATGTCGGACGCCTTGCTCAACTTTTCAGTGATCAAAGTGCCGCGCATTTGAATGGTATTGTCATCCAGTTCCCGGCTGCTGGCATCGAACAACCGAAAGCGAATGTCGGGATCCTGTTCGCGTATGCCCGACAGCTCGCACGACACGACCACTTGCTTAGGATTGTCGTAAACATTGAACGGGCTGTTGGTGGTCACAGCCATTTGCGGTAACCGCGCCAGCCAGACGTCGCAAATCGAAAACGAACCGCTGAGGTCGACCTGCTCGCCATCCTCAACAACCAACGTGATGATCGCCAACCGAACGTCCGGGTTGGTGACATTCACCGCGTCGATTTTGATCCGCTCCCAACCTTCGGTGTTCTTGTACCAGGGGGTTGTGGCCGATTCGAGCACGTTGCGTTCTTCGTCGCAGAAATCGAGCCGCAGATGGGCCCGGGAAAACTCGACCCCTTCGCCCCGCAGCCGCGTTTCGACGACATAGCTGAATTGATCCGAAATCGCCACCGCGGGACTGTTAATCGCCACGCCACCGCCATTGAGATGCACTTTGAGGCATCTCCCCGCGATGGCGGACTTGTCTTCTTCGATCGCCGCCTTCACATAGCGGGGCAACGTCGGTCCGAATTGGCGTTTCCAAGTGTCGGGCCAACCATCATAGTTGACGTCCCATTTCCCACGCTCGCTGAAATCGCAGTAGAATATCTGCACCGCATCGACGTTCCGCTCGGCGCTTGTTGGAGCCGCCAAACCGCAACAGAGCAACAAACTTGTCAAAATGCTGAGCATGATGCGGTGAACGCTAGCGTGTTGGGATGAATCGCTGGAAATGCAAAGGAAAACAGATTGTGACGGCTTTACGGATCGCAGCAGAGACCCGCTGTTTCGCGCAACCCTTCAAGAAAGCATTACACACGGCAGCGTCCCTTGGTGCCGATGGAGTGCAATTTGATGCCCGAAATGAACTTCGCCCGGCGGAGCTTTCGGAAACGGGACTGCGGCAACTGCGCAAAATGCTGGATGATCTCAATTTGCGGGTGGGATCACTCAGCTTCCCGACCCGGCGGGGTTATGCCGACCCCACCGACCTCGACCGCCGTGTCGAAGCCACAGTCGCCGCGATGAAGCTCGCGTCGCAGCTCAAAGCCTCGGTGCTCGTCTGCAATCTGAGTTTGAGTGCCTCCACCGAAAATTTAGCCGAGGTCTTTACTTCGCTCGGCGCACACGGCTTGAGGCTCGGTGTGAAACTCGCCGCCCAAGTTCATTTCAGTTCGTTCGACGAAGTTGCCGAATTCCTGGCGGCCCTGCCCGAAGGATATTTGTTCCTCGATTTACACCCCGCGCATCTCTTGTCCCAAGGGCACTCGCCGTTGGAATTCGTGACGACTCTCGGGCAGCACATCGCCCATATCCATGCCGTGGATGCGGTGCGCGATTTTTCGACGGGCCGGAATTTCGAAGTCGAACTAGGCCGCGGCTCGGCCGATTTTCCTTCGCTGCTGGGCCAACTCGAGGAATTCGACTACCGCGGCTGGGCCACCGTCGAACGCAACGGCTCAGACCAAGTCGTCGACGACTGCGCCAACGCGGTGAAATATCTGCGAGCAATCTAAGAAAATCTTCTCTGCGATATCGTTACCGCGCAGGGCTAACAGCCTACCCGACCGGCAAGAGAAAAACCGCCACAGTGGCGGGCGAAAGAAGGCCACTCCCGAAGCATGAGGAGCGACAAGCGAGAAGCTTACTTCTTGCGGTGCCGAATCTTGGCACGCATCCGACGCTTTTTGCGGCCTTGTTTGCGCCGCCCTTTTCCTGATTTCTTCGTTCCCACAGAGACTCCCGCTTGGATTGAATGATTGTATTGGCCACCCTTCCGCCGGGTGAATCGCGTATTTTAACCTCTGTCAGCAAACTGGGGCAAGCGCGGACTTGCTCTCCGACCGTTCCAGTCAGAACAGGCCGAAACCCTCGGGCCAAAGTTTTTGGCCCTTGCTGACGAATATCCTCAAGTGGGCGATACAAGACTCGAACTTGTGACCCCTAGCTTGTCGAGCTAGTGCTCTAACCAACTGAGCTAATCGCCCCCACAAAAAATCCTGCCAAAACACCTTAAAACTTAGGTAAGCTTAAGTGCCGCCTAGCGAATAGACTTTCAGCTAGCAGCGGCGGAGCTTGGCAGACCCCAAAGTGTAGCATCCCCAAAGGCCCTGTGGTAGGGTCTAGAAACAACGAAGCGGACTTGCGGGCGAGAACCGATTCGGTGATATTCACTCTTTGGCCGCTGCATTAACGGCAGCCAAAGCGAACGGATTGGGCTACCAGGGGTGGGATTTTAAGGCTATCGAGCAATGCTTAAGGACAGGCAAGAAATACTGGCTGTGGGCGAGTTGGCCCTCTTTTTGGCAACATGGTTTGCAACCGTGTGGGCCGCCGTGGATCATTTCCGCCACAACGACATTTCCGGCAACAGCTTGGCCTCGTCGCAGCGGATAGAACGGTCGATCGAAGAGCTGGATTAATCGTCACGTTCGCTCATCTCTGCCAGATCGACTCTCTGTATGGTCGGCAGAGTCTACTTTCTACTTCGGGTGGCAGCGACACTCGACTGGCCTGTAGTTCGTGTACGAGTTGAACATCACACGTCGAGTGTCGGTGTCACTTGTGACAAGAGGTTTTTGAAGTCAAAGCCGTAAACGTCTTGTGCTGCGCACCCCGATACATGTTCGGCAGTGGCTTATCGAGTGGGACGCCCTTTACGAACAATGTGTCGCGGCTACCCTTGTGTTCGACTCGTCGCTGATTAGTTGGCTTGGATCTCTTCGTCCGTTTGCGGATCTTCAAAGTCGAACTCCGTCTCTTCGCCAAACATATCGTCGGTTGGTGTCTCAATGGCATCACTTTCGATGCGGCCCGCAGTACCAATTTCGTCGCGTTGATCGCTCTGCTGACGTTTGCGTAAATACAACTTGATCGGCACTTCCTCGAAGTGCAGCTGGTCACGCACGCAGCCCAACAGATAACGCTGATAGTTGCGTTCGATGCCCTGAGGATCACTGCAGAACAACACGATCGTCGGCGGCTGTGCGCTCACCTGCGTGGCGTAGTAAATCTTGGGCCGGCGATTGGCGTGCATCGGCGGCGGGGTGCGAGCAACGGCATCGCGCATCAGCCGGTTGAGTTGGCCCGTTGGGATTCTCATCCGCGATTGCTTAAACAGCATTTGCCCATGATTGAGCAGCGCTTTGACGTTTTTGCCCGTTTGCCCCGTAATAAAGGCAATCGGCGCGTACCGCATCGTGCGAAATGAATCGTGCAAGTAACGCACCCACTTGTCGGTGGTCATCGTCTTGGCCATCGTGTCCCATTTGTTCACGACCAAGATGCAGGGCTTGTAATTCTGGCTGATGTAATCGCAAAGCTGCTTGTCGACCTTGCTAATCCGCTGCGTCGCGTCGAGAAACAACAACACGATGTCCGCCCGGCGAATGCTCCGCTGAGCCCGATGTGTTCCGTAAAAATCGATGGAAGATCCCCGGCTTTCGGGCCGGCGGATGCCCGGCGTATCAATCGCCACGAACGATTTGCCGTCGAGTTCAAACCGCACGTCGACGCTATCGCGTGTCGTGCCGGGAATCTCGCTGACGATCATCCGCTTCGATTGGGCCAGCGTGTTCACAAACGTGCTTTTGCCCGTGTTGCGACGGCCCACGATCGCCACCTTCATCTCGGGCTCGCCGTCGGGTTGGTCCGTGCCGTCTTCCACCGGAGGCGGCAGTCGCTCGAGAATCAAATTCAGCAGCACCGACCGATTGCGGTTTTGCTTGGTGCTAATCGGCGTGATTTGCCCGCGTCCCAAGCGATAGAACTCATTCGCCTGATCGTCAAACTTCTTGTCGTCGGCCTTGTTGGCCACGCAAATCACGGGGATCGACAAATGCCGCAGCCGGCGGGCAACCTCCTCGTCGAGCGTCGCCATCCCTTCGCGGGCATCGACTACGAACAAAATCACGTCCGCCGAGTCGATCGCGATCTGAATCTGATCTTCGATATGCTGCGACAGGCGGTCCTCGTCGATGATGCCGATCCCACCCGTATCGATGAGTTCGAAAAAGCGGTCTTCGTACTCCATCAGATATTCGACGCGGTCGCGGGTCACCCCGGGCCGATCTTCGACGATGGCAATCCGCAAACCAGCGAGCCAATTCAACAGGCTACTTTTGCCCACATTGGGGCGGCCAACGATGACCACGCGGGGAACTGCCATTAATCTGCCTACCTTAAGATGCCCTCTGCAATTGAGTCTTTTATCATAGTCGAGCCGTCGCGGATGAGCCACGCGCGAAATCCGCAGGGCCTTATAGTTCCGGCGAGATTGCCCTAAAATAAGCCCTGCACGCTGCTCGCACAGCGAAACTAGCACTGTATCTTGTTGGAAATTTCCTCATGGCCGAGCAATCCGATTCGCCCCTTGCTCGCCAAACGCTGCAATGGCTCGAAAGCCTCCATGCCGCGGGGGTGCAGCAACTCCCCAAGCCAAGGCCCCTGCGTCGAGCCGTGCCGCCTCCCGCTCCCGAACCGGTGATTGCAGCCATTCCAACACTGCCAACGCCACCGGAGCAGTCCCAGGCGATCACAAGCGGGGCGCCAACAGATAAGCCGGCCGCTTTGTTTGAATCGGGCGACGTTCCTCCTGCGGAAGCCGTTTCGCCCGCCTCCACCCTAGAGATCCTGAGTGCCGAAGTCGCCGCGTGTGCGAAATGCCATGAACTCGCCACCACACGCACGCAGACCGTCTTCGGCGTCGGCAACCCTCAAGCCCGCTTGGTTATCTTGGGAGAAGCCCCCGGGGCCGATGAGGACCGCCTGGGCGAGCCCTTCGTGGGCCGTGGCGGGCAGCTCCTTAACAAGATCCTGGAAGCCTGCCGGCTCAAACGCGAAGAGGTTTACATCCTCAACGTGATCAAATGCCGCCCCCCCGGAAATCGCAATCCCACACCGGGGGAAGCCGACAATTGCCGTCCCTATTTGCTCCGGCAACTGGAGCTCATCCAGCCCGAATTCATCTGCTGCCTGGGGACGGTCGCCGCTCAGAACCTGCTCCGCACCGCCGAATCGATTGGTAAGCTCCGGGGAAAAGTCCATGATTACCATGGCATCAGCGTGGTGTGCACCTACCACCCGGCCTATCTGCTGCGAAATCCCTCGGCCAAGAAATACACCTGGGACGACATGAAGCTGCTGATGCGCGAAATGGGCCAGCCGGTCGACTGATTGGTCGCCCCATAGTTTTGGCCGAGGCTGTTAAAATCTGCCAGCATCTCCGAACTTGCTGGCAGAAACTGGGGGGAGATTACCGGTCGTAACGGTCAGAAGTGAGCCTTTTTATAAACTCCTGAATTCCAGGCTCCAAAAACATTTTCACACCCGTTGTTGGTTGATAAAGTCAGACTTGTGGGCCACGCACGGCGGAACTGACCGCTGGTGGACCAGAGCGATTTTGCCATGGTTGGCTCCCCAAATCTGCTTTTTCTGTGATCTTATTTTTGTCTATGAGACCATCTGAATTTTCATCTACTGACGAAGTCGAACACCTGCTCCGCAACGCCCAGTTGCGCGACGCGTTGGAACCGCTCTTCGACGAATCGATCGGCTGCGTGAACGCGGAAGTGATGTCCACTTCCAGCGAGAATGAGTTTTTGGAATCGATGCTCGAATGGGAACGTGCCCCCATTAAGCCAATCTGCGATTGGTTCGATCCCAAGCTCATATTGCCCAGTCCCGACCAGCTCGACGACGAAACGTTGCACGAAGTCTTGCACAATACGATTGAGCAATTATTCACGAAGCGGATCGTGCTGGACTTTACCGAACACCTCACCGACCGGCAGTTGTACTGCTTAATCTATCGCGATATTTTGCCGTCGTACGAAAAGCAAATCGAACGCCGTAAGAATTATCTCCACTGGGATTGTGCCAACATGGGGGACGACCCCGAGATTTGGCTTCGCTATTACGCGAACGAGGAAGAACGGCAAGCGTGGGCCGATGAAACCGACGGCTATCCCCCGCAGATCGAGGATCCACCCTATCCACGACGACTGCCGCGGGCACCGTTATAAAGACCATCAAATGACTGAACGCCCAGGGATTGCAATCCCTGGGCGTTTTTTTGTTTCAAGCCTTCAAATCAACTCGGGCCACAAACTGTCGCTCACCAACAGCCCGTCTCGCGAAAGCTTGATTCGCTCGCCGTCGTCGAGCAGCATTCCCAGTTCCACGAATCGCTTGATCGTCGGCCCGGCCAGATCATCAATCGAGTCCCCCGTACGGGACTCGAACTCCGTGCGAGTAACTCCTTCCAGACGCCGTAGGCCAAACACGAGCGATTCCCGCGCCCGCGCTTCATCATCTAGGCATTCTTCTTCGGCGACCGGTGAGAGTCCTTGCCGCAAGCGTTCCAAATAAGCCCTCGTGCTGCGATGGTTCGTTTGGCGAATGCCGTCGACATAGCGGCTCGCCCCCGGCCCGGCGGCATAATAACCGCGTCCCGACCAATAGGTTTCATTGTGCCGGCTTCGTTTGCCGGGTCGCGCGAAGTTGGAAACCTCGTAATGCTCGAAACCCGCCGCCGCGAGCGTATCAATCGCCGTGAGATACAACTCGCGTTCCAGGCCTTCGTCGATTTCGTGCAGCTCGTCGTGCTGACGGCGATTCCAGAATTGCGTCCCTTGTTCAAAAGTCAGCCCATAAGTCGAAATGTGATCCGGCGCAAGGTCAATCGCCCTCTGCAAATCAGCTTGCCAATCTGCAAGCGTTTCGCCAGGAACGCCAAAGATCAAATCAAGCGACACACTCATCCCCGCTGCGCGGCTGAGCGCGACCGCCCGTCCAATCGCCTCCGCATTATGATCGCGTTCTAAAACTTTCAGCTTTCGCGCATCAAACGATTGGCTCCCCAGACTCAACCGATTCACGCCACACTCAGCCAGCACGGCAATTCGCGCTTCATCAAGATCGCCCGGATTGGCCTCGACGGTCCATTCATAACCGAGAGCGATCGGATGCCAAGCGAGAGCCAGTTCACACAACCGCCGCAACACCGGGGGCGCAAGATAGGTCGGAGTCCCCCCACCAAAATAAAGCGTGTCGACTTCCCGCGATTCGCTAAGCCAACCGAGTTCTGTGGCAAGCGCAGTGAGGAAAGGTTCCACAAGATCATCGCGGCTCGCCACGACCGTGAAGTTGCAATAGCCGCAACGATGCACGCAGAACGGAACGTGAATATACGCGGCGCGAGGAGGAAGAAATTTCATGCCGCTTGCGGCTTAGCGAGCAATTCTTACACAAACCAAGAAGTTTGGCTTGATTCAAACAACAATTCGATCAAACAACTTAAGTGGAGCGAAAGGGAGTCGAACCCTCGACCTCTGCATTGCGAACGCAGCGCTCTCCCAACTGAGCTACCGCCCCAAGTGTGAGTTTCGATTTTAGAATTTGGCCCGAGAAGTGTCTAGGACGGGCTTACCACGAAGACACCAAGAGCACTAAGAATAATACCGCGAATGTCTGCGGAAGTGAGCATCAAAGTGCTATTCGCCTTCACTAAGCGAATCTTTGTGCCCTTCGTGCCTTAGTGGTTCAACTAACGAGGATGACTATTCCCTTTCGCCAACAGCGGGCGAATTTCTTCGACAAAGTCCCCCGCGTCGGCGAATTGCCGATAGACGCTGGCAAACCGCACGAAGGCCACTTCGTCGAGATCGCGCAAGTGTTCCATCACAAGTTCGCCCAAGCGGCGGCTTTCGATCTCTAGATCGAACGAGGTGTAAACGTCGTTCTCAATCGCCGCGACGGTGCGCTCGATGTCGCGATCGCTGATGGGGCGCTTCCAGCAGGCGCGTTCCAAGCCGTACTTGATCTTCTCGCGCGAGAAGGGAACGCGCGCGCCGTCGCGCTTGACGACTTTGATGGTCGATTCTTCGATGCGCTCGTAAGTCGTATAACGACGCTTGCATTTCAAGCATTGCCGACGGCGGCGAATCGAAAAGCCATCCTGACAAGCTCGAGAGTCGATGACGCGGTCATTATCAGTGCGACAAAAGGGACATTTCATGGTCCCCACTATACACGAGTCCCACCAACAGTAAACTACTGGCGCTTGATCCTAGGGCCAAAGTTTTTGCCGCAAAATGATCCGACTGAAAAATAGGCTTGCCAAGTTTCCAGGTTGCTTTTCAACACCAAGTTCTATCAAACTTAATTGGCAATCTGGGAAGGATTTGAGCGAATCACCTTTCATGAATCCTCGATGCATTTCTCTTGACAATCACGCGAAACAGGAAGTTTTCATTCATGCAGTGTCCTCATTGCGGTGAGCAGATCATCCGGCAAACGCGATTTTGCGGTCATTGTGGCGGCAAGCTAGCCACCGGTAAGAATCAACCCGATGGCGCCGCGCCGCAAAAGAAGCTCCGTTCAGCCGCCCAGCGTACCGGTGAAGAATCTGTACCCGAAGAAGAACTGTGGCACGGCAGCTATTCCAAATTCGCCATGCTGGGTGCTTGGATCGGTGCCGGCGTATTATCGCTCGCCTCGCTCGCCTTGGGGCTCTTTGGCACGGTGACGCATTCCGCGTGGCTGGCCATCATCGCGCTCAACGCGATTGTGTGGGCCGGTCTGTTTGCTAAGTATTTCTACTTACGGTTCAGCCAACACTACACGCTTTCCTCCCAGAGATTCACCCACATGCGCGGGCTCTTGTGGCGGCAAACCGACCGTATCGAAGTGATCGACATCGATGACGTTTCGTTCACCCAAGGCCCGGTGGAGCGAATGTTCGGCATTGGCACGGTAAGGATCACTTCCAGTGACCAGTCGCACCCGGAGTTGGCCCTGCCCGGCATAGAGAACGTGCAGATCGTGGCGGGTCTGATTGATGATGCCCGCCGCAACGAACGCCGCCGCCGCGGCCTTTATATCGAATCGGTGTGAACGTTAACCGACATCGTCCCGATGCCGTTACCCCTCTGACCAATCCCGTCGCTGACGGCTGCTGGGGATGTTCATCGCCTTGCGATACTTTGTCACCGTGCGGCGTGCGACCGTGATGCCCGCTTTCGCCAGTTCATCGACCAGAGCATCGTCGCTCAAGGGTTTGGTTTTATCCTCGTTGTCGACAATGTCCTGGAGTTGGAGCCTGACCTTATCCCAGGCGACTTCCTCGCCGTCGGCACTGGTCGTGCCACCCACAAAGAATCGCTTGAGCGGGAAGATGCCACGTGGTGTTTGCATCCATTTGTCGTCGACCGCTCGGCTCACCGTTGTCACATGCACGCCCACCTTGTCGGCGATTTGCTGCATCTTCAACGGCTCGATGTACTCGGGGCCATTGTCGAGAAATTTGTTTTGATGATCCACAATCGCCTGCGAGACCCGCGTGAGCGTGCTACGGCGTTGCTCGATGGCTTCGATGATCCACTGGGCCGAATTGACCTTGCGCTTGATGTACTCGCGCGTCTCGGCGTTGGTGTCGGGATCTTGCAGCAACTTGCGATAAGTGGGGCTGATATACAACGACGGCAATTGGGCATCTTCCAGCCGCACTTCGTAGCCGCCCCCTTCTTTGCGGTCGACGTACACGTCGGGCGTAACCATCGGAGCAAACGTTTCGTTGAACTCCGCGCCCGGCTTTGGCTTCAAGGTCCGTAGGTCTTCCCAGGCTTCTTGAATCGTTTCAATCGAATAGCCGGTCTTCTTGGCGATCAACGGCAGGCGATTGTTCTCGAGGTCTTCCAGATGACTCTCGATCAGCACCAAGAGCTCTTCATAGAACAGCAAGCCCGGTGTGAGTTGCAGCATCAAGCATTCTTTGAGATTCCGCGCCCCGATCCCCGGCGGGTCGAGCCGCTGCACGATGGCGAGCGCTTCTTCGGCCAGTTTCAATTGCTCGGTTCGCCACGCCTGGACATTGCCATTCACTTCGGTCGGTGGGGGCGGCAGCAATTCTTCGAGCGGCGATTTCAAATAGCCGTTCGTATCGAGATTGTAGATAATCCGCTCGCACATCTTTTTGAGCGGTTCGCTCAGTTCGAACCAGCTCAACTGGTGATCCAAGTAATCCAAGAGCGATTCGGGCCGCGATACCATGTTGGCCATCGCGTCGTGCTGACGATCGGATTCCGCCTCCATCTGACCCCGCGAAGGGCGGCTGCGTTCTTCGTACTCGTCGGGCAGATTGTCGGCCATGTTCAGCAGCCGCTCGAAATCCGCCTCGTTGTTGTTGTCGTTGGCGACAACCATTTCCCGTTCCGAATCGGTCGGGGCATCGGGATTGATGACTTCTTCTTCGAACTCGGCAGGCTCGTCGGTATACTCGACCTGATCGAGCACGGGATTGTCTTCCATCTCCTGCTCAATCCGTTCCTGCAGCGCGATGATCGGCAGCTGCAGAATTTCCATGGACTGGATCATCCGCGGTGCGAGCACCTGCTTCTGAGCCATGTGCATGTGTTGGCCGAGTGAAAGACGCATCGTGTTCTTCTAACTATTAGTGTGTTGAAAGCCCAAGGGATCGGAACGAGAAATGCTCCTCACCGATCTGTAGCATACTGCCGATGCCGACCGCAGGTCAAATTCCGCGGTGGCATTGCTGGCAATCCGCTCCCCCAAAAGCCGCTGGAAAGCCCGACACAATTCTACCGCAATAAACCGCGGCATGTGGGAAAAGATTACCGCTGGCTAGCCGAATCAGAAAGAAAGTTCAGCACACGTGGCATGACAAATTCCCGAGTCCCCGTGACCACTCCCTTGACAGATGCCAAAGTATGATCATCGAGTGCGTCACTCGGTGGGCGTGTTGCCAAATTGTCCTAACGCATCCCCCAACCCTGGCAGATTCAAACCTCCGGTCAGAGATTGCATTTGCTCGGCGTAAAGCTCTTTAACTTTTTGTTGAGCCGCATTGATCGCCGCCGGCAACAAGTCTTCGATAAACTCGCGGTCCTGCTTGGCCATGAGCGATGGGTCAATTCGCACGGCCAGAATTTCGCCCACGCCGTTGGCGTCGACCTCCACCATCCCTGCACCGGCGGAACCGGTCACCCGCTTCGCCTTGAGCTCTTCGTTAATCTCGCGCATCTTGCCGCCCATTTCCTGGGCTTGCTTCATCAGGTTTCCCAAGTTGGCAAGATTGCCTAAGCCTTTGAACATGATTTACTCCGTTTCCTTATTTGCGGGAGGCGTATACCGAATGCGATGGGGATCGCCATTAAATAGCTCAAGTGCTTTTTTCACGAACGGCTGCTCGGCCACGTCGGCCTGCTGTTGCCTCCGGGAAGGGGGCGGAGCCACGTTCGCGACGGAAGTATCCACGCGCTGACTGGCTTGAAAAATGAATGCCACGCGCCGACCACAAACTTCCTGCAGCGCCGCTTCCAAGCGGTTCCGATTGGCTGGTCGCTCACACGCATCCCGGTAAAAGGAGTCTGAAAACTTAACCTGCATCCGTCCCGTCGAGTCGAGCGTCACTTCGTCCACGTGCGACGCATTCTCGGCAATGATCCCCGTGAGCGATGCGAGGGCCTGCTTCCAAATTTGCTCGACGTTCTCCGCCAACAGTTCTATCTTATCGACCGCTGCGACCGGTTCCTGCGCGTGGCCATTCGTCTCCGCAATTTCTTCCGGCGCGGGCTCAGCGGGTGGAGCAACCGTCGGGGCAGGGGAGGGGACACTTGGCGCACTCACCGCCCGCGCGGGAGCTGGGCTAGCGGGGGAGTTTTTTTTTACTGCGGGCGCGCTTTGATCGATCGTGCCATCCCGCAGTTGCTCGATTAGGCTCGCCAGTTCATCAAGATTTTCCAGGCTGCAAATCCGTACGATCGCCATTTCGGCGAGTGTCCGCGTGTGCGTGCTAATTCGCATCCGTGCGGCCGCTTGATCGAGCACCTGCCCAATCGCCAGCAAGGTTTGCACCCCCAATTGCTGGGCGATCTCACGCACTTCCTGACGCTGGCTGGGCAAGGCATAAAGCAAGCGACTTTCGTCGCAACCCACGGCCTGGGTCATCACGTCGCGAAAATAGCCCAACAACTGATCAATCAACTGACCGACATCGGCCCCTTCGGCAAGCGCGGAATCAAGTTCCGATAAGGCAGTCGCCGCATCACGATTCACCAACGGCATCACAAGTCCCGTGAGTCTCGCTGCGGGGGCGATCCCCAGCATGTTGGTGACATCCGCCGCCGTGATGGAACCGCCGCTCCCAGACAGCAATTGCTCCAGCAGCGATTGGCTATCGCGCATCGAACCCGCCGCGCGCATGGCCAAAATCTGCAGCGCGTCGGTCTCGATCTCCACACCTTCCGCCGCCGCAATCTGCGCTAGCCGCGTCTGGATGGCATTCGCCTCGATCCCCGCGAAGTCGAACCGCTGGCACCGTGAAAGAATCGTGATCGGAATCTTGTTCGCTTCCGTTGTGGCGAAGATAAACTTCACATGCTCGGGAGGTTCTTCCAAGGTCTTGAGCAACGCGTTGAACGCATCGCGAGTGACCATGTGGACTTCGTCGATTATATAAATTTTGAACCGCGAGCGACTCGGCCGGATCGCCACGTTTTGCCGCAACTGCCGGACGTCATCGATGCCGCGATTGCTGGCACCGTCGATTTCGAGCACGTCAACGTCACTCCCAGCGGTCACTCCCTGACAGCTTTCACACTCGTTGCAGGGCGTGATCGTCGGGCCATGTTCGCAATTGAGAGCCTTGGCGAGGATCCGCGCGGCGGATGTTTTGCCGACGCCTCGTGCTCCCGTGAATAGGTAAGCATGACCGACGCGGTCACTTTCGATAGCCCGCTTGAGGGCCTGGGCCACATGCTGCTGGCCGATCAGCTCGTCGAAACGTTGGGGCCGATAACGCCGCGCGACGACGACATAGTCACCGCTTTTAGGTTCCGTGCCGCCAGGTGCTTGTGAAATTTCATTCGACATGTTTTTGCCGCTGGCGGCTGAGCGGTAAAAGCTTCGCGGCTGCTCGTGAGAGGCCCCCACACAAAGAGACGCAAGTTTATGGCTGCTGTGTCTCCACCCTGACCAGGTTCACAAGGCCCCCATTGCAGAGACCTCTCACGAGCGGTCGCGCTGCTGCGAAGTTAGACCCTACTTTGTACGCTTTTTAGCACCCATCGTCAAAGGCCCGGCAGGAATTGCTATACTAGCCAATTCGCTGAATATCCAATTGTTTTAATTTTATGTTCACAACGATGCTTTTTCGTCCGGCCACAATCTCGCTTGCGGTTTCGCTGCTCAGTCTTCTGATCTGCCACCCACTCCAAGCCGCGGACAAATACCAACAAGCCGCTGCGGAGAGCGTCAAATCGTATCTCGCCGAGCATCCCCGCGCTGCCGTCACGGTTGGAATCCTCGACACTAAGGGTTCTCACGTTTTTGGTTTTGGCCTACTCAACAAAGACAATCCCAAAAGTAAGCCTAATGGCAAAACGATTTATCAAATCGGCTCGATCACCAAAGTTTTCACCACAACAATGCTTGCCGAGCAAGTTGTGCTGGGGCACATGAAACTCAGTGACCCCGCTCAAAAGTATCTGCCCGCCATCAAACTTCCTCGTGAAGAGAACCGCCAGATCACGCTGCTCGATTTGGCAACCCATCACTCGGGTCTGCCGCGTTTGCCGCAGATGTTGTGGTTTTTTCTCGCAGGCACCGGCGATGGCGAGGATCCCTATGCTTTGCTCGAATGGAAAAACATTCGCCAAATGATGCCCGACGTTTGGCTCAAGTATTCTATCGGAACAAAGTACAATTACTCAAATCTTGCCATGGGACTTTTGGGGCAGACAATCGTGAACGTCACGAAGTCGGCGAACTACGCCGCACTAGTCGCCCAGCAAATCGCCAAGCCGCTCGGTCTCGCCGACACCTGCATCACGCTCGATCCCAATCAACTCAAACGACTCGCCCCGGCGCATCTTGGCAGCGGTAAGCGCACCGTTGCTTGGAAGTTTGGCTCTTTGGAAGGGTGCGGGGCACTCTATTCGACCGTCAATGATCTGTTGATCTTCGCCGCGGCCAATTTGGGCCTTCAACCAACTCCACTTGCCAAGGCGATGCAACTCGCTCAAAAGCCTTATTCCGAACCAACGTGGACGGATAAACCAATGGGCCTGGGCTGGCATCTCATGAAATATCACGGACAGTCACTGGTTTGGCACAACGGCATGACCGGTGGTTATAGCAGCATGCTCATCTTACTTCCGAAGGAGAAAATGGCCGTCGCCATGCTTAGCAACCACGCCGCGGCGATCGATCCGTGTGCCTACCACTTGATTGATCTGCTGTTCCCTCAAAAATAGATTTCTTCCGAAAATAATCAGGCCCGACCAACTCACCCCGCAACCGAGCAGACCGATCTCCGCGACCTCATCCGATTGGCGTTCCTTATATCCCTTCACCTCGCAGTGGTGCGATGTTGCCGGCGCGCGCATGCACTATGTCGACGAAGGACCGCGAAGCGCCGACACTCCGACGCTGCTCTTCGTCCACGGCAATCCCACGTGGTCCTTTCATTGGCGACGGCTGATCACGGCCAATCAGGAACACTACCGCTGCGTGGCTCCCGATCACGTCGGCTGCGGGCTGAGCGATCTCCAGCCCCACCCGCTGCGGCTCGCCGATCACATCGACAATCTGGCAAGTTTAGTCGAGCAGCTCGATCTGCGACACGTCACGCTCGTGGCTCAAGATTGGGGGGGCGCGATTGGACTCGGGACCCTGCTCCGCCATCGGCAACGCTTCGAGCGAATCGTGCTGTTCAACACCGGCGCATTTCAGCCTTGGTTCATTCCCTTTCGCATTCGCGTGTGCCGCTGGCCCGTTGTTGGCAAACTCGCCCTGCAAGGAGGGAACGCTTTTTCGCTGGCGGCTTTGCGGATGACGCTCGCTCGCAAGAGTCAGCTCGATCCCGCCGTGGCCGCTGGATATCTCGGTCCCTACGACAACTGGACTCGCCGCGCCGCGGTCTATCAGTTCGTCAAAGATATCCCGCTCAATTCCTCGCATCCGACTTGGCACACCCTCGGACAGATCGAAAACCAGCTGCCGCAATTGGCTGACATGCCGCAACTTTTAGTCTGGGGTATGCAAGATTGGTGTTTCACTCCCGAGTGCCTCGACAAGTTCGTCGCCGCCTGGCCGCAAGCCGAAGCCCACCGCCTCGCCGACGTGGGCCACTGGGTTGTTGAAGATGCCCCCGAAGATGCAGAGCGGTTACTTGCAAACTTTCTCGCTCGCACCGACGACAACACTTCTGGAGCAGCCCCATGAACGACTTGGCCCTACAAGCCACGCTCGCCTGCATCTGGGAAGCGACCGCCGCCAAGCCGGGCAATGTCTATCGTGGTGCCGATTTCGAAGATGCCACCTACGCCGATTTTCTCACCAGTGCCGCGGTGATCGGCCCGCAAATCGCATTGGCACCTACTTATGGCGTTGGTCAGGCCGTGCTGGAATCGGTCAAGGCGATTCACCACGCCGTCGGCACCAACACCTACTTAGGCACCGTTCTGCTGCTCGCGCCCCTCGCGGCTGCCAGACCCGACAAACCACTTGCCTTGGGCTTGCCGACGGTTCTAAGTAACCTCTCCACCACCGATACACGGCTTGTGTACGAAGCAATTCGCCTCGCCGCGCCCGGTGGGTTGGGAAAGGTCGAAGAGGCGGACGTTGTCGACACTCCTCCCGAAATCACCCTTGTCACAGCGATGCAACTTGCGGCCGACCACGATCTTGTCGCTCGCCAATACACCAACAACTTTGTCGAGGTCTTTTGGGTGGCCGACCTCATCGCAGCAAATAAAGCTCCACTTGCCCAGTCGATTGTCACGGCGTTCCTGGAGCTGCTTGCCAAACAACCCGACACGCTCATCGCCCGCAAATGCGGCCTCGCTCTGGCGCAAGAAGTTTCCAACTATGCGGCGCGTGTCCTATCCTACACCGGCGAAGATTACGAAGCCGCGCTCGCCGATTTCGATTTCTGGCTCCGCGCCGATGGCCACCGCCGCAATCCCGGCACGTCGGCCGACATCATCGCCGCCGCGCTGTTTGTGCTCTTGCGTGATGGACGATTACAATGGCCAGTGAAGTTTTATTGATCAGGAGCGCGTGGCTGTGGCTGAAACTTATTCCATCAAACTCGAAAAAGAACGCTTCGTCTTCAGCGCGGCTCACTTCATCACGTACAACGACGACGTCTGCGAGCCGCTCCATGGCCATAACTACCATGTGACGGCCGAAATCCACGGCCCGCTCAACGAGAATCACTATGTGCTCGACTTTATCGCCGTGCGTGATGAACTTCAGCGGGTCGTCGATGGCCTCGATCATCGGATGATCTTGCCGACAGAGCATCCCACGATCCACGTGGTCGAAAACGACAGCGAAGTGACCGTCACGCACGGCTCCCGCCGCTGGATCTTTCCCCGCCAAGATTGTGTGTTGCTACCACTCGCCAACACCACCGCCGAATTGCTGGCCAGACATATCGGCCAGCTTTTGAAAACAGCCATCACAGCCCAATCCGGCACCACGCCTGGCAAAATCACCGTCGCCGTCGACGAATGCGACGGCCAATGGGGCGTCTGCACGCTCGAATAATCGCGTGCTAGCAATGCTGCGTTTCTCACGGCGTTAAACTCGCCTCAAGTCCCCCAGTCGCACGGGCCGATTCTACGACTAACATTCGCGCTGCGCCGTTATCGCTGCGCGCGATCGTCTCCTCGTCACCAGCTCTTATGTCCGAACTACGCAAAGCTGCGATTCTGGTTGCCTCGCTCCCTGAAGAACAGGCGGTCGACGTGTTGTCGCGGCTTGATCCCAAACAGGTCGAGCTGGTATCGATTGAAATCGCCCGGCTCAAGGGTGTCTCGGCGGACGAGCAGGATCTGGCGATCAATCAGTTCGCCCAGTCGAATCCCGGTTCGAGCGGTTTCGATGCAGGAGGCCTGGAACGCGCCAAACAACTCGTGCAGCTCGCCCTCGGCAAGAATGCCAGCACCGCGCTCGACAACATCCGCCAATCGATCGAAGCCGTGCCGTTCGCGTTCCTGCGTAATGTCGACAGTCAAAACATTCTCACCTACGTGATCGACGAGCATCCGCAAACGATCGCGCTTGTGCTTTCGCATCTTGCCCCTCCGACGAGCGCTCAAATCCTCGCCGGCTTGCCCCCCGATCGCCAACTCTCAGTGATCCAGCGGATCGCCGCGATGGGACAAACCAGTCCCGATATCATTCACGAAGTCGAAAAAGGGCTCGAACGTCGCATGTCGAGCGTAATGAGCCAAAGCTTCGACAAGGCCGGCGGCATCGACGCCGTGGCTGAAATCTTGAACGTGTCGGATCGCGCGACCGAACGGACTTTGCTCGAAAACCTGTCACAAGAAGACCCCGATCTGGTCGAAGACATTCGCCGCTTGATGTTCGTCTTCGAGGACATCGGCCGGTTCAGCGACAAGGACATGCAGATCGTGCTCAAGAACGTCGAAAGCTCGCAATGGGCGATGGCGCTCAAAGGAGCGAGCTCCGAACTCAAGGACAAGATCTTCAAGAACATGTCGCAGCGTGCCGGCGACATGCTCCGCGAAGAACTCGGCTTCCTGGGCGCGGTCAAGCTCTCGGCCGTCGAAGCCAAGCAGCAAGAAATCGTCGACGTGGTCCGCCGCCTGGAAGATTCCGGTGAGCTCGACCTCAGTGCGAACGACGCCGAAGAAGAATTGGTGCAGTAAGTGCGTACTTGTAAGTTCGAGATCAACTTGCCTGCTGGAATTGATTGATCCGCACGGCTCCTTGTGGAAGATGGATCACCAATTCTAGGCTTCCTCCCAATGCTTCAATCAGCTTGCGCAAGGTGCTGATCTGCATGTCGTCTTGATTCTCAAGCTTCGAGAGGCTCGGTTGCTTGATCCCCAAAGCGGCTGCCAGCTCTTCTTGGGTCAATCCCACCGACTTCCGAATCTCGGAAAGAAGCATCTCGGCCATGATGCCGCGGGCTTCTTCCTCAGCCTGAGCTAACTGCTTGGGAGACAGCTTGTCTCGCAACTTTTGATAAGAGTGTCGTGGCATTGAATTAATCCTCTAGAAATCCTTCTGATCGCAACTCATCCAAATGGCGGTCGTAAAGTCGGTCTACTAACGGAATCATGCGTTCATAGAATCGTTTGTCGCCCGTCTTATCACCACCCATCAGCAAAACCGCCGTCCTGCGAGGATCGAAGGCAAAGAATGTTCGCAAAGGCCGTCCCTGACTTTGCGTGCGCAACTCCTTCATGTTGCTGTGTTTTGAACCCTTCACGGCGTCGACATGCGGACGACCGAGTTGAGGGCCCAACTGTTCTAAAATGCGAATACTCGCATCCAGAGAAGCTTGGCCCGGCGGGCTCAAGGTCTCCCACCAGATCTCAAACTCGTCGGTGTACTCGACTTCCCACATGCATTTCAATTATAGCTCTCAACGAATATTCGTCAAGGGCTATATGCCGTTACGACTCTACCGATTCCAGCGACTCTCACACCGTCAATGTGGCTTCGCGGGACAATTTCCCCGCAGCGCCCCTGCAACTTTCAGCCGCTCTTGGGTAGCATGAACCGCCGTTCACGTTCCTGGAGTTTCATGTCATGTCCGTCACCCCCATGATGCAGCAGTATCACGAGGCCAAGCAGGCCGCGGGAGAGGCTCTGCTGTTGTTTCGGATGGGGGACTTTTACGAGCTGTTCTTCGAAGACGCCAAAACCGCCTCGCGGATTTTGGGGCTCTCGCTCACCAGCCGCGACAAAGGCGAGAATCCGACCCCCATGGCGGGCTTTCCTCACCATCAACTCGATGGCTATCTCGCGAAGATCATTGCCGCCGGGATGCGGGCCGCCGTTTGCGAACAGATTGAAAATCCGCGCGAAGCCAAAGGAATCGTCAAACGGGCCGTCACCCGCGTGGTGAGTCGCGGCACGGTCACCGACGACGTGCTACTCAATCCCCAGGAAAGCAATTATCTGTTGGCCGTTGCCCAGCGTGGTGACGAATGTGGCCTCGCCTGGATCGATGTTTCGACGGGCCGTTTTGAAGCCGCCGTTGTTCCCAGCGACAAGCTTGGAGATGAGCTGGCCCGCGTGGCCCCCGTGGAATTGTTGGTCAGCGAAGATGCCCCTGCCCTTCCGACATTGTGGAGCGAAGGACGGCTCGTGACGCGCCGCCCCCCTTGGACCTTTGGCCACAAAGCCGCCGAGGCCGCGCTGACCAAGCACTTCGGCACGCAGTCGCTTGAAGGGTTTGGCTTTAACGACGAAGACGGCCCGGCCCTCGCCGCCGCGGGCGCGATCCTCGATTATCTGTGCGAAACGCAAAAATCGTCACTCGCACATATCGATCATCTGGCCCCCTACCGATTGGGAACGCGGCTAGAAATCGATCAAGCCACACGGCGGAGCTTGGAAATCTCGCAGTGTCTGCGCGACGGTCGCCGCGAGGGTTCGCTGCTGGGCGTCGTCGATCGTACCGTGACCGCGATGGGGGCGCGGCTTCTCGGCGATTGGTTCGCCAATCCGCTCACCGATGTGAACTCGATCAACGCGCGGCTCGATGCCGTTGGCGAGCTGGTCAGTCATGCAGCCGTCACCAACGACCTCCGCACCGAATTGCGTTCGATCTACGACATCCAGCGTTTGCTCGCTCGCGTGACGACCTCGCGAGCCACTCCCCGTGATCTCTGCTTCTTGGCTCGCACGTTGAAATGCCTGCCCAAAGTAAAAGCCAAACTGACTGGCCGTTCCGCCGCGCGGCTCAATCAACTCGAAGCCCGCATCGATCTGTGCCCCGAGATTCGCGGCCGGCTTGAAGCAGCGCTCGCCGACGATTGCCCGCTCAACGCCCGGGAAGGGGGCTTCATTCGCGAAGGCTTCCACGCCGAACTTGATGAACAGCGCGATCTGATGCGCGGGGGCAAAAAATGGATGGCCGAGTATCAAGCCCGCGCGATCACCGAAAGCGGCATTCCCAGCATCAAGATCGGCTTCAACAAAGTCTTTGGCTATTACCTGGAAATCACACACACGCATCGCGAAAAGATTCCCGACAATTTCATCCGCAAGCAAACGCTCAAAAACTGCGAACGCTACATCACGCCCGAACTCAAGGAGCATGAAGAGAAGGTGCTCACCGCCGAGGAACGGGCCCTCGACTTGGAATACAACTTGTTCGTCGAGCTGCGCGAGTTGGTCGCCACGGCGGCCCGCCGCTTGCAAGGCACCGCTGATGCCCTTGCCGAACTCGATGTTCTTGCATCGCTGGCAGAACTCGCCCGCGCGCGAAATTATGTGCGTCCCACGATTACCGACGATTCCGTGCTAGAAATCATCGACGGCCGCCATCCGGTCCTCGACATCACCGAGGCCGAGGGAACCTTCGTGCCAAATAGTGTGAGCTGTAGAGGCCAGAGTTCAGAGGCCAGAGGTCAAGATGATGAGGATATATCCCGACCTCCGACCTCTGACCTCTCATCCCTTCTTTTGATCACTGGCCCTAACATGGCCGGCAAAAGCACGTACATTCGCCAAGTGGCGCTGATCACGCTGCTGGCGCAAGTGGGAAGTTTCGTTCCTGCACGTGAGGCCACCATCGGCATTGCCGATCGAATTTTTGCTCGTGTGGGAGCAAGCGACGATTTGGCCCGCGGTCGCAGCACGTTCATGGTCGAAATGACTGAGACCGCGCGGATTCTCAACACGGCCACCGAACGCAGTCTGGTGATCCTCGACGAAATTGGCCGCGGCACGAGCACCTACGATGGGCTGTCGCTCGCTTGGGCGGTGGTGGAGTATCTGCACGACCGCATCGGCTGCCGCACGTTATTCGCCACGCATTATCACGAGTTGACCGACCTTGAGGAATCACTCCCCGGCGTGGCGAATCTCAACGTCGCGGTCGAGGAATGGCAGGGTCAGGTCGTGTTCCTGCACAAAATCATTGCCGGCGCCGCCGACAAAAGTTACGGCATTCACGTGGCTCAACTCGCCGGCGTGCCCCGCGAAGTCAACGAACGGGCTGAGGAGATTCTCAAACAACTCGAAGCCCAACACGAAACTCCACCTTCCTCCCTCCCCCATCCCCCTTCCAAAAACGGTCATCACCTGCAGATGACGCTCTTCGAAACGATGGATCACCCGCTGCTGGAAACAATCCGCGCGATGGATCTCAACAACACGACGCCACTCGACGCGTTGCGACTGGTGCAAGAATGGCAAGAACAACTCGAAAACGACGGCGCAGTGAAACGCCCACGCTAAGTTAGCCGGCAATGTCCCATTGCCGTTCCAAAGCTTACTCCGCCAGCTTGATTGACAGTTCGCGCAACTGCTTGAGGTCCACCGCACCGGGGGCCTCGGTCATGAGGTCGCTTGCTTTTTGCGTCTTGGGAAATGCGATGCAGTCGCGGATGTTATCGAGTTGCCCAAACAACATCACGACCCGGTCGATTCCCAAAGCGATGCCGCCGTGGGGCGGGGCACCGTATTGCAGCGCATCGAGCAAGAAGCCGAAGCGATCCTTGGCCGTCGCTTCATCGATCCCCAACAGCGAAAACACTTTGCTTTGAATCTTGTCGTCGTGGATACGAATCGTGCCGCCCCCCGCTTCATAGCCGTTCACGACCAAGTCGTAAGCCTTCGCACGGCATTTGCCGGGATCCGTCTCCAGCATCGCGAGGTCCTGATCCCGCGGCGCGGTGAACGGATGGTGCATCGCCGACCAGCGCTTTTCCTCGTCGTCGTATTCAAACATCGGGAATTCCACGATCCACGAAAAATTCATCGTCGCTGGATCGTAGAGCTTCATCTCGCGGCCAATCTTCGAACGCAACGCATAGAGCGCCTTACAGGTCACCGGGAAGGTGTCGGCCACAAACAGCAGCAGATCCCCTGGCTCGGCATTCAATCGAATCGCAAATTCCTTGAGCAGCTCGGGCGTAAAGTTCTTGGCAATTGTGCTACCCAGCGTGCCATCTTCTTCCACGCGGAACCAGGCGAGCCCCTTCGCGCCAAAGTCGGCGGCATATTCCGTGAGTCCGTCGATACCACGGCGGGAATACTGTTCGGTCCCCTTTTTCACGTTCAGCGCCCGCACGCGCCCACCGGAACTCGCCACGCTTTGGAACACGCGGAACTCGGCCTTGGCGGCGAGATCCGTGCAATCGATGATCTCCATCCCAAAACGCAGGTCGGGCGCATCATGGCCGAATCGCTCCATCGCCTCGTCGTAAGTCATGCGGGGCAGGGGAGTAGGCAAATCAATTCCCAGATGCGACTTGGCCAGTTGTTTCACCAAGCCGTCGATCATGCCGATCACGTCTTCAGCGTCGACAAAAGCCATCTCGACGTCGAGCTGCGTGAATTCCGGCTGACGATCGGCCCGTAAATCTTCATCGCGAAAACAGCGGGCCACCTGCACGTAACGGTCGTAACCGGCGATCATCAAAATCTGCTTGTAGAGTTGCGGCGACTGCGGCAACGCATAGAACTTGCCCCGATGCACGCGGCTGGGCACCAAGTAGTCGCGAGCCCCTTCGGGCGTGCTGCGACCTAGCACGGGAGTTTCGACGTCGATGAAATTGTGCTCCTCGAAGTAATCGCGCATGTCCTTAATGAGCGCGGCACGCAGCAGCATAATCTTTTGCATCGCCGGGCGACGCAAATCGAGATAGCGATGCTTGAGCCGCAAATCTTCGCCGGGGGCTTCGAGCGAGCTCGGCGAAACCGGCGGCACCAACGACTTGTTTAGTAGCTCGAGCGTCACGGCCCGCAGTTCAATCTTGCCGGTCGCCATCCGTGGATTCGCCATTCCCTCGGGCCGCGCGGCGACAACGCCCGTCACCTTGATCACATATTCCGCGCGGAGCGATTTGCTTTGCTCGATCACCTCGGCCGAAGTGTCGGGAGGATTGAACACAATCTGCGTCAGGCCATAGCGGTCGCGCAAGTCGACAAACAATCCGCCACCATGATCGCGATAGCTATCGACCCAGCCACAAAGTGTGACGGTTTCACCCGCATGTTGTTCGGTCAATTCTCCACAGGTATGGGTTCGATACACGGCGTCCTCGGTCTGGCGGTCTATAACTGGCAAAAGCGGGTCAAAATCAAGCTGCTGATTGTAATTCGACCGGCGAAAACCGGCTAGGTCGTTGAAACGGCGAGCCATTGGGCGAGCCGCTGCATCCCCTCGGCCGTGGAAATCCGCGGTTCGTAGCCAAAATCCCGCTCTGCGGCGCCGATGTCGAACCAATGCGAACTGGCAAGTTGCCACGCCAAAAACCGGGACATCGGGGGCTCGCGCGTGGTTCGCACGAAGCCGTAAACCGCCTCGCAGAGTCCGCCGAGCCGCAAAGCCGCGCGAAACGAAATCGACTTTTTCACCGGCGGCAAGTTCGCCAGCGCCAAAATCTCGTCGATCCAAGTCCAACAATTCACGGACTCGCCTTGGCTCAAAAAGTAAGCGTTTCCTTTCACGGGAGAAACCTGATTGGCGAGTGCATCCGCCGCCGCCAAGTGGGCCGCGGCCGCGTTGTCGACATAAATGATGTCGACTTTGTTCGTGCCGTCACCCACACGGCGCAAACGGCCCGACTTGGCCCGCGCGATCAAACGCGGAATGAGATGCTGATCGCGTGGCCCCCAAATCAGATGCGGCCGCAAGGCACAGGTCGCCAGTTGCGAATCATTCGCGGCTAGCACTTCAGCCTCGGCCACGGCCTTGCTGCGCGAATAGTGGCAATTGTTCGCGGCAAGCCAATCAAGATCGGGCACGGCTTGCTGTTCATTGATGCCGCATTGATCCCGTCCCGCGAAGGTGACGCTGGGACTGCTGGTGTAGACCAGCTTGGGAACGCCCTGCGCGCGACACGCAGCTAACACGTTCTGCGTCCCCACGACATTGGCTTCGTAAAATCGTTTCCAAGGCCCGCCAATCCCCGCGATCGCGGCAACATGAAACACACAATCCGTTCCTTCGCATGCTTTGCTGACAGCGCCGGCATCACGCACATCGCCACGAATGACTTCCACGCCCAGCGCGACAAGATCTGGATACGCGCCGCGGCCAAAACTCCGCACTTCATCACCGCGCGCGCGAAGTTGCTCGACGATCGCTCGCCCGAGAAATCCTCCACCACCTGTGACTAGTGCTTTCATGTTCAATAGCCGCCGGCGCAAGCCGGTGGTTCAAACCTCTCCAACCACCGGCTTGCGCCGGCGGCTACTTATCAACCCAACTTCTGCTTCGCGAGCTCCATCTCCGCCCACGCCGCCAATGCCTCACGATTGATCTTTGAATTGTGCCGCACGTCGACGGGAAACTGATTGTGTCGCAAGAAAATACCGATCGTAAATCCATGTTTCTCGGCGATCCCTTGCATCTCCCCTGGAATCTCACGAAACACATCCTCAGGCATGAGAGGTTCGCCGTGGGCTGGATAGATATGTGTAATTGACTCTGTTTCGTAAATGACAATTGGAACCTGTGATCCACGCGGCCCAATACCAACCAACGCCGTTCGCTCGACCCAATTTGCCTGATTTAAAATCGCCTCCACACACTCGGTAAACAACGTGCCGTTGGCTGAATCGACGCGATGATTCTTCCGTCCGCAGTACCAGAAGCGGCCCTGCTCGTCGAAATAGCCGACATCGCCCATGCGATGCCATACACTCGGGCTCGGGGACGAGCCGGCTCGCTTGTCAACGATCTTTGCCAGTGAATTGTGTTTCGCAGAATCTCCCGTCACATACGTCGGTGAAACCTGTCTCCCCTTCACAATCAACTCGCCAATCTGACCCACCGGAAGTTCTTCAACGTCAGCGATGCTTTGGATCGGCTCATCCGTGATCCGAATGATCTTCCACTCAACGGTTTCAAACTTCCGCCCAACACAAACCCCTTTCCCGCGTGCCGTCTCGCTGGCGGTTTCGCCGAGAACTTCGCTCGCAGCAATCGTCGCCACGGGCAAACTTTCGGTCGCCCCGTAGGGCGTGTGCATCTCGGCATAGGCGTCCGTGCAAGCAAGCGTTCGTTGCAAAACTTCCGCTGACACAGGCGCGCCACAGGAGAAAATCTTCCGCAGGGTCGGAATCTGTTCGCCCTGCACCTCACAGTAGTGGCTCAACTTGTTCCACACGGCCGGCGAAGCAAACGCCTGCGTCACCCGCCAATCGTGCGCGGTTTCTAGCAGCTTCTTGGGATCCACCGACGCAGGCCGCGAGAAATCCATCTTGGGAAAGACGGTTGTCACTCCGAGTGCCGAGTTGAACAACCCGAACAACGCGAAGCAGGCCAAGTCAGCCCCGCCCGGTTGCAGATCATATTCCCGTTCGATCTCTGCGACCTGCGTTTCAAAAATCTCGTGTGTGTAGAGCACACCCTTCGGCGGACCAGTGCTGCCGCTGGTAAAAATAATCGCCGCCGCGTCGCTGCCTTGCGTGACTGGCAACGATGTAGTCGAACTTCGCCCCGCCTTGAGCAACTGCTTGTAAGTCTTCCCTCCCCAGAACCAACGCCGCCCCACCGTGACATTGAGCTTGGCCAGCGGAAATCGCCGCCGCAAAAGTGTCCGCACGGCTTGGGCCGGTGAGATCGCCACAAACCCCGCAGGCTCGACCGCCGACAGGCAATTCACCAAATGCTGTTTGCCCATTCCCGGATCGATCAACACCGTGGTTGCCCCCGCACGGAGCAGAGCAAACACGAGTTTCACGAACTCGATCCCCGGTTTCACCAACAGCACGAGCCGCATCCCCGGCGTCACGCCCAAATCAACGAGCCCCCGCGCCAAGGCCGTGGCATCGGCTTCGAGTTCCGCGAACGTGCAAGTCGCATAGCTGTGCTGACCCGCCACGTCGCCATGGCCAGGACAAGCGACCGCCACGGCCGTGGGCATCGCACCAGCAATCCGCGTCAGCCGATCAGCCACATTCAAATGGTTATTCAATGCCGCATGCCGGCTTAGCGATTCGAAAGTCTCAAACATGAACCTTATTCTGGCAACCGCGTCCCTGTGGGGGAATGCCCAACGCCCTTGCGTTCAACCCCTATCTTCCGCTTCTCGTGTGAGTTAGCCTGCATCTATGGCCACAGAAAATTCTCAAGACAAATCGCCACGCCGTAAAAGCCGGATGACGGTCCCCAAGTTCGCCTCACTCAAAGGCACGGGACAGAAGATCACCATGGTGACGGCCTACGACTATCCGTTTGCACGGCTCGTGGATCAAGCCGGCGTCGAAGCCGTGCTCGTCGGCGACAGCATGTCGATGGTTGTGCAAGGCCACGACAGCACGCTACCCGTGACGCTCGACGAAATGATCTATCACGCCGAGATGGTCGGCCGCGCGGTCGAGAATGCTCTGCTGGTGGTCGACATGCCGTTCCCCAGTTATCACTTGGGAACGTACAAGGCGATTGAAAACGCGGGGCGAATTCTCAAAGAAACGCGCTGCCAGGCGGTGAAGCTCGAAGGGGGCGCCGATCAAGCCGACACGATCAACGCCCTCGTCTCGGCGGGGATTCCCGTGATGGCCCATTGTGGTTTGCGTCCCCAAAGCGTTCATCAACTCGGCGGCTATCGCGTGCAGCGCGACGAAGCGGCCCTCCTACACGATGCCCGCGCGGCCGCCGAAGCGGGGGCGTTCGCCATCGTGCTGGAATGCATCCCCTCAGAAATGGCGACTCGCATCACCGAGAAGACCACGATCCCCACGATCGGCATCGGCGCCGGCCCCGGCTGCGATGGCCAAGTGCTCGTGCTACACGACATCCTCGGCCTAAAAACCGATTACCTGCCGAAGTTCGTGAAGCAATACGCGAATTTAGAATCCGTCGTCACCGACGCCGTGAAAAACTTCCGCGACGAAGTCCGCAGCGGCGAGTTCCCGGCGAAGGAACACGAGTTCAAATAACTGAATTCGCTATCGATGCAAGCTGCATGTGCCACCCTCGTCGCAGGCGGCCGTCTTCCCCAAAAAGCGGTAACGGTTTTTTGCCACCAATCGATAAAGGGGTCGCCAGAGCAACATGCTCCCCGGGAAGTAGGCAAACGGCGCGGCCCACCACAGTCGCCTGAGCCGACGGGTGAGATAGCGAACCGCTTCCGGTCCCCAGTAGCGGTGGCCAGCGCGGTCGATGATGCACATTTCTTTCATCAGTCGGTCGTGCGAAATGTCGGACCACCGCCGTTTCACTTCCGGATCGTGCAACGACAAATACGACAGCTTCTTTTGGCAATCCCAAAAGAGCAGGCTCTGCACGCCCTGCCGGCAAAATCGGCAATGTCCGTCGTAGAGCACTACATCGGTGTCGGGTCGTTCCGCAGGAGTGGGCAGATGCTTTTCGGTCATGTTCTTATTCTACCTTGTTTTACCACTACCCATCTTACCGCATTCAACCGCCGCCTTTAATCGGATTTTGGCGCACATGTCATTCTGATAGGAGTTCTACGACTAGAAGAATCTAGCTTCCATCACTGCAGGTTTTCGAAGCTTTTTGGCACTTTCTACCAGATCCCTCGGTCGGTAGGCCTCCCTCGGGATGACATGTCCCCCCCCCCAGCGTGACTTACCTCCTCCCACCCGATAAAATAAGAGCGTCACTTCCTGCTCCGCTTCCGAGGCAGCCATGGATCAGATTCTCGCTCAGGTTTCCCGCGCCCGTCAAAGATTGTGGCTTGAGTTGTTTTTGAATCGAGCCCTCACCTGCTTGTTCGTCACGCTCGCCGTGGCGGTGGTAGCGATCGCGGTTCCCAAATTCTTTGTGATTGAGAATCTGCCCAGCAATTGGACGATGCTTTGTGCGATGGCCGGTGTCGTTGGCGGAGTAATTGCCGCTTTCGTTTGGACACTTGTCCGCGGCCTCAGCACGCTCGACGCCGCCGTGGAACTCGACAATCGCTTCGACCTGCGGGAGCGCGTTTCGAGCAGCTTGGCCCTTTCCCCCGACGATGCCGCCACCCCTGCAGGACAAGCATTGCTAAGCGATGCCGCGCGTGCGATTGAGCGCGTGGAAGTCGGTTCGCGATTTGGCATCACCCTGCCCCGCCGCAAATGGCTTCCTGTGCTGACAACGGCTTTCGCGTTCGTGCTGATGAGTTTCGTCGGCAATCCCACGGCACAAAGCAGCGTCGATCCCAACGCCGTGGCACAAGCCAAAGAACAACGCGACAACGTCAGCAAGAATCTCAAGAAGCGGCTCGTCGAACGCAAGAAGCAAGCCGCCGCGAAAGGCCTCAAAGAAACAGCCGGCCTGTTCGACCAACTCGAAAAGGAAACCGAAAAGCTCCGCAAGAATCCGGCCGCCGATCAAAAGCAATCGCTCGTCAAACTCAACGACTTGGCCAAGCAGCTGGAAAAGCGCCGCAGCGAAGTCGGCAACAAGGATTCGATGCGCAAACAGCTCTCCAATCTCGACAAGCTCAATCGGGGCCCGGCCGAAAAGATGGCCGAAGCGATGAAAGAAGGGGATTGGCAAAAGGCGCTCGAAGAACTCAAGTCGCTGCAAGAACAAATGAAAACCGGCAAGCTCAGCGAAGAGCAAAAGCAGGCGCTCGCAGAACAACTCAAGAAGTTGCAAGAGAAATTAGCCGAGGCCAAGCAAGCCCGCGATCAATCGATGGATGAGCTCAAGAAGCAAATTCAAAAGCAGCAAGAGCAAGGCAACCACGCCAAAGCGGGCGAGATGCAGCAAAAGCTCGATCAGATGCAGGCCCAGCAAAGTCAGATGGACAAGCTGCAAGGGCTCGCCTCGAAAATGGGCGAAGCTCAGCAAGCAATGAAGCAGGGCGACATGCAAAAGGCCTCCGAGGCCATGGATCAAATGTCGCAGCAGATGGAATCGCTCGATCAGGCGATGAAAGAAGGGGAAATGCTCGACGCGGCCATGTCCGAAATGCAAGCCGCCAAGGAAGCGATGGCTTGCCAAGAATGCTCGGGCCAAGGTTGCAAAACGTGTCAATCAACCGCCAAGGGTGCCTCGAACAAACAAGCCAAGAAGGGCGGCGGCAGCGGCATGGGCAAGGGCACCGCCTGGGGACAACGCGACGACAGCGACATCGACGCCAAATTCCGCGATTCGCGCGTCAAGCAAGAAACAGGGCAGGGCCCCTTGGTGTATGCCGGTGAAGCCGATGGCCCCAACATCCGCGGCAAAGTTTCTGCCGCCGTACAAACCGAGATGGCTGCTGAAGGGACAAGTCCCACCGATCCCCAGTTGATCGACGAACTCCCCAAATCGCGCCGTGAACACGCCGAAGAATATTTCGATCTGTTGCGCGAAGGCCGCTAGCCTATCTTCCTGAGCCGAACGGCGCTAGCTGCGGGTTCTTCAAACAGACCGTGTCCCAAATTCACCCGACGCTAGCGCGTTTCGGCTCAAATTTTCTTGCCCCACGGCGTTGCCTTTTTGCCACACCACGTGTTCGTTTCGCGAAAAATCAAGAAAAGACCGCAGGAGCTGGACAATCGGCGTAGGACAGTCAAACTGGGTGCACTATACTTGCATGCCTGGTGACTAGGAAAGATGGAGAGGCGGCATCTGGTTTGCTATATTGCCAGACCGGCAATCCCAACCCGCCTTATTTCTTAGTCCTAACTTACCCGGCCTACTTTTCCGACGAGGATCACGTCGTGTTGCACCATTACTCCCAGCGCGTCAACGGCTTGGCGCTGTCCGGTTTTTTCCTGTTCGTATTCAGTAGCGCGGTCCAAGCCCAGGCCCCCACTCCAGCCGACGCCAAACCGGCCGATTTCACCGCGGCGGCCGTCGGCCACAAACCGATCTCCGACGAGCGCTTCGCCCCCTATCGCCAAGAGTTTGTCGGCAGCGCCCGCGCTCTGGAAAAAGCCCTCGGCCCGGGTTCGCAGTTGGAAAAGGACTGGAAGCGCTACCTCAAGTGGGATTTGCTGGAACCGCAACTCGCCGACGATGCGAAGATCGACGGCGCGAGTCTTGAGAATCTCGGCCACGTGCTCCGCCGCTTCCGCTCGAATCACCCGGGCTTGGAACTTCCCGTCTTCACTCGCACCGCCAAGGCCATCGACAAGTACCGCGATCTGGCTTACTGGCATACCCTGGCCTCGCGACGCGACACGGCTCCGATCTTTTCGGCATTTGCCAAGAGCCTCGACGAACAACTTCGCCGCCATACCGAAGAACCAACGGTCGAGACAACGTTGAAAATCGGCAAGGCGATCGCCACGATCGACAACTTGGGAGAAGCCACCGATCAAGTGGGTGTCATCCGAGCGAGCTATTCCCAACCCAACGTGATCACCGACGTCACGACCGATGCGCTCAATGAACTTGCCGGGCCCGTTTGCCAGATCCGCCCGGTGCGCGATTGCATTCTCGGTGCAACGATTCGGGGCACGGCGATTACCAACGGCCTCGTGACTTTCCAGCCACAAGAAGCCACCGATCAAATCAAACTCGACATGTTCCTCACGGGTGTCATCAATTCCCGCACCGTGGCCCACAAGAAGCCGGTTAACGTGTTTGCCAGCGGCACGACCGATTATTGGGCCAGCAAACGGCTGATGATCAGCGACGAACAATTCACCACCGTGGGTCTCACGGTCGACGCTCATACACGCACGCACATTCGTGGCGTGCAAAAAACGGGCGGCAAGTTCGGCAAGCGACTCATCGAGAAAATCGCCTGGAAAAAGGTTCGCGAAAGCAAGTCCCAAAGCGAGCGGATCGCCTCGCGGCACGCCGAACGAAAGATCGCTGAGAGTTTTGATGATCAGGTGGTCACCGCCCTTTCCAACGGACGAGTGAGTTATGAAGAAAAGCTCCGTTATCCTTTGCAGCGCGTGGCTCTGCTCACCAATACGATTGATCTGAATTCCGATAAAGAAGGCATTCACTCGAAATTGATCTTGGCTTCGCATCGCCAGATCGCGACCGATACCAAACCACCCCAGCGTTCGCCGGAAAATGATCTTACGGTCCAACTTCATCAAACGGCCGTGAACAATTTCCTCCCCACATTGCTGGGCGGCGTAACATTGCGGCAAGACACTGCCGACGAAGCACCACGGCTCGAAGGAAATGTCCCACCGTGGCTTCGCGAGATGTCGACCAAGTCACCCCGGGAAGCGGCTGATGACGACGAAATGCCCACGCCCGAAATTGTGATCGTGCCTGCTCCACCCGCGCCTCCCAAGGAAGAGAAGTCAGAATTCCGTCCTTGGCGGTTCTTGCTCAATAGCGAAGCCCCGGCGAGTGTGAGCTTTGCCGATCAAAAGCTGTTCATTCGCATGCGGCTGGCCGAGTTGCAAGGCAACATCGACGATGAGAAGCTGCTCAAGAACTGGGACTTTCTCGTGACCTATCGCATCATTCAAGACGGCAACGAAGTCGTGCTCGAACGCGAAGGCGACGTAGAAGTCTTCCCCACGGGCTTCGACCCCCGGTGGGACGAACGGCTCACCGGCGAACAGGTTGGCATTCGCAACAACATCGCGAAGAACCTCAACCAGCGTGCTGCCGAAGGAGCTGGCTTTCCCAAGGAAATCCCGTTGCCAGCCTTGCGACTTCCCAAAAAGGGCGAGGAAAAGCTCACGCTAATTCTCACGCAACTCGACTGCGACAACGGCTGGTTGACGTTGGGTTATCGCGTCCCGTAAGCTGATTTTGACCCCACTGCATCGATTTGGTTGAATTTGGCTTTCAGCCAAAAAGTGCTGAGGCACATCTATTCCTGGGGCGATGCCCCAGGCTACGATGCGAGTGGCCGTTGGCCAGATTTTTTGGCCGAAGGCCTTCATCACCGTAGCCTAGGGCAACGCCCTAGGTTCGGGCCGTGTAACGAGGGTTTGGCTGAAGGCCATATTCAAGATGGAACCTGTCGTCGAAATAACTTTCGATTGTCTCCCTTTACGAGCCGTCGGACGATTGGATGCGCCGATTGATGCGTCCCCCGTGTATCGTGCCCGCTACGAACATCTCGTGGCGGCGCTCGAAAAATACGGTCCCGAGCGGACTTATTTCCTGTACGACGCCCGCTGCATCTTCCGGCTCGCCAATAGCGAAATCGATGGGATGATCCGGTTCGATTTTGAAGGAACCGTCCGCACCGACGCGAGCGACATGCTCACCGAGCTGGCCGACCTCAACGTCACGCTGGTAAGTGACACCTGCGGCGGGCTGCCCGAGGCCGTGCTAGCGTGGTTCAAAGGCCGCGTCGAAAAGGCCGTGGCGATTGAATTCGATCGCTTCATCGCCGCCGGGCAACTCACCCAACGCACCACCGACCTGGGCCAAATCGAACGGCTCTCCGATCTCACCGGCTTCTCCGGCATGAATCTCTAGAGCATAGCCGGAGGGCAACGTCCCTCCGGGCCCCGGACCGGCGTTGCGGTCCGGCTACGTTGAGCACCTACAATGCTTGCGCCAGCACTGCTGCACTTTGGATTCTTCTCCAACAATGTCAAAGTCTAACGATTAGGCCGTCGATAACGGTTGTACTGTCTTTCTCGACAGCCGTGCGCGCACTCTCTCCCGAGATAGTGCCGCCTGCTAGCGAGTGAGGCCGCCCGGGGGGATACGGGACCACGACAACGGCATGCAGCGCAAGTTGCGAGCCGTGGACGAGGTCGCCCTTGTCACCCCCTGGTGGTTCGTGGATCGGTTGCGACAACCGAACCGCGAAGCAGGAAACGCATCATGACGCGGCAAAATCGGTCGGCCATCTCACTTGCACTCTGCGTGCTGACGCTCGTCAGTGGGTGTGCGCCGACTCAACCCTATTTCTTTGCCGAGGATGGCAACATCTTGGGCAAGGGAGATTTGTCGCACTATCTCGACGTCGCCACCGAAATTGAATATCCCGACGTCGATTCCGTTCCGCTCGACGAAGTCTCGGGCGCGCTCGCTCCATTAACGATCTCCAATTCAGAGAACTTCGACATCGTCGACATGACGCTCGAAGAAGTGACACGGATCACGCTCACCAACAGCAAAGTCATGCGGCAACTGGGCGGTCGGATCACCGACGGCGGCAGCAACATCGCGGTCGCGACGCCTGAAGTCCTCACGCAAAACCCCGGCGCCGTTCCCACGGTGTACGATCCGGCCCTGGTGGAAAGTGGCAACGGCACGGGAACGGGCAGTCCCTTTAGCGGCACGGGCGTTGAAGCGGCCCTCGCGGAATTCGATGCCACACTCGATGCGGCCGCCACGTTTAACAAGAATAACCGCCCCCAAAACTTTGGTGGCTTGGCCGACACGCTATTCGCCCAAGACTTGCATCAAGATTTGAACACTTACACCGCAGGGATATCCAAGACCGCCGCCAACGGTTCGACGTTTGGTTTCCGCCACAACACGTTCTACGACTTCAATAACAACGGCAGCCGGCTCACCAAGGGTGACTGGTTCACCAACTTTGAAGCGTCGTTCAATCAACCGTTGTTGCAAGGTGCCGGCACGCAATACAACCGCATTGCCGGTCCCATTTCGTTCCAGCAATATGCCAACGGCGGAGCCAATCAAATCGACGGTGTGATCATCTCGCGGATTCGCACCGACATCGCGCTCACCGATTTCGAGCAAGCTGTTCAAGAGAATATGTTCGAAGTCGAAGAAATCTATTGGGAACTCTATTTCGCGTATCGCGATCTCGATGCCCGTAAGATTGGTCGTGACAGCGCGCTGGAAACTTGGCGCAAAGTGCAAGCCCTCAAAGGCGTGGGCACTCAAGGTGGTGAAGCCGACAAGGAAGCTCAAGCTCGTTCGCAATACTTCTTGTTCCGTTCGCAGGTGGAATCGGCCCTCACGAATTTGTTCCGCATCGAAAGCCGACTCCGCTACAAGATGGGGCTCGCCGCGACCGACAGTCGGCTGATTCGCCCCGTCGACGAGCCGACGACCGCTCAAGTCGCCTTTGACTGGCCCTCGGTTCATTTGGAATCGTTAACCCGCCGCACGGAGATTCGCAATCAAAAATGGCAAATCAAGCGCCGCGAGATGGAATTGATCGCCACGAAGAACAACCTGATGCCTCGCTTGGATGCGTCGGGAACGTATCGCTGGCTCGGTGCTGGTGAAGACCTGATCGGCAGTTCCAATACGGCCCCCTTCGGACCTGGCTCGAATGCGTTCAGCGTGTTGGAAGATGGCAACTATCAAGAATGGCAGTTGGGCGTGCAGTTCACGATGCCCCTTGGATTCCGCAGTGCTTTAGCCGGCGTTCGCCATCACCAATTGTTGTTAGCTCGCGAACGGGCTGTGCTGGAAGACCTGGAACTCAATATTTCTCATCAAATCAGCGAAACGATTCGCGACGTCGATTTCAACTTTGTGAATACTCAAAGCCTGTTCAATCGCCGCGTGGCCAGCCAGGACGAAGTCGACGCGATTCGGACGGTTTACGAATCGGGCCGCGTGCCGATCGATCTATTGCTCGATGCCCAGCGGCGTCGTGCCGAGGCTGAAAGTGCCTATTATCGTTCGCTTGTCGACTACAACCGAGCTATAATGCGTGTTCACTACCGCAAGGGATCGCTGCTGGAATACAACGGCGTGTACCTAGCGGAAGGCCCCTGGCCAGCCAAGGCTTATTTCGACGCCCTGCGTCGGGCCCGCCAACGCGACGCCAGCACGTTTATCGACTATGGCTACTCGCGTCCCAACGTGATCAGCCGCGGCCCCGTGGGTCAGTTCATGGATATGCCTGCGTCCTCGACGCCGTCTGAAGCCGTGCCGACCCCGATGCCAACACCACAAGGTATGCCAGCACCCCAGGGTGTTCAATCGCCCGAGGACAACTCGCTGGAAATGCCCATGCCCGAACCACAGTCGACGGACGGCGGTTCGTATAACCCCAACGGTGCGTCGTTAAATACCAACGTCCAAGAAATTAATTTCGCTAATCTCCCTGTTGCCGAGGATAATTTTTCGTATGGTTACGCCGAGGTACCCGCGACTGCCGCGGCGCCCACACCACTGAATTCCGCGCCGCTGAATACTGCACCCGTCAGCCAAATCGGCTTTGTCACGGATGCCGTGCCAGCCACACAAGCTGTCGCTGCTCCAACAGCAATTCCAACGAACACACCAGCAGTCAACGCCACTCCTGTAAACCCGTTCCGCAATCCTAACCGTCAAGAATCGACCCAATGGGTCGACTCGACAACTCAAGGATTGCCCGGAACCGTCAAACCAAACGATGAATCTCACGAGAATCACACGACTGCTGAAGCTGCTGCAAACGCTCCAGGCGGGGAGCGGCCGTGATGCTGCGGGGCTCGCGGCATCATGCGGCGTGAGTCGTCGCACGATCTTTCGCGATTTGGAAACTATCCGTGCGGCGGGTGTGCCGCTGCAATTCGATAGCGATCAAGATCGCTACTTCATCCCCAGCGCGTTCTTCTTGCCCCCCACGAACTTCACGGCCGAAGAAGCCCTGTCGATCATTGCGCTCGCCAGCAAGATCACCACAGGCGAACGCTTGCCATTCAGCGAACCGGCCCGCCAAGCAGCGCTGAAACTGGAAAGCAGTTTCCCCGCGGCACTACGTGAAGAGCTCCGTGAAGTGACCCGCGCGATTCAAATCAACCTGAATAAAGTTAGCCCGCTCGAAGGACAGGACGACGTATATCGCACGCTCGTGGATGCCATCGCCAAGCATTTCGTGGTGCGTATTACTTATGGAAGTCTCACCGAATGGGAGACCATTCGCACGAAGCTACGTCCCTATCAACTGCTCTTCAGTGGGCGGAGTTGGTATGTGATCGGCCGCAGCGCGCTGCATGGTGAAATTCGCACTTTCAATCTCGCGCGGATCAAAGAAATCAAACCTTTGCAGGAACGCTACGCCATCCCCCGCGACTTCAGTTTGGAAAAACATCTGGGCAACGCCTGGCATCTGGTTCCTGACGCTGGTCCCGATCATCACGTGGTGGTGCGCTTTCAGCCGCTCGTGGCACAAAATGTCGCCGAAGTCATGTGGCACAAAACTCAAGAGCTGCATTGGCAGAGCGACGGCACGCTCGAATTCCACGCCCAGGTTTCCGGCCTGCAGGAGATCGGCTGGTGGATCCTTGGCTACGGCGATCAGGCCGAAGTGTTACGCCCCGCGAAGCTCCGCAAGCTCGTGGCCCAACGTGCCGCCAATATGCACAAAATCTACGCGGGCTCGTAGCGAGCCGCCAACACTCCCACAAGCGGGCCCAATCGTGTACAACAATCGCTCACTTCCCTAGCCCGCTACGAGCACGCACGGCATGTTTTTTTCCTTTGACGGTATCGACGGCGTCGGCAAGACCACGCAGATGCAGCTCTTTCAGGAGTGGCTCGTTGGGGCGGAGCATAAGATCGTCACTTGCCGCGATCCGGGGAGCACCTTGCTCGGCGAGCGGGTGCGCGAAATCGTGTTGCACAGCGACGAATCGGTGCAGATCGCCCCGCGCACCGAAATGCTGCTCTACATGGCCGCCCGGGCGCAATTGGTCGCCGAAGTGATCCTCCCGGCCAGGGAAACCGGTCAGGTTGTCATTTCCGATCGCTTTCTGCTCGCAAACATCGTGTACCAGGGGTACGCGGGTGGAGTCGACATTGGCGAGATTCGCGACGTGGGCCGAATCGCCACGGGGGGGTTGCTCCCCGACTGTGTCTTCCTTTTGGACATGCCCCCCCAGCGGGCCCGGGAACGCATGGGAGACACGCTCGACCGCATTGAACAACGGGGGGATGACTACCGCCAGCGGCTCCGCACGGGGTTCCTAGCAGAAGCCGAAGTGATGGGAAGTTCAGTCCACGTAATCGACGCCGACCGCCCGATCGACACAATTCAAACCGAATTGCGTGCAATTGCGGCAAAGTTGCTCGCCTAAACCGCCGGCTGGGAATTCGCCCCAGACTTCCGTTGACCTGAGCCGCGAATCGTCTTAAAATTTGCTGGCACTTGAGGTTAGGCTCGCCGCAATGTTCACACCAGCGGTCGCCTTAACTTCAATGCAGTTATCATTCGCTTCTCATGATTGACAATTTATACCTATAAGATTTTAAGCTGACTGTACGCATTGATCCTGATACGCAAGGGTGTGGCACGCTGTTTTTTTTGCAGCGGGTCACAAGCGGTAGATCGGAATTCAAAAGTCGCGTTGGCGCCGAACACTGGGTTCGGCCAGCGACTTCTGCTGATATCGATTCTGGACGTGCACCATGGTTCCCCGCAAGGTTGGTACCGCTTGGGAGGTCGTAGCTCCGGCAAAGCTCAACCTGTACCTGGAAGTACTTGGCAAACGAACCGACGGTTTCCACGAGTTGGAAACCCTCCTGGTCCCGGTGCGAATTTATGACCAGCTAACATGGTCGCCTTCCAATTCTTTGTCACCTAGCCTTTCCACCGAGTGCTCCCTCAGTATCGAATCTTGCCATCCTCGAGGCGGTTTTCGCCCTCAGGTGTCAATCGATCCGCACGACAATCTCGTCACCCGAGCCGCCAAACTGCTCGCGGCCAAGGCCGGCCTCAAACCCCACGGCCACTTCCATCTGGTGAAGCGAATTCCTCAGGAAGCCGGCCTGGGGGGCGGCAGCAGCGACGCCGCGGCTACTTTGCTCCTGGCCAACGAAGCGTGGCACGCCGGGCTTTCCCACGCGGAATTGGCCCATTTGGCGGCTGAATTGGGGAGCGATGTCCCCTATTTTTTGAATCAAGGCCCGGCGATCTGCCGAGGCCGCGGCGAACGGATTGAACCCCTGGGGGGACTGCCTCATTTGCACTTCGTGGTGGTCAAACCCGACTTTGGCTTGTCGACGCCGCGGGTATTTGCCGAACTTGGTGAACGGGGCGCTCTCTCATCCGAGCGGGCCGAGAAATCCGCTTCGTGTTTGTCGCAGCTCATCGCCGCGCTCAACCGCGGCGCGATTGCTCGGGCATGCCAATGGATGACCAACCGGCTCGAAACCGCGGCAGCGCGACTCGCGCCCGAGATTTCGCAAATCAAAACAACGCTCGCGCAAGCGGGCTGTTGGGGACAACTCATGACGGGCAGCGGTTCCACTTTGGTGGGAGTCGCCCGTTCGGCAAATCAGGCACGGCGGATCGCTCGGCAGCTTTCCGCGCAAAAATTGGGAACTGTGCTGGCAACTTCCAGCGGCTGGTAAGGCGTTTCACCTCGCAAGGAGACTTACCGTGGATATTACCGAGGTGCGAATCAAACTGATGGAAGATCCGGGCGAGCGACTCAAAGCGTTTTGTTCGATCACTTTTGATAATTGCTTCGTCGTACGAGATTTGAAAATCATCGAGGGGTCCAACGGCCCGTTTGTGGCCATGCCCAGCCGCAAACTCACGTCACATTGCCCAAGGTGTGGGATGAAGAATCACTTGCGGGCCCAATATTGCAACCAGTGTGGAGCCGGCTTGTCGCAAGATCGCATGCCACTGGATGCCGATGGTCGCGCGAAGCTCTACGCCGACATAGCGCATCCGATCAACTCGCATTGCCGCGAAATGATTCAAGACTACGTCATCAATGAGTTTTATGACGAACTCGAGCGCTCCAAAGATCCTGATTACGTCTCGCGGTACGATGATGTGGACGCCGACTATTCAGACGATCTCCCCGCCAGTTTGCCACAGCGTGCTCGAGAAACACGTGTCGACCGGCCCCACCATCATCCGACCCCACACGAGTCCCAGGGCAAAACTTCCGATACGCAGGTGCCAAGCACTCCCCGCATCACCCCACACCGAGAACGGGGTGAAGGCTTTGGCTCTGGAATTTTCTAACTGCCTACGCGGATGCCCCCGCCCTCCACCAGCTGGAATCGCAACCTCTGGGTCATACTTTTAAGTTGCTTATTCCATGGCCACCTACTCCTGAACCATTCCAACACGATTCCGTTTGGCTATGGCTAGCATTCCATCTTCAGTATCC